>WRDW01000037.1 GCA_009779995.1 Oscillospiraceae bacterium | reverse complement strand
TGATTCGACGATTCTTCCCAAAAGGTGCCGACTTCAGCAAGGTCTCCCTGCGGCGCATCAACGCCGCCGCCGCTTGGATCAACAACTACCCTCGCCGCAAGCTCGGCGGCCTTTCCGCCAACTTCTTCGCAACCAGGTGCCGGCTGGACAATTAATGTTTCAATTCGCAAAAAATTGGCTTTCCAGAAAAAACAGTTGACATTCGAAGAAAATTCGTTTATAATATTAATGATGGCAGAGCCATCATGTAAATGTTCGCCGCAAACCGGAGCGGGGTACAAAAGAAGGTTCGACAAATTTTCGCCGCGCACCGGAGCGGGGTACAAAAGAAGGTTCGAAAATGGAGCCCCCGCTTGCCGGGGGCTTTCCCATGGGAGGCGCGTTATGGATCTGACGGAACATGTACCGGGATATGTGTATCACATCAAGGACAGCTACTTTGAAGCGGCGCGGGACAGCAAGCTCATGCGCAATCACGAGGGCGGCGCGCTGCGCCCTACCTATTTTTGCCTGCGGGACGAAAAAACGAAGCTGCTGTGGATGATCCCCATGAGCAGCCGCGTGGAGAAGTACCGGCCATATGCCGCCATCGACCAGGAGAAGTACGGCGAGTGCCTGAAAATCGTGATCGGTGAGTACGCGCAGCGCGAGTCTGTGTTCCTGCTGCAAAACATGTTCCCCATATCGCTCAAGTACATAGATCATGTTCATATAGTCCGGGAAAACGCCGTGCCTGTCAATACGCAGTTGCAACGCATAATCAGCCAAAACTTCCGTGAGCTGCTCCGCCTGCACCGGCGCGGCGTGCGCATCGTGTTCCCCGACGTCACCAGGCTAGAGCGTTTGATGCTGGACGAACTGAAAACGGCCTCCGCGCCCATGAAAAAACGCATAGCCGTGTTCGTCTCCGGGGGGGGCACGAATTTGCAGGTGCTGCTGGACGCCCAAGCCAGCGGCTTGCTCAAGAGCGGGGAAATTGTGCTGGTGATCTCCAGCAAAAAAGAAGCCTATGCCCTGGAGCGCGCAAAAAATGCGGGCGTGCCCGCGTTTGCTTTACCCAGAAAAGAAATAGGCCTCGAAGCATTCGAAGCCCGCAGCCTGGAATTGCTGGAAGAATATAAAATTGACTATATTGTTACAGCCGGGTTTTTGACGATCCTCAGCGAGGATTTCGTTCGCAGGTTCCCAAACAGGATCATCAACGTGCACCCGGCGCTGCTGCCCGATTTCGGCGGCAAGGGCTACTACGGCCTGCGGGTGCACAAGGCCGTCTTGGAGCAGGGCGTGAAGCGCACCGGGGCTACGGTGCATTTCGTGACGGAAGAATGCGACGGCGGGGCTGTCATCGCGCAGAAAGCCGTGGAGGTTCTGCCCGGCGACACCCCCGAGAGTTTGCAGCAGCGCGTGATGGAGCAGGCGGAGTGGGTGCTGCTGCCCAGGGCCCTGGAAATGGTTTGCGGCACGGAAAACCAGCCATAACAAAACGCAGCATGTAGGGGACGGCCTCCGTGACGTCCCCGGGTATGGAGAACAAGGCCTTGTCTTTTAGCGCCGGGGACGTCGAGGACGCCGCCCCCTACGGATGGTGCGCCATCTCTTCGCTCTTCCTCTCCCCCGGAAGCGCGATCCGTAGCCTGACGAATGCGTCCCTCGCAAAATTATGCCTGTGCCCGCTTGGCGTTTCGCGCTGATCCCCGCCGGGGTAGCGCAGCGCCTGCGGGATTTCTTCATCGGCGGGCAGGGCCGTGAAGGGGTAGGCGCGGTGCTCCCTGGCGGGCACGGCGGTTCTGCGCACAAAGGAGGCTGTGAGGCTAAAGCGGCGCGCCCCTGCCGGGAGGGCGGCCTCGAAGGGCAGGCGCGCGGTCTCGCCGGGGCGCAGCGTGAGGCGGCCGCCGATGGGCACATGGAGTGCCAGGCCCTCGGCTTTCACCGAGACCAGGCCGATGTCATAGCGCGAGAGGTTCGTCAGCAGCAACGAGGTATCCCCGGCGGTGAGGATGCCGGACACGCTGTGCGAAAAGCGCAGCTCCAGGCCGTCGGAGGGGTTGCAGGAATCCCGGAACTGCGGGAAGGCCGGGTCGCTGTAAATATCTTGGATGTCGTCGGTGAACAGCCACTTGCAGTAGAGCTGCCGGGCGCAGCGGTCCCAGGCGGCCTGGCCGTGGTATTGCCCCCGGAAGAACCAGGTGTGGTCCGGCAGGTAAGCGCCGGCGGCGTCGACGCGGCCGTCCGGGGAGACGTGAGGGCCGTGGCGGCGCGCCGCCGGCGGCTCGGCATTCAGCGGCAGGGCGAACGCCCCCGTGGCGGAGGCCGTATCCACGATGGAGTCGGAGTCCACCGGGCTGCCGCCCACCAGGGGGAGCCCCGTGCCCGCGATCACCGCGAGCTTCACGCCCTCTTGCTGCATACGGCGCAGGGTCTCGCCTATGCACGGCATCATCTCGCGGTGCACAAGGTCGCTCTTGCGGATGATCTCGGCGTTTTTCACGGGGTCGAGGTACAGCGCCTTCAGGCGCTCGTAGTCCCCCGGCGGCACGATGTCCCAGAAACTGCCGAACCGGCTGAGAGGGGGCAGCGCGTGGGTGCGGATCACCCGCGCGGCGATCTCGCTGAAGAGCTCCGCGCGCCGGGCCCGCTTCAGGCGCTGGCTGAGGGAGAGCTCGCGCTGCATGAAGACGGCGGCCAGATCCAGCAGGGGTACATGGTCAAAGGTGAGGTCGCGCTTTTCCAGCATGTCGGCCGTCAGGGCGGAGCCCCGGATAGCCGGGGCGTGCAGCACGGCCCGGTCGATCTCCGCGCCGCCGCAGAAGGCGAAATAGGCCGCGGCCAGCTGCCCGCCGTAGCTGACGGCCAGCAGGCTCACCTTTTCGCAGCCCGCGTCGGCCTTCACCTCTTGAATATACTCGTGCAGGGCGCGTGTGCCGTCCACCTGGCCCAGGCGCCAGTCGCTGGCGAAGAAGTAGATGCGATTGGCCGGGACGTAGTCCAGCAGGGTGTTGGTGGTGGGCCGCTGCGCGATGTTCAGGCGGGCCTGCCCCCGCGCCAGCATCACGTCCCAGCGGGAATTCCAGGCGTGCCGCGGCAGGGCGCTCACGTTGTACCGGGAGGAGCCGTCCTCGTTCATCCCCAGCTTCTCCAGCACGGGCACCAGCTCGCCGAACTTCTCCACCACGGCGTCGGCGCTGCCCCCGGCGTCGGCCAGGAGCCGGGGCAGGGTGGTGAGCAGCACGTCGGCCACGGAGCGCAGCGCCACCCCGTTGACGCGCGGCGCCCAGATCTGCTGCTCGGTGGCCAGCCCGGCATCCAGGAACAGCTGCGGCCCGCTGTAGCCGGGGAGGATGATCACGGGGGAGGGGGTTTCGTTTGATGGCATGGTATCATCTTCTTATTGTTTGTATTTGAAATTGTATAGCATACTGGGTGTGGTTCGGCGTCCACATGGAGTGCCGCCTGCAGCGGCAGTGCTCCGCACTGCTCCCTCACCGCTGCGGCGGAGCTCCTCTCACCAAGCCCTTTCGCGAAAGGGCTTTGGAGCCGGGGATTTTCCCGCAGTGCCTACACCTTCACCATCTTCCTCCCCACATAGCGCACAGCCTCCAGCCCCAGGCGTTCGGCCAGGGCCTGCGCCTCGGGCACGCCCTCGTAGAGCTCCTCGGCTTTGTGGGCGTCGGAGGCCAGGGTGACGTACCTCCCGCCATGGGCGGCGTAGCGCCGCAGCAGGGCCTCGCAGGGCAGGGGTTCTTCGAGGCCCTTGCGCAGGGAGGAGGTGTTGATCTCCAAAATGAGCCCATTCTCCAGCATGGCGCGCATAATCCCGTCGATCATATCGGGCTCGTACTCGAGGCATTTAAAGTAGCGCTTGGGGAAATCGAAGTGGGCCACGCAGTCGAACCCGCCGCAGCGCGCCATGAGGAGCATGTGCTCCCAGTAGCGCTTATAGCAGGCGGAGACGTCCATGCCCCGGTCGCGCATCTGGCTGGGGAACAGCCCGCCCAGCCAGTAGTGCACGCTGCCCAGGATGAAGTCGTAGGGCCTGTTCTGCGCCTGCTCCAGTTCCTTGCGGTGCTGGTGCGGCTCGGAGAGCTCCAGCCCCGCGAGGATTTCGAGCCGCCCGGCGTAGACCTCGCGCAGGCGATTGATCTCCTCAAAGTAGGCCTCGGGCTTGTAATAGTCCAGGCTCAGCGCGTCGAAGTCCTGGTGTTCGGTGAAGCACAGGCCGTCGAGGCCCAGCGCCACGGCGCGCTCGCAATGGCGCGCCATGGTCTCGCGGCTATCGGGGGAGAAGACGCTGTGGACGTGGGTATCAAAGTTCACTTGATTTCTCTTTCTTCGCCAATTCGTTGGTGTTCATGCTCTTCCCGAACACGAAGAACCGCTGGTACAGGAACTCCGTGACAAGATTGACGAGCATTGTGCCGAACTGCACGACATAATGTACCCAATCCGGCCTGTTCAGTGTCAGGGCATCGCCCCACCATGCGGACAGCGGCGTGAACACCACGTAGTAGGCCAACACCTTGAGCATAGCGATGGGCACGTTGGTCGCGCTTTTGAATGTGAATCGCCGGTTGAAGGTGAAGTTCCAGATGACCGACAACGCAAGGGATATTATGTAGCGCGGCCAGTAGGGGTTTTCCATAAAGGCGAAGGTACGCAGTTGAGTGAGGAGAATGAAGGAGAGCTCCTGTATCAACCCTGCCGAAATAGAAAAAAGCAGGAACTTCACGCCGGTGACGAGGTTTTCCTTCGCGGTGAGCTTGGCGGGCTCTGACATGGGCAGTCACTTCTTTCGAGAATTTCATCTTATTATAGCACACCCTGTGATAAAAATCCAGCGGTTTTTATTATTTTGCGTCTTCCATTTTGTTTATATATGGTGTAGAATAATAGCAACACGAACGCAGGAGGCCCCCCATGCTCTACCCCGAAAATCAAAAGCCCAATCTCTCGCCTTCAGTTTTCAAAAATCCCGGCAGCGAATACCGGGGCGCGCCCTTTTGGGCCTGGAACTGCGCGCTGGACCAAGACGTCCTCGACAGGCAGATTGAATGCATGAGGGAGATGGGCTTCGGCGGGTTCCACATGCACGTGCGCGTGGGGCTGGCCACGGAATATCTCAGCGATGAGTTCATGGGGTACATCAAGAACTGCGCGGATACGGGCAAGCGCCTGGGGATGCTCGCCTGGCTCTATGACGAGGACAAGTGGCCCTCGGGCTTCGCGGGGGGGCTGGTGACCAAAGACCCGAAATACAGGGCAAGGCAGCTGACGCTCACCCGCGGGCCCTGCGAAGAACCCCGGGAGAGCATGTCCGCCGTGCGCAACGGCTGGCCGGGCGGCGGGGCCCTGCTGGCCCGGTACGCGATCGCTCTGGACGGCGACGGCTGCCTGCAAAACTATATGCGCCTGGAGGAGGGTGATGAGCCGCCTTCCGGCACACAGCTGCGCTATGCCTATCTCGAAATCCAGAACCCCTCGGACTGGTACAACGGCCAGAGCTATGTGGATACGCTCTCGCCCCGGGCTATACAGGAGTTCGTGCAAATCACCCATGAGCGCTACGCTCGGGCGTTGGGCAGGCAATTCGGCAAGAGCGTACCGGCGATTTTCACCGACGAGCCACAGACCTCCCGCAGGGGCACGCTGCGCTCCCCCTTTGACAATCAACCTGTCTCCCTGCCGTGGACGGACGACCTGGCGCAGACATACCAGAGTGCCTACGGCGAGGACATCCTGGACTATGTGCCGGAGCTCTTCTTCGAGCTGCCGGAGGGACGGGTCTCACGGGCGAGGTATCGCTATCATGACCATGCTTCGGAGCGCTTCGCGGCGGCTTTTGCCGATACGATAGGCCGCTGGTGCGACAAGCGCAATTTGATGCTCACCGGGCACATGATGGAGGAGCCGACCCTGCGCGCCCAGACGGCGGCGCTGGGCGAGTGTATGCGCTCCTATCGGGCCTTCCAGCTGCCTGGCATCGACATGCTGCACGAGAACAGGGAGCTAAACACCGCCAAGCAGTGCCAGAGCGCCGTACACCAGTACAACCGGCCGGGGATGCTCAGCGAGCTGTACGGGGTGAGCAACTGGAATTATACCTTCCGGCATCACAAGCTCCAGGGGGATTGGCAGGCGGCCTTGGGGGTCACCGTGCGCGTGCCGCACCTGTATTGGGTCTCCATGCGCGGCGAGGCCAAGCGCGACTACCCCGCCAGCATAGGCCACCAGAGCCCCTGGTACAGGCAATATAAGTTTATAGAAGATCACTTCGCCCGGGTGGCGTCTGCCATGACCAGGGGCAAGCCCCTGGTGAGGATAGCCGTCATCCATCCCATCGAGAGCTATTGGCTGCGCTGGGGCCCGGAGAGCCAGACCCGCCCCGCCCGCGACGAGATGGACGGGCGCTTCGCGCAATTGACCGAATGGCTGCTCTACAGCCAGCTCGATTTTGATTTCATCTGCGAATCACTGCTGCCAAGTCAGTATTCTTCCAAGGGCATGGGCTTCAAGGTCGGCGCGATGGAATACGACGCCGTAATTGTGCCCTGGCTGGAGACCATACGCGCGACAACCCTCAACGCCCTGAACGCATTCGAGGCCAGGGGCGGCAGGGTGCTCTGGCTGGGGCAGGCGCCCACCCATGTGGGCGGGGAGTATGCGGGCGGCCTGCTGGCCACCCCTACAGCCATTACGATGTGGAGCAAAACGAATCTCCTGCGCGAGCTGGAGCCCTATCGGCTGCACAGCGTGACGGAAAACGGCGTACCGGCGTCCAATATTCTCTCGCAGTGGCGGAGTGATAACAACTGCCGCTGGCTGTTCCTCTGCCATGCCAACGACAGCGAGCGATATTACACAAATAAACCACGTGAATTACAGCTTCGCATCAAAGAGCACTGGCGCGTACAGAAATATGACACCCTCACCGGTGAGATTGCGGCGCTGCCGGTGCGCTATGTGAACGACAGTTCAACCATCGAATGGACGGCCTGGCCCCAGGACAGCCTTTTGCTGCGCCTGGAGCCGGGGGAGCAGACCTGTACGCCCGCAAAAAAGACCGCCTGGCGGCAGGCAGGCGCGCTCCCCGCGAAAAATCCCGTGACCCTCGCCGAGCCCAACGTGCTGGTGCTGGATATGCCCGCATGGTCCCTGGACGGCGGCGATTGGCAGCCCAGGGAGGAGGTACTGCGCATCTCCGATGGCTGCAAGCAGCGGCTGGGCCTGCAAAACGAGATCCGCCGCGGCCGCCAGCCCTGGACGCTCAAAGATGACCCGGGCGCGAAGCCCACGCATACGCTCAGGCTCAGGCATGTCGTCCGGTCGAAGATAACTGTCAATCAAGTGCAGCTGGCTATTGAAGATTTATCTACGCTAAAACTCACTTGGAACGGCGAGGACATCGCGCCGGTCGCCGATGGCTATTATGTCGACGAGGCCATACAGACAGTGAATCTGGGCGCGCTGCGCGAGGGCGAAAACCTGCTTGAAATAGAACTGCCCTTTGGAAAAATTACAACTGTGGAAAACGCCTTTCTCCTGGGCGATTTCGGCGTGGAGGTCATTGGCCGGGAGGCCGTGATCACCGGGCCCGTGCGGGAGCTTGCCTTCGGCGACTGGACGCGGCAGGGCCTGCCCTTCTACGGCGGCAATGTGATTTATCATTGCGATGTGACCCTGGAGTGCGGAGCGGCCGCCCTGGAGGCCGCGCACTTCGCCCAGCCGGTGCTGGGGGTTTCGATGGACGGCGCGGACTGTGGGCTGATTGCGATTTCCCCGTGGCGCGTCAATCTGGGATGCCCCAACCCGGGCGCGCATAGAGTGGACGTCACGGCCTACGGCAACCGCGTGAACACCTTCGGCGCGCTGCACAACCGCGAGTACGCGGACGTCTGGCATGGCCCCGGGGCCTGGCGCACGCGGGGGTCTGGCTGGACGTATGAATACAGGCTGAGCGAGAGCGGGGTGCTGGCCGCGCCGCGGGTGCTGGGGGAGGGGTAGAACGTTCCGCCCTGACAAGCAGAGACGCACAACCGTGCGTCTCTGCGATTTTACGGGAAGCTTGTAACGTTTCCCCTCTTCGGCGCTCTTATAGTCGCAAACCACGGTGGAAAGGAGGCGGCCCATGCCAGCCATGCAAGGCTTCGACGAGGTCTACCTGCGGCATTACCACGATGTGTATCTCTTTCTGCTGCGCCTCGCCCGGGACGAGGACACGGCGGAAGAGCTCACCCAGGCGACCTTCGTGCAGGCCCTGCTGCACATCGGGCGCTTCGAGGGCAAATGCGAACTGCGGGTGTGGCTGTGCCAGATCGCCAAGCACCTCTATTACAAGGAGTGCAAGCGGCGCGGGCGCGCGCTGCCCCTGCCGGAGCACGACGCCCTGCGGGAGGACGAGCGTTCTTTGCAGAACGCCATGGAGGACCGCGACGACGCCTTCCGGCTGCACCTGCTGCTGCACGCGCTGGAGGAGCCCTTCAAAGAGGTGTTCTCCCTGCGCGCCTTCGGCGAGCTGCCCTTCGCCCGGATCGCCGAGATTTTCGGCAAAACCGAGAGCTGGGCCCGCGTCACCTACCACCGTGCCAAGCGCAAGCTACAAGAACGAATGGAGGAATCATCCCATGAAAATTGACGTCACCTGCGGCCTGGTCCGCGACCTGCTGCCCCTGTATGCCGACCGCGTGCTCAGCGAGGAGGGCAACAGCCTGGTGGAAGTCCACCTGCCCGAATGCCCCCCCTGCGCCTGCGAGCTTGAAGCGCTTCGCGCGCCGGTTGCGCCCGCGAAGAAAAAGACTGCCCGCCAGTCATTGAAGTCCACGCGGCGCAAGATCGCAGCGGCCCTGGCCGTGTTCGCGCTGCTTGTCTCGGCGGTGCTGATGGCGGGCTTCAAGATTATGCGCTTCGACAACCTCCAGCCCATAGCCTATTACGACGGCCTCATCGACCTGGAGGCCCTCGGCGTGTACCGCGACGACCTGTTCCCGGGCTCCGGTATGCGCGGCGATTGCCTCAAGGTGCAATTGGCCCGCCAGCCACGCTTTGAGTATGGCGGCACCGGGAGCACTCATGCAGAGGATGTCGTGACGATTGACGGCCGGCGTGTCGGCGTGCTCTACATCCAGATGACGCAGGACCCGCTCAGAGCCTTGAACTCCGAGCGCAAAGCGAATGCGCGCGGCGGCTGGAACCCGGACATTACCTCCTATGGGTACAGTATGCTCCAGCTCACCCCGATGTCGCAGGCGGAAAAAGAGGCGTTCCGCAGCTGGGAGGAAAGCATGGGGATTGACAGGAGCGGCATTGACGAATCACAGTTCGCCAGCTGGGCGCGGGACATCCCGATTACCAGATTGTATTATTACGGCGGCCCCACCAAAAACCTGGTCAACGAGGCACTGGGCTGGAGCGAGCGTGGCGGCGTGCTGGCCGAAAGCGTGCTCATCTGGGACGCCGAAACCGACCCGGCGGCGCCGAAAGAGTTCGCTGTTGAATATCGCCCGGCCACGGAGGGACACACCACCCCGGCGGAGGGGGCAACACAGCTGCCCTGGTAAAGGCTGCTGTGTGAACGAAAAAATGAAAAACGCGCCCACCTGGTAAGGCGGGCGCAATTTTCACGAAAACGGCAAATAAAGGTTGCAATTGTTGGGATTTGGTGATATACTGGTGCTGTTGTATAGGGGCGCTTGCGCTCCGAATGCGGGCGGTTCATGCGAAAGCGGCTGCCGGTGGGGAAACCCGGCCGCCAAGCCCTCCAAGGATGTAGTCCTAGACGAAATCCTACTAGAAAGGAGGGTACGAGATGGAGTACATGACGTTACAGGACTTTATTGGCCTAATGCTTCTACTTATCGCGTTCGCAACATTGGTGCTTAAGCTGTTTGACAGCAAAAAGCGCTAAGCCGCTCTCCTCTTCCACTAGCAGAGCGACTTAGTCAATTTGTACGGAGGGGAACCGTCTGCAACGGCAACCCCTTACAGCTGTATTATACACCGGCTATGATGCAGTTGTCAAGGGGTTCGCGTCATTTTCGCGATATTTTTCTGCGGCTTCACAAAAATTTCCTTGACATCCCCCCAGTCCTCTGCTATACTATCAAAGTTGCATTGCCGGTCAGAGGCGGTGCGGCGGCGTTGAACTTGGGCTTTTACGGCCTTTGCTCCGCCAAAAAATCCTTACTGCTAAAATATCAATAGCAGTCAAAGCCCAGAAGGAGGAAACACCATGGCAAACAACTACGAGGCGATGGCCGTCTTTTCGCTCAAACAGGGCGAAGAGGCCGTTGCCGCGCTCAAGGAGCGCTTCCAGGCGCTCATTGAGCAAAACGGCGCCCTGTCCGAGGTCAAGGAGTGGGGCCGCCGCATCCTGAAGTACCCTATCAACAAGGAGAACGAGGGCTGGTACGTGCTGTACCTGTTCTCCGCCCCGCCCGAGTTCCCCGCGGAATTCCAGCGCGTGGCGGGGATCACCGACGGCGTGCTGCGTTCCCTCGTCACCCGTCAGCCGGAATAGGAGGGACATGACATGCTCAACACAGCCATCATCATGGGCCGCCTGACGGCCGAGCCGGAGCTCAAAAGCGCCGCCGGGACCACCGTGTGCTCGTTCACCGTGGCGGTGGACGGCCGCTCCAAGGACCAGCAGGGCGAGCGCCAGACCAACTTCATCCGCTGCGTGGCGTGGCGCGAGCGCGCGGAATTCCTCGCCCGCTACTTCCACAGGGGCAACATGGTCGCCATCACCGGCTACATCCAGGTGCGCAATTACGAGGACAAGAACGGCAACAAGCGCGAAGCCGTGGAGATCGTGGCCGACCGCGTCGATTTCACCGGGGAGAAGACCCAGGGCAGCGGCGGCGGCTACCGCGAAGACGTCCCCCTGCCACCGCCGCCCCCCGAGCGCCAGCAGCTCTCCCAGCCCGCCCCAGCCTATTCCACGGCGTCCGCGACAGATTTCGAGGAGATCGCCGGGGACGACGATCTGCCGTTTTAGGCAATGCACAATTTACAGATGCACACGGCCCCTATAGCCTTTTGGGCCGAACAATGATTTAGGAGGATACATTTATGCCTTATGAAGCCAAGCCGCGCGACCGAGACGCCGCCGGCGAGGGCGACCGCCGCCCCCCCATGCGCCGCCGCCGCAGGAAGGTCTGCTCGTTCTGCGTGGACCATATCGATTACATCGACTACAAGGACGTCGGCCGCCTGCAAAAGTATATCAGCGAGCGCGCGAAAATCCTGCCCCGCCGCATGACGGGCACCTGCGCCAGACACCAGCGCGCGCTCACCACCGCCATCAAGCGCGCGCGGCATGTGGCGCTGCTGCCGTATACGAGCGAGTGAGAACGCATGGCCCGTCTCTTTGAGGCGGGCTTTTTTGGCTTGCCGCAAGCGTCAGCGAATCGCACGAGGTACGTCGCGTGAGCGGCTGAGCGCTATCGGCGAAAGAGGCATTGCAGCGGCTCTTTTAGAAAGAGGCATTGCAGTGCCTCTTTTGAACGGGATTGGAATAAAGCATTTTTTCGCGGGCCCAAAGATTTTCAAAAAAGGTCTAGCATTTTTGCGCGCCATCGTGTATAATGTACTTTGGGTTTATTTTTACAGGAGGAGAAACGCGCATGAGTTTTGTTTCCAAGGAGAAAACCGCCCCGGCCACGTGGAAGGTGGCGGCCCGCATCGAGGCTGCGGATTTTTGCCGCCATCTGGACGCCACGTTCGCGAAGGAGCTGCAGAAGCTCACCCTGCCGGGCTTCCGCAAGGGGAAGGCGCCCAGGGCCATGGTGGAGAAGCGCTACGGCGAGAAGGCCTTCTTTGAAGAGGCCCTGGAGGCCATGCTGCCGGACACAATGGAGGCTGTGATGGAGGAGGCGGAGATCGAGCCGCAGCTGCGCCCCGAGGACCTGGACGTGCCCGAGGACCAGGACTGGAAGGCGGACGGCATCAATTTCACCTTCACGGTGGCGGCGCGGCCCGAGATTACGATTGAAAATTACAGGGGCCTCGCGGTGGAGGTTCCCTCGCCGGACGTGAAGGACGCGGATGTGGACGCGCGCATACACGAGCTGCAGCACCGCAACGCCCGCCACGTGGAGGCGGGCAGCCGCCCGGCGCAAAACGGCGACATCGCCTTGATCGACTTCACGGGCTACCTGGAGGACGAGGCCTTTGAGGGCGGCGCGGGCCAGAACTACGAGCTCACACTGGGCTCGGGGCAGTTCATCCCCGGCTTCGAGGAGCAGGTCGTCGGCCACAGCCCCGGCGAGAGCTTCGAAGTGAACGTCAGCTTCCCGGAGGAATACCACGCGGAGCAGCTGGCGGGGCAGGCGGCGCGCTTCGAGGTCACGCTGCACGAGCTGAAGGCCGAGGAGCTTCCCGAGGCGGACGACGACTTCGCCCAGGAGGTGGGCGAGGACTACGACAATGTGGAGGACATGCGCGCGGGCATCGCCAAGGAGCTCAGCGAGAGCAAGGCAAGGAAGCACACGGAGGCCTTCGAGCGCGCGGTGCACGACCAGCTGGCCGCGATGGTGGAGGGGGAGATCCCCGAGGCCATGTTCGCACGCCGCGCCAAGCAGAACATAGAGATGTTCGCCGAGCGCATACAGATGCCCATCGACCGCTACCTGGAGCTCATAGGCGAGAGCCAGGAGGCCTTCGAGGTGCGTATGCGCGAGCAGAGCATAGCCCAGGTGCGCCTGGAGCTGGCCCTGGAAACCATCGCCGACCTGGAGGAATTCGACCCCACCGACGAGGAGATCGACGCCGAATACGCCCGCCTGGCCGAGCAATACAAAGTGACCCTGGCACGGGTGAAATACGCTATCCCGGAGGACGACATCGTAAACGACCTCAACCGCGCCAGGGCCCTGGAGTTCGTCAAGGCCGAGGCGATCAAAATCGAGGTATAACTTCCTTCGGAGAGAGCGATACTGTAGGGGTGCGAGGAACGCGGCGCTTCGCGACAGTGCCCACAACACAACACATGGAGGAATGCCTGAATGAACAAGCTTATCGCGGCAGTTTTGAGTTTCCTGATTTTCTTCAATTTTTTCGGCTGCGCGGCGCTGCGCGTCAAGTTCGCGGAAAAAGCCGGGCTTGAACTGATGCAGGCGGCGATGGCCAACCCGGTGTACGAAGAGAACGGCGAGCTGCTCACATGCCAGTACGAGCTGCGCTGGAAGGGCCGTGAGTACGAGGCGTTCGGCATTGCCGAGACTGAACACATCGGCAAGCTGTTCGGGCTGACCGACATGGCTAGTCATATGAGGGTTTTCTTGGTTGCTGATCAAAGCCCTGATGATTGGCTCATATGGGTGTTTGGAGATTTTATGGGTGTCTGGCTTCTCTGCAAAGAAAAAAGCGCGACGGACATCCCTGACGGCTTTGTGCCGTTCGGAACTGAGTGATATTAAACATTGGAGGTAACACCATGTCTTTAGTCCCCATGGTCATCGAGCAGACCGGGCGCGGGGAGCGCTCGTTCGACATCTTTTCGCGCCTGCTCAACGAGCGCATCGTCATGCTTTCCGACGAGGTGAACGACGTCACGGCGAGCCTGGTCATCGCGCAATTGCTTCACCTCGAGTCTGAGGACCCGGAAAAAGATATAAGCTTTTATATCAACAGCCCGGGCGGCTCCGTCACGGCGGGCCTGGCGATCTTCGACACCATGAACTACGTCAAGTGCGACGTATCCACCATCTGCATGGGCATGGCGGCCAGCATGGGGGCCTTCCTGCTCACCGCCGGCGCGAAGGGCAAGCGCATGGCCCTTCCCAACAGCGAGATTTTGATCCATCAGCCCATGGGCGGCGCGAAGGGCCAGGCCACCGAGATCAAGATCGTGGCCGACCACATCCTGAAAACCCGCGCGCGGCTCAACGACATCCTCGCCGAGCGCACGGGCCAGCCCCTGGAGGTCATCGAGCGCGACACCGAGCGCGATTTCTATATGACCGCCGGGGAGGCGCTGGCCTATGGGATTGTGGACAAGGTGCTGGATAAGAGGTAAGGTTGCTTGGTGTAATACCGGCGTGGCAATGCCGCGCCCTACAGGAATGCGGCCAGTGGCCGTTGGCATCTTTTTATCTCTGTGCGTTTTACAAAGGGCCATCGGCCCAATCCCTGTAGGGCGCGGCATTGCCACGCCGAGGGAAAAAGCCCTATAAAGGAGTTCTTTATGGCCCGAGACAACTACTTCCACGACGACCCCAACCGCCCGGCCCTGTGCTCCTTCTGCGGCAAATCCCAGTCGCAGATCGATAAGCTCATCGCGGGGCCGGGGGTCTATATCTGCAACGAGTGCGTGGATCTCTGCATCGACATCCTGGAGGAGGAGCGCGGCGGCGAGCGCTCCACCATCGAGCCGCTGCGGCCGAGCTTTTACAGCCGCCTGCTCACCCCGGCGGAGATCAAGCGCAAGCTGGACGACTACGTCATCGGGCAGGAGCACGCCAAAACGGCCCTGAGCGTGGCCGTTTACAATCATTACAAGCGCATCAACCACGCGGGGGAGCGCACCTCCAGGGTGGAAATCCAGAAGAGCAACGTGCTGCTGCTGGGGCCCACGGGCGTGGGCAAGACCATGCTGGCGCAGACCCTCGCGAAAATCCTGGACGTGCCCTTCGCCATCGCCGACGCGACCACGCTGACCGAAGCCGGATACGTGGGCGAAGATGTTGAAAATATTTTGCTGCGCTTAATTCAAGCCGCCGACCACGACCTGGAGCGCGCCGAGCAGGGGATCATCTACATCGACGAGATCGACAAAATCTCGCGAAAGAGCGAAAACCCCTCTATCACCCGGGACGTCTCCGGCGAGGGCGTGCAGCAGGCCCTGCTGAAAATCCTGGAGGGCACCCTGGCCAGCGTGCCGCCGCGCGGCGGGCGCAAGCACCCGGGCGACGAGTTCGTGCAGATCGACACCACGAACATCCTGTTCATCCTGGGCGGGGCCTTCTCCGGCATAGAGCAGGTGATTGAGCGCCGCGTGGGCGGCAGCTCCGTTGGCTTCAACGCGCCCATCAAAGACAAGACCAAGGCCAAGTACGACCAGCTCATCGGCCAGGCCGTGCACCAGGATTTGGTGCGCTTCGGCATTATCCCGGAGCTCGTCGGCCGTATGCCCATCATCGCCACCCTGGAGGAGCTCGACGAGGCCTCCCTGGTGCGCATCCTCAGCGAGCCGCGCAATGCCCTGCTGCGGCAGTTCAAGCAGCTGTTCGCCTACGACGGCGTGGAGCTGGAGTTCGAGCGCGACGCCCTGGTGGCCCTGGCGCGGAAGACCCTGGAAAAGGGCACCGGCGCGCGGGGCCTGCGCTCGGTGATGGAGGATTTATTGCAGCCGCTGATGTACGCCGTGCCCTCCGACCCCACCGTGGAGCGCGTGGTAGTGACGGCCTCGTGCATCACAGAGAAGGCCCAGCCCCAAGTGGAGCGGAATCCGGGGCGGGCGAAGAGGAGGGCGGTGTAGGGGAACGTCGCTCCGCGATGGTGCTCCGCTGGGCCACCCCGGCCCTGCGGGGCCACCCCTCCAAGGAGGGGAATGGGGGATTTACCGTAAACGTGAGCGTTTACATAACAAGGAGTTGACCCACATGAAAAAAATCCTAGCCTGTCTTGCGGCTTTAGCTTTGCTGTGCCCGTTGGCGGGCTGTGGTTTGTCAAGGCCGGAGGAGACGACCACAGCCGAAACCACAGCCGAAATCACAACAGAACCCCCCAATTTCCCGCAGACAAAGCCCATGCCGGAGGGGTATTCGTTTGCGTCGTTTTATGCCGCTACGCCTACGCATTTTTATGCAAGGCTTGAAGAAGGCGTCATTCTTCGGGTGCCGCGGAACGATTTCAGCAAGAAGGAGCCGCTGCCCCTGCCGGACGCCGCGCCCAAAGATACGCTAGGGCACAATCTGCGCATCTGCGGAATCACGCCTGAGTGGCTCCTCATCAGCTGGGTCGACTATGACACATCTAACACGGTTGTCTACCGGGTTTCGTTGCAGAGCGGCGAAGCGGAGTTCGTTGTGGAATGCCGTGGGCACCCCTGGTACAACGCGGGAAGCGAAAGCCTCCTCATCACGCGATACACCGAGGAGGGAGGCTATTTGGAAGCCCTGCATCTCGGCACGGGAGAGACAAGCCTGGTCTGTGATGACCCGCGTATACATATCTGGTACAACCATGCAAACGGATTGGTCCTGGGGGAGACATTTTACGATGGCGGACCCCGCTACCTGTGCATCGATGCAAATAATCAGGCAAAAATAGAGCCGCTGAAAACATTTTGGGAAACGCTTGAGCCCACCAAGGCGGCGCATGACAGCTGGATATACTATGTGGAAGGGAATTGGGACGTACCGAAAAACTTATATCGTATGAAGCCCGATGGCACGGGTAAAGAATTGTTGGAGGCCGGAACGCGCATAACAACGCTTTATGCAATCAATGACAAGCTATTCGCCGTGGCCGTTTCTCCGCAGGCGGACGAGGACAATGGTTGGGACGATGTTATGCTGCGTGAGCTGGATGCCGAGGGCAAGCCGTTGTGGAGCAGGCCATGCGGTGTCGGCGGAGAAGACAACGGCGTCATGGTTTTTTCTCTGGGCAATATGATGGTAGCCGGAGAAATATATTACGTTGACTACGGGCGGGAGTTTTTCGTTTTGCTCTACGACCCCGCCACAGGCCAAACCCTCGAGGGCACGCGGTAACGCAACTCAAAATATCCACAGGGCGAAGCCAACCGGCCTCGCCCTGTTTTATGTTTATTGCACATCCTGTTATGAAGAGGGACCGCGAATATGTTGGGGCAATGCCCATATGTTGCTTGGACTAACCTAAGCGTATCACCGTGAACTGCGCGCTGGTACACTGCACCTCGGCCTTGGCTTCGTCGTCCTCGGCTTGGATGAACAGCCCGACCTTGTCGCCTGCCGAGAGCCAGGTCACCTGCTGGCCGGAATCGTAGCCCGGATGCAGGGCGTATGTGAGCTGGCTGGCGGCCTCGTTGATGCCCAGCTGCAAGGTGGCCGCGCCCTGCGCGCCGCCCACGCCCAGCTCCCACAGGAGCATGTAGTAGCCGTCCTCCGGCGCGGTGACGACGCCCTCGGCGACGCCTAAGCCGCCCTCGGCGCGCCGGGCCTCCACGGGGAGGAAGAGCTTCGCCCCCTCCTCCACGGCCAGCGTGAAGTTCTCGGCATAGGCGGAGAAATGCGCGCGCTTCAGCGCCGCCGGGAACGCGGGCACTTGTTCCGCAGGCACTGCCGGAGCCGCCGGCGCTATCTTCGCTGCTGCCGGGATGGCCTTCGCCGCCGCCGCCGAAGCCGCCGCTGCTGCCGCAGGGCCTGCCGTTGACACCTTCGGCGCCGCCGCAGGCATGGCCGGGGATACCCTCGGCATGGCCGCCGGAGCCGCCGCCGGTTTCTGCTGCGCGAGCGCCGCGGCGGTGGCCTTGCGCACGGCCTGCGCCTGGGGAACCTGCCTGCCGACCACCCCAGAAAGCTTTAAGGTATCCGCGGGATACCTTGGCTTCACCGGGGACCCCGGGCCGCTGCGGTGCGGGCACTGCTGGGCTGCGTATGCAGCGGGTCTCCTGTACTCCACTTCGGCCTCACTCCTGCCTAATATAAATGAAAAAAACCTGTATTTAATTCCTGTTTTTTTCTCTTTACTAATGCATCATATGCGGCAGGCGGGAAAATGTGCCGGGGCGGGCGAAAAAAAACACGGCGGGGCGCGATATGCTCCCCGCCTTTATCACCTTTGCTCCCCTCACTCCCCCGTGGCGAACTTATACCCCACGCTCCACACGGTTTGCAGGCTCCACTCCGCGCTCACGCCCTCGAGCTTCTCCCGCAGGCGCTTGACATGCACATCGATGGTGCGGCTGTCGCCGTAGTAGTCGAAGCCCCACACCTCGTCGAGCAGCTGGTTGCGCGTGAACACCCGGTTGGGGTTGCTGGCCAGGTAATACAGCAGCTCCATCTCCTTCGGCGGGGCGTCCACTTTTTTGCCGTCCACCCGCAGCTCGTAGTTGGTGAGGTTCACGCTCAGCTTGTCGAACAGCACCTCCTTGACCGCCGGCTCGGCGTCCTTGGCGCTCTCGGCGCGGCGCAGCACGGCCTTGATACGCGCGATGATTTCCTTGGTGTCGAAGGGCTTGGTGACGTAGTCGTCCGCGCCGAGCTCCAGGCCCAGCACCTTGTCGAACACCTCGCCCTTGGCCGTGAGCATGATGATCGGCACGCGCGAGGTCTTGCGGATCTCCCGGCACACCTGCCAGCCGTCCAGGGCGGGCAGCATGATGTCCAGCAGCACCAGGTCGGGGCTGTTGGCCGCGAAGGCCGCCACCGCCGCCTCGCCGTCACGGGCGAAGAAGACCTGGTAGCCCTCCTTCTCCAGATAGAGCCGCAGCAGCTCGCAGATGTTGCTGTCGTCGTCAACCACTAGGATTTTCGTTTGCATGGGGTGGCCTCCCTTATTTTTATTAGTATATATCATAATCATAGCAGATTCCGCAGAGAAATGCAAGAAAAAAAAGGCAGGCGCGGCGGGCGTCTGCCTTTTTCATGTTTTATAATGCCGCGTTTAGAACCAACGCATCCATATCCAGCCGAAGAACACGATGTAGAGTATCCAGTTGAGGGGGGTGGCCTCGCGGTTGGTGCCGGGGAGGAGGTTGGGTGGCGGGGTTGCGCCATTCTGCGGGTCGAATTTGTAGTAAGTACCATCCCATGTGTCTTTGAAGCCGATTACATCCGCTTTGCTTTTCATGTTATTGTAGGAGCAATCAAGCTGAAACAATGCTGAGCAACCGGACACGTCTAGCGTTGTCAATTGATTATTGTTACAATACAACTGAAACAATGCTGAGCAACCGAACACGTCTAGCGTTGTCAATTGATTATTGTTACAATACAACCATGTAAGGTTTGGGGGTAGAGTGGGCATTGATGTCAATTGGTTGTATCTACAGTCAAGATCTTCCAAGCTGACTGGCAGGGCAGGTAAAGAAACTAATTTATTATTATGACATTCTATTTTTTTCAAACTAGCTGGCAACGCGGGCAAAGAAGTTAGAAGATTGTTATTACAATGCAGTCGTTCAAGAGTGGAAGGTAGTATGGGCAGTGAAGTCAATTGATTATTTAGACAATAAAGCATTGTCAAGCTAGATGGCAATGCTGGCAGCGAAGTCAATTTGTTGTTGTGGCAAATAAGGAATGTAAACTTTGATGGCAGATCTGGCAGTGAAGTCAGCAGATTGTTATTGCATACCATATCTTCCAAACTGGCTGGCAACGGCGGAAGCTCCGTAAGCCTATTTTCTTCACAGTACAAAGTCCACAAACTATTCGGTAGCGCTGGCAGCTTCGTTAGCTGATTATATTTGCAGTCGAGAAGTCTCAAGCTGCTCGGCAGTATTGGCAATTCCGTGAGCTGGTTCAAAGAACAACATAGTTCTTTTATGCTGTCCGACAGTGGCGGCAGTTTCGTAAGTTTATTATCATCGCTCCATAAGTATTCTAAGCCACTCGGTAATGCTGGCAATTCTGTGAGCTGATTAGAGCAGCAACTAAGATGCTCTAGGCTAATAAAGTATTCTAGTCCTGCTAGACTCCGTATATCTTTGTCGTCTACGAAAAGATACTTTACCTCCGCCACATCTGTGTCGTAGATTGGTGTGGGCGCGGTTTTTTTGATAACCTTATAAACCTCTGCCCTGAAGTTTGCGTCCGTAAATTTTGCCGTGATGTCCACCGCTGCGTGGGGCATCACCATCCCAACCGCGCACAGCAACAGCACCGCCAACATAGCAGCCAGTACCCTTTTCATGAAAACCATCCTCCCAAATTTATTTTACACAATTATACCGCGTTGCGCGGTGCATGTCAATACCGCAAATTGCAGTAGTGTAAAATAATTTTGGTGATGATATGTATAGAAGGATAAGAGATCTCCGTGAAGACGCGGACATGACACAGAAGCAAATCGCGAAGATACTGCACTGCTCCCAACAAGTTTATAGCGACTATGAACTCGGCACACGCAACCTGCCGGTGGACATCCTCATCCGCCTGGCGCAGTACCACAAGACCACCACGGACTACCTGCTTGGCCTGACCGACCGGCGGGAGAGGCTGTGATTGCGCGGGGAAACGCAAGAAAAAAAGGCAGGCGCGGCGAGCGCTTGCCTTTTTCCTGTTTTGCAGTGCCGTGTTTTAGAATCAGCGCATCCATATCCAGCCGAAGAACACGATGTAGAGTATCCAGTTGAGGATCGTCGCCTCGCGGTTGGTGCCGGGGATGAGGTTGGGCGGCGGCGCGTTCACTGTCACGGTTGAGCGGCCCACCTCGTTGCCTTCCCAGTCATAGAACACCAGGGTGGACGTGCCCGCTTTCACGCCCTTGAAGCCCTGGCCCAGGGCATCGCCCAGGATCTCC
>WRDW01000036.1 GCA_009779995.1 Oscillospiraceae bacterium | reverse complement strand
CCGCCCCGCTCGTGCTTCTTCTCATACGCGGCGGCCAAAACCTCCACCATCGCGGCAAAGGTTTCCCTTTTTACCCCGATGATCTGCTTGAAGTCCGCGTCCTTCAAGCGCTGCGTTTTCTCAAAGTGGTTCATTTTTTCAGCCCACTACGATTATATCACATCCACTCCCTTTCTGCAAGCACTGTTTCGATGGTTTCCGAGGAGGTCTATTATCGATACCAGATCAAGCCGCTGGTTAGATTCGCGATGCGGGAATTTTCCACAGCAAGCGCGAAGGGGCCGTCGGCGGCTATCGCGGCAGCGGCGCGCAGCAGCAGGGCCGCCACGAACACCAGCAGCACGCCCTTCACGAGGCCCAGGGCCGCGCCGAGCATCCAATCTGTCTGCTTGAAGACCGGGACTTCGCGTAATTTCTCCAGCTTGGAGCCAACGAAGCGCAGGGCGATCAGCAGCAGAAGGAAGAGCAGGAGGCAGATGATCAAACGAATGACGGAGATGGCGATGGGCGCGACGACGCTCTGCTCCAGCAGGGCGGCGGCATTGGCCGCGCTGAAGTTCGATTTCAGGTTGCCGATGAGGCTTTCGGTGGGCACGCCCGCGTAGTCCGCCAGCTGCCGCACGGCCTCGGGCAGCTCCTCTATCACGCTCTGCGCCGTCTGGGCGATCTGGCTTTTGTCTATGGCGGCGCCTATCTGCTGTTCGATCAGCGCGCGCGCGGGCGCGGCGGCGAAGGCCTCGTAGGCGGGCGGGGCCAGCGCGGCGCTCAAAAAGCCCGCCAGGGCGATGCTGAGGATCCACGCCGCCAGGCGCAGCACGGTTTTGAAGAAGCCCCGGCGCGCCGCGGCGAGCACGACCAGGAGAAAGGCCAACACCAAAAGCAGATCGATAATCCAGGCGGACAAAGCAATCCCTCCTTTACAGAGTGGAACGTTTCCATTTTGTAGTATACCACACTTTGCCTTGCGGTGCAATGGCTAAATTGTAAATGTTTTGCGGGCAGCCGCTCTGAACGGCACAGCGGGAAAATGCCGTTCCGGCAAAGTTGAGCCCCAAAATTGCATTGACTTTTCCCCTATCCGGTGCTATAATAATACCGGCGTCGTCATTGGGGCGATGGCGGCCATTCCGGGACGTGGCGAAGCTTGGTATCGCGCCTGCTTTGGGAGCAGGATGCCGCTGGTTCAAATCCAGTCGTCCCGACCACGAAAGCGAGGCCTTGAGCCAAAAGGCTTGAGGCCTCATTAAGGAGAGGCGCAAGCATCAATGAAGCTGAATCCATTTGAACGCGAGCTTGACGCAATCCGCATCGGGCTCTACGAAGCAACAAAAGAGATGACCGCACAGGAGCGGTTGGCCTATCTGCGCAGCCTGTCCGCGCCTATTCACAGGGAGCTCGGCGTAGAGCCGATCAGTCATACAGGAGGCAAGCCATGAATCCAAAACAGCGCGCATACACAACCAAAGCCCTGCGCCTGCTTGCGGCCACGGCATTGGTTATTGTGCCCATTGCGCTGCTGCTCATCGCACTTTGGAAGCTGGACGTGCCTCGCCGTGCAGAAGCGCTGCGCGAGGCTTCCTTTGCGGCCTATCTGGCCGTTTATTATGGCAGCGGCATCATAGTGCTTGTCACTTTAGTTCTTAGTTGGTGGCTGGCTAGCTGGGTCGTTTCGGGAAAGTTCAGCTGGGGCGGTGGCATAACGGTAACTGTCTCGCTGCTGGGCTCTCAGCTTGTCACCGAAATTATCGCCGAAATGACTTCGCAGCACTGGACAAGTCTATTCTGGTTGAGGCTTGTGCTGTATACTGCATTCGTAACGCCCTATTTTCTTGTTCGCTGGCTGAGAAAAAAGAAAAAGCAGAGCGCCAGCTCAGAAGTCATTCAGCATTCAGCATTATGAATTCAGCATTGGAGTATCTCATGCCCATTGACCTCCCCGCCCCGGCCCTCGCGCCGGTGGCCCCTGTGCTGCGCGCCATGATGGACGCCGATACGCTGCCTCACGCGCTGCTGGTGGAGGGCTCCTCCGAGGCTGCGCGGCGGGAGGCGGCCGTGGCGTTGGCGCGGGCTTTGGTCTGCGGGGGAGAGCCCAGGCGGGATGAAGACGAGGCGATGTTCGGGGGGATGTCGCTTTTCGGGGAGCCGGAGGATGCGCCGAAGGCGGCTGGCGCGCCGCAGGCGCTGCCATGCGAGGCCTGCCCCCACTGCCACAAGAGCGCCGGGGGCATCCACCCGGATCTGCGCGTCACCGAGGGCGGCGCGGGGGCGAGGAGCTTCCATATCGACGCCATACGCTCCCTGCGGCAGGACGCCTTCGTGCTGCCCAACGAGGCCTCGTGCAAAGTGTACGTGCTCCACAACGCGCAGTCCATGACGGCGGAGGCGCAAAACGCCCTGCTCAAGCTCCTGGAGGAGCCGCCGGACTACGTGTGCCTCATCCTGACCGCGCCCGCGCGAAAAAAATTGCTGCCCACGGTGATTTCCCGCGTGTTCGCGCTCTCTTTGGGCGAAGCTAAGGAGGAGGCCCCGGATGAGGAGCGCGAGGAGAAGGTGCAGGGCATCGCGCGGAATTTGGCAAACGCACTGGTGGGCGACAAGCCCTATGCCCGCCTGGAGGCCACGGCCCCCCTGGAGGGCGACAAAGACCTGGTGCGCGAGGTGCTCCCCGCCGCGCGCAGGCAGCTGCACTCCATGCTCGTAAAAGAGCCTGCGAGAGCGCAGCGCCTGCTGGTGCTGATTGAGGGGATTCGGGGCCTGGAGGGCGCGCTTGAACGCAACGCGAATTTGAATCTGCTGGTGACAATGGTGGCAGGGCTTTGAGCCTGCGCGAAAAAAATCTGCAAAAAATAATGAAATTCCAAAAAATACTTTACAAAGCCGAATAAACCTGCTATAATGTATTTACAATAGGATTGGTGTTTTGAAGTAGAGATTGTGCTGCTACACGCCCTTTGGGCTAATAAAGAAATGCGGGAAGGGGCACACCCGCCAAAACACCACCGTTGTAAATGCAGGGAGCGGTTTAGCTGCTCCCTGTTTTTGCGAATAAAGCGAATTGCATCAAGGAGATTATCTATGGCAACAATCATAGGCGTGCGCTTTCGCGAGGCGGGGCGTGTTTATTACTTTGACCCCGGCAACACCCGGCTGCGCAAGGGCGAGCACGTCATCGTGGAGACCGCGCGGGGCATCGAGTGCGGCGAAGTGGCGCAGGAGAACACCGAGCTGCCCGAGGAGCAGATCAAGCGGCCGCTCAAGCAGGTGATACGCCCGGCCACCCGGGAGGACCTGCGCAACCTGGAGAGCAAGGAGCAGCGGGAGGCCGAGGCCTTCAAGGTGTGCGAGGAGAAGATCCTCAAGCACGAGCTGGATATGAAGCTCGTGAACGTGGAGTACACCTTCGACGCCAGCAAGATCGTGTTCCATTTCACCGCCGACCAAAGGGTGGACTTCCGGGCGCTGGTACGGGATTTGGCGGGGCATTTCCACACACGGATAGAGCTGCGGCAAATCGGCGTGCGGGACGAGGCGAAGCTGCTGGGCGGCCTTGGCTACTGCGGACGCCCGTTTTGCTGCACCACCTTCATGAACGACTTCCACCCCGTGAGCATCAAGATGGCCAAGGAGCAGGGGCTCAGCCTCAACCCCAGCAAAATCAGCGGCACCTGCGGCAGGCTCATGTGCTGCCTGAAGTACGAGGAGGCGGCCTACGAGGACGCCCTGAAGGACCTGCCCAAGATTGGCTCGTATATAGACACCCCGGATGGGCGCGGCATGGTGACGGAGGTCAACGCGATCTCCAAGGCCGTGAAGGTCAAGCTGGACCGCAGGCCCGACGCCGCGCCGCAGACCTTCCAGTACGACGCCATCGAGGGCGTGAAGCGCAAGGCGGTGCTGCGGGATGAAGACCCCCTTGCCATGCCCGAGGCGCGGGCGAAGCCGCGTTTCGAGGAGGAGGACTGGGCACCCGAGAAGCAGGCGGAGACGGCGGAGAAGCCCGAACAGCGCGACGTCTACGAGAAGCGCGAAACCTACGAGAAGCGCGGCGCGGATGACCGCCGCGGCAGCGCCGACGATCGGCGGGGCAAGAACTGGCGTGAGCGCCACGCCCCGCGCAAGCAGGAGCCTGCCTACCGCCAGCCGCTTCCCGCGCAGCCGGCGCAGCGTCCGCAGCCGACAGAGCCTGCACAGCCGGCGCAGCGTCCGCAACAGGCACAGCCGCAGCGCCCGCAGCCGTTGCAACAGCCGCCTCCGCCGCAGAAGCCGCCGCCCGCGCAGCAATCCGAACGGCCCCAATACACTGACGCGAAGGCCGTGCCGCGCTACGGCGAGGTGCGCCGCGCCAACGCGCCCCAACAGCAGAATCCCGGCGGCACGAACTACAACCGCCAGCCCTGGCAGAAAAACCGGGACGGGCAGCAGAAGCCCGGCGGCCAGCCAAAGGGGCCGAAGAAGTAGGGCGCAGTATCTGCAGGGGCGGCATTCTTGCCGCCCGCCGCCTAGTAAACGCCCGTGCATAAAGGAGCACCCATGCCCGACACCATCGCGGCCATTGCCACGGCCAACGCGCCGGGCGGCATCGGCATTGTGCGCGTGAGCGGGCCCGCGGCGTTTGTCATCGCTGAAAAAATTTTCATGCCGAAAAGAGCGCCGGATTGGCGCAAGATCAAAGGCTATACGATGGCATATGGCAATGTTGGGGTTCCCCTTGAGGGGGGCGCTGTCGGCGAGGCCATATGCCTGTTTTTTCGTGAACCGGCGAGCTATACCGGCGAAGACGTGGTGGAGCTCCAGTGCCACGGGGGGCCGCTGCTGCTCGCGCAGGTGCTGCGGGCCGCCCTGGAAGCCGGGGCGCGCATGGCGGGGCCGGGGGAGTTCACCCGGCGGGCATGGTTGAACGGGCGCATCGGCCTGGCCCAGGCGGAGGCCGTGATGCGCCTGATTACCGCGCAGTCGGAACAGGCTTTACGCGCCGCATACACCGGCATAGGAGGCGCGCTGGGCCAGGAGATCAAAAAAATCCGGGACGGCCTGATCGCCCTGGCGGCGCACATCGCGGCCTGGATGGACTACCCCGACGAAGATATTTCTCCGCTGCGCGATTGCGAGGCCGAGGCTGTGCTCGGGGAGGCCGAGGCGGCGCTGACCGGCCTGATTGAGCGCTCGAAGGGGGCGCAGGCCGTGCTGGAGGGCGTCTCCGCGGCGCTGGTGGGCCGTCCGAACGTGGGGAAGTCCTCCCTGCTCAACCGGCTGGCGGGCTGGGAGCGGGCCATCGTGACCGCGTTGCCCGGCACCACGCGGGACACCGTGACTGAAACTGTCCAACTGGGGAACCTCACGCTGCGCCTGACCGACACAGCCGGGTTGAGAGATACAGAACATCCCGTAGAGAAAGCAGGGGTCGAGCGCTCCCTGGCGGCGATGAAAAGCGCCGATTTGGTGCTGGTTGTTTTGGACGCGAGCGAGGGGATTTTGGCCGAAGACAGGGCATTGCTGGGTCAATGCGACTTGGAAAGAACGATTGTTGTTTGCAACAAAATAGACTTAGTCCAGGGACGTCCGGAGGCCGTCCCCTGCAAGCATGTTGTCTATACATCGGCTGTTACAGGCGAGGGGTTGGATGACCTGGCGAAAACAGCCGAGGAAATCTGCCAAACGGCGGGTTTTGCGCCGGGGGAGGCCATGCTCGCCACGCAGCGGCAGGCCCAGTGCGCCGTGGACGCGCACGCCGCCGTGCGCGAGGCGCTGGCGGCTCTGGAACTCGCGCCGGACGCCGTCTCCGTGTGCCTGGAGGACGCCGTGCAGGCGCTGTTCACCCTCACGGGCGAGCGGGCTGGCGACGCCGTTGTGGACGAGGTGTTCCGGGCGTTTTGCGTGGGGAAATAGGGTTTCGGCCCCCCCGCAAGGCGAGGCTTTTTTCGTCATTTTGACGAAAACATTTTTCTTGTCGATAAACGATAATTTTCAGATGCCGCAAGGTGTGCGTAAAACCCCTGTTTCGTTGTCGGAAACAGGGGTTTGATTGCATTCCCGCAGGTTTTTTCGGGGCGTTTTCCGGGCCTTTTTTACCGGTGATTTTTGCATGGCAAATTGCACAAAGGCCGGGAATGCTCCGCGGGCCACCCCCCTCCCCCCACGCAGGGAGGCGGCGTGCTCGGCCGAAAACCCAGGAAAAACCTGACCCTATATCGTCCCATCCCAGGTGCTGGTCTTTTTCTTTTTCCCCTCCTCCTCGCCGAACCAGGTGCTGGTCACGACCTTCGTCTCGGTGTAGAAGCGGTATGCGTCCTTGCCCAGGCAGTGGGCGTCGCCGAAAAAGCTGCGCTTGTGCCCGGCGAAGGGGAACATCCCCACCGGCACGGGGATGCCCACGTTCACCCCCACCATGCCGCCGTGGGTGCGCCGCGCGAACTCGCGGGCGTACCAGCCGTTTTGGGTGAAAATCACCGAGCCGTTGGCGAAGGGGTTGGCGTTCATGAGGGCCAGGCCCTCCTCGAAGTCTTTCACTCTTTTGATGCACAGCACCGGCCCGAAGATTTCTGTTTCTCCCACCTCCATGCCGGGCTGCACATGATCCAAAATCGTTGGGCCGATGTAGAAGCCGCCTTCAAAGCCGGGCACGACGCAATTTCTGCCGTCAAGTATTAACTGCGCGCCCTCCGCGATGCCCGCCTCAATGCGCCCAATCACATTCTTT
Organism: Oscillospiraceae bacterium; assembly: GCA_009779995.1. Classification (GTDB taxonomy): domain Bacteria; phylum Bacillota; class Clostridia; order Oscillospirales; family Acutalibacteraceae; genus WRMQ01. Next base: position 14,186 of record WRDW01000036.1, on the reverse strand, counting down.
TTATGCTCGGCGCTGTACACCGGCCCGAGCTGGCTGGATTTGTCGTACGCAGGGCCGATTTTGCGAATTTTCGCCTGCTCTACAATCGCGGCGGCCAGGGCGTCGGCGATGCTCTCCTGGGCCACCACCACGGGCAGGGCCATGCAGCGCTCTCCCGCGCAGCCGAAGGCCGCGTTGACGATCCCCGCCGCCGTGCGCGCGATGGGGGTGTCCTCCAGCACCAGTGCGTGGTTTTTGGCCTCGCACAGGGCCTGCACGCGCTTGCCCGCCGCCGCCGCTGTGGCGTAGATATGCAGCCCGACTTTTGTGCTGCCCACAAATGTAATGCCCCGCACATCCGGATGCTTGAGAATTTCGCCCACTTCGTTGCGGCTGCATGTGATCACGTTCAGAACGCCGTCGGGCAGGCCGGCCTCTTTGTAGAGCGCAGCCATGCGCAGCGCCGTGCGCGGCGTGGCACTGGCGGCTTTGAGCACCATGGTGTTCCCGCAGGCGACGCAGATAGGCGCCATCCAACCCATGGGGATCATCGCCGGGAAATTGAACGGGGCGATGCCCGCGCACACGCCCAAAGGCTCCTGGCAGAGCACGGTGTCGTAGCCCCGTGAGGTATCCATGAGGCTTTCGCCCATCGTCAGCGAGGGCGCGGCGATGGCCTGCTCCGTGCCCTCCCTGGCCTTGAGCACGTCGCCCAGCGCCTCGTCCCAGACCTTTCCGTTTTCTTCTGCCACGAGATAAGTCAGCTCTTCCATGTGCTTATCGATCAAATCGCGCAGCTTATACAGCACCTGCACACGCTTGAGCACGGGGGTGTCCCGCCACGCGGGGAAGGCCGCATTGGCCGCAGCAATGGCCCCGGCCACCTCGTCTTTGGTGCAGCAGGGCACTTTGGCGGCGAGCTCCCCCGTGCTGGGGTTGAATGCGTCTGTGTAAATTTTTGTTTGGGATTGCACGTATCCTCCGTTGATGAAGGGCTTTAAAAATACTGCTTCAGGCATGGATGTGTTCCTTTCGTATCATACTGACATAATTGTAGCACAGCCATGCCTGAAAAGCAAGACCAGATCATTTTTGTTCGCATGTTCCGCTCTCCTCAAGGCATTTGTCGCATAGCCCATCGTAATTTGTGCAGCACATCAGATAGTCGCATTCGTCGCAGAGTTCCGGGTTGCCGGGGCAGTTCTGTCCCTCGTCGCCGGGGATAAGGAAAAAATCCATGATGAATCCACCTCCACCTTAATTTTACCACGGTTTTCGTAAATGTCAACTCATATGAGACGACTTTTTTAGCTCAAATGGGCTAAACTCCTATAGGAGGGATGGCATGAATATTACAACTGCGGTGAAAGAACGTATTCTTGCGTTGTGCCTGGAAAAAAATATAACAATTAATAGGCTGGGAACCATTTGCGGCATCACACAATCGACCCTGAAAAATATAACCTCCGGTCGCAATGGTATTACTTTAATAACATTGAAAAAAATATGCGACGGCTTGGATCTGTCACTTGTAGAGTTTTTCAGCGACGAACTATTCTACGCATTGGAGCAGGAGATCGTATAGCCGAAGTCGCATCACAACAATCCAGCCCGCCATCACAATGATGGCGGGCTGATGCGTTTTTATCCTATCTCGCCCAAATCTCCTTCGCCGTCCTCAGCCCGCTCTCGATCAGCGCGCCGAGGGTGTCCGCGTCGAAATACGCGCGCCACTGCCCGGGAATCAGCCGCAGCAGCTGCGCGAATACGAATGACTTCTTGATTTCCCCCTGGCCCGCGCCGTACTCCTTCTCCGCCTGCGTCACCAGGCCGTAGACCGAGCCGCGCAGCAGGGCCTCCAGGGTCTCGCAGGCGCTGTCCCAGCGGGCCAGCTCCTCCTCCCGCGCGCCCTGTTTCTCGCGCCGCAGGCGCAGCAGCGCCGCCAGCACCCCCGCGGCGAAGAGCAAAAACGCCGCGGCGTTCATGGCCAGGTTCACCCACTGGGTGATTTCGGTTTTCATGGTGTTCTCCCTTCAAATCTGTTTTTTCATTGAATCACAAGTGCCGCACGAAGTACGTCGCTCCGCGATGGGTGCTCCGCACTGCTCCCTCACCGCAGCGGCATCGCGGAGCGACGCATCCTTGTGCGATGCGATGGCGCTGTAGGGGCGGCCAGCAGGCCGTCCGCCCACAAACGTGTTGGGTTCGGGTGGCCTGCTGGCCGCCCCTACAGGTTTGCCCTACACCTTCGCCCCGCACGTCGGGCAAATACTCACGCCGCAAGTCGGGCATGATTTCATCGCCTGCGCCTCCTGCGCATTCTTCGCCTCTGGCTCCAGCCAGTCCAGCCGGCCCCAGGCGTCCCAGGCGCGCTCTTTGAGCACCGTCTCCACCACGCCGTGGCTGAAGCCCCGCGCCTCGACCACGCGGCCGCTGCCGATGTACACGCCCACGTGCGCCGTGCCGATGAACACCAGCAGCCCCGGCTCCTCCGGCAGGGCCGCGATTTTGCCCTTGAGCGTGCAGCAGGCTTTGAGCATGGACGCGCTCTTGTCGTACTGCGCCAGGTACTTCGGCCTGGCCGTGGGCGTGTCCATCATCCAGTAGCTCTTGACCAGCCCCGCGCAGTCGAACACTCTGGCGCCCGGCTTGCCGATCTGGTTTTTCTTCGCGTTGGCGACGCGCTCGGGCGTGTAATACTTGGGGTATTGCTTGATTTTTTGCTCCAGCAGGTCCAGTGTGGGCGCCTGCCCGAAGGTGCCGTACCAGTAGATCTGCCCCAATTGGGCCTTCACGTGGGCCACAAGGCCCGCCGCCGTATGTGCCATCCGCGCCTCCTCCTAGCCGAGCCGCACGACGGACAGCTCGCACATGTTGGCCGCGATGGTCGCCGGGGCGCCCGGGGAGCCGTCCTTCCTGTAGAGGATGGTCAGCTTGTCGTCGGCCGCGAGCGCACGGATGCCGCAGGCGCTCATGTTGATGCGCCCGCCCGGACGCATGAGCGCGGTGCGCAGGAAGCCGTCCGTGGCGTCCGCGCCGTTGATCCGCAAATAGACAAACATCGTGGTGAGGTCGTTCCCGGCGGCGTCCAGGTGCGCGGTGATCGAGATGTTGATCAGGTAGTCGCCCGCGTCCTGCACCTGGAGGTAGTCCGCGCCATAGAGCACCCGGACGGCGGGCCTGGTATCCTGGAAGGGCATGGTGTTCCACTTCGTCTCGTCGGTGATCATCCCCTGGTTGGAGGTGATACGCCCCGCCCCGTAGGCCGGCGCGCCGCCGCCGCCCTGGCCCGCCGGGCCCTGCGGGCCTGCCGCGCCCGTATCACCCTTCGGGCCCTGCGGGCCCGTATCGCCTTTATCACCCTTCGGGCCCTGCGGCCCGGTACCGCCGCCGCCCGATCCGCCGCTCTGCGCGGCCAGCGCGGCCTGCTCGGCCCGGCCGGCGGCCTGCTCCGCGCGCTGTATCGCCGGCGCTATGGCTGCCTGCACGCCCTGGATCTCCACCCGCAGCGTGCGCCGCATCCGGTTGAGCCGCGCCATGAGCCGGTCCATATGGCCGAGCGCCACGGCGGAGAGCGCGTCGCCCTGCCCGGCTATGGCCTGCGTGAATTCCACCGTGAAGGCGGCCGACTTCTCCAGGTGCACGCAGTGCCCGTTCTCCTCGCGGCAGGCCTCCACCCAGGCGGTGACGTAGCTGCTCTGGGTCAGGGCCTCCGGCAGCTCGCAGAAGATCACGCCGTTCTCCAGCCAGGCCAGGCCCTCGAAGCCGTCCTCCTCCTCGTCCAGCGGATAGATATTCCCCAATGGGATGCGCCTGCCCGCTCCCATTACGTCGAAGCACAGGTTGTAATAGTCGAAGCCCTCCAAGAGGCTCTGCGGCAGGGCGATCTCCAGCCGGGCCGCGCGGTGCTCCCCCATGTAGACCCTCTGCGGGTTCACGCCCGCCGTGCCGTCGTCACGCAACACAACTGTGATGGCGCGCATACGATTCCCTCCTCCCTTCATTTTCGCTCGGTTTGTAGTAGTGCCGCAGCCACACCGAAAGCTGCAGCAGGTCGGCGCGCTGCTGCCCGTGCAGCTCCATGAGCCGCTCCTGGCGCTGCGCTTCCGCGCTGTTGCCGCCGCTGATAGCGAACAGCCTGCGCTCTTTACATGCCGTGATCATCATTTCCAGGTTGTCCGCTTCCCTTGCGTATTGCTCCCCCAGCGCTTTCAGGCTCGTCTCGTCCATTGTCTCTCTCCCCTTTTTTGAATTTCTGTCTTTCATTCCCGCGGCATCTGCTCCAGCAGTGTCTTGTAGCGTATCACGTAGCGCAGCCCTCCCCTCAGTTTTTCCTCCGCCCGCCTTTTGCAGCGCCCCACGGCGGAGTGGTGCAGCCCCAGCGCGCGGCCCACCTCGTTCTCGCTCTTGCCCTCCAGCAGCGTCGCGCGCAGCACCAGGCGCTCCGTGCCGTCCAATTCCCCGCGCCAGATCTCCCGCACCAGCGCGCGCATCGCCTCCCGGCCCGGCATCGCCTCCAGCTCCAGCCGTTCGCCGCACCAGCGCGTGAAGCTCTCGCCCTCCAGCAGCCCGTGCGTCTCCAGGGACATCGCCGGGCCGCCCTGCCCGCCCTGCTGCAGCCACGAACCCAGGCCCACCGCCGCCCGATTCATCCTGCACCCCTCCTTTGCTTCGCGTTTCAGCGCTTCAGCGCTTCAATTTAATAGCATCACTATTATCTTACCATTTCACTTTCGTTTTGTCAACCCAAATTCGCTAAATTTCGACACAATTTTGCATGGTACGCATTGTGACGTTTCGTCGCTTGCAAAAAATAAGAGTGTGGCTCATAATATTAGCCAGAGTAAGGAGGCTTTGCCATGTCCGTCATTTTGAAGCAGCTGCGCAAGCAGAGGGGCCTCACCCAGGCGCAGCTGGCCAACGAGCTGCACGTCCACCAGACCGCCGTGAGCCAGTGGGAGTGCGGGCGCACTTACCCCGACCGCGAGACGATCGTCAAGCTCGCTGCGTTTTACCGCGTGAGCGCGGACCTCCTGCTGGGGGTACCCCAATATACCGGCTAGAAGCGGCGTTTTGGCGCACTTTTCTGCGCCAAAATGCGTGATTTTTGAAAATTTTAAAAATTTTTTTCGGTGGCGGGTTTTTGCCTGCCGCCTTTTGTGGTTTTTTGGGGGGGCTATACTATCGCTCTGGAAGAGCATAGCGCTCAGCCGCTCCGCGGAGACCACCCCGGCCCTGCGGGGCCACCCCTCCACGGAGGGGAATGGGGGATTAGGCGCAAGCGCCATCTCGAATTTAGTGACCTATGCTTGCACAGCCCGTTTCCGCCTAGTCCCCATTCCCCGCCGTGGAGGGGTGCCTCCGCAGAGGCGGGGTGGTTTCCGCGTGAGCGGCTGACCGCTTTCGGCGGAAGTTGCATATGAAAGAGTTGGGCAAGTAAAAGGGTATGGGGGTGCCCCCCCCAAAACCAGTGCCCCATTTCCCTCCTCCGGCATATGATGTGAACAGGCGGGGCGGGCGTTTGGACCTGCCCGCCGTGGCAGCGACGGTTCGGCGAAAATCCGCGGCTGAACAGCGTGGGGTGGCGGCGCGCCGGTTCCCGGGGGGAGCAGCGCGGCCGCCCGGGGAATAGCCCCGCGCGCACAGGCCGCTTATGATAGAGGTGCGGGCGGTACGCCAACGGCTTGGCCTCTGCCGCCGCCCGCGAACCGGCCCTGCCAGGGGGTCAACATAGCAGGCGCCGCAACCGGCCCCGCGGCGGCGGCGCCACCCTTTCAGACCTCCCGGATGCCAACAAAAACCCATCGGAAGCCAAGCCAAAGCCTTTTTTACTAGTAATGGAGGAAACCCTATGTTCAACCTGTTATGCGGCCTGTTCTCCGGCGGCGGCAGCCAGTGCGCCGCCAACGTGTGCTTCCAGGCCATAGACCCCAACGACTGCCCCATCTGCGGCGCCGTATACCAGCTCACCTGCGCCTGCGGCAAATTTATCAACGCCATCACCGGCAGGAACGGCTGCGTTACATTCTGCGGGGTCTGCCCCGGCACCTACACCCTCACCCAGGAGATTGCGCCCTACGGCTACGTGAAGGACGGCGCGTCCCACGCCGTGAATGTATCCAACCGCTGCTTCGTGCGCATCGACGGCCTGCCCATGCGCTGCTTCCAGTCCATCAACCAGAAGAGCAACACGCTGCCCGCGCAGTCGCCCGCGCCCATCATCGGCCCCACGGTCCCCGTCACCATCGACACCCTCGAAGGCGAAGGCACTGCCGGCTGCAAAATCAAAGTCGAGTTCCCCGGGGGCTGCTGCTGCCGCACCTGCGTGCGCCGCAACGGCACCTGGAGCATGGATGTCCCGGCCAGCGAGACGCTCCTGCCCGGCGAAAAAATCCTCGTGACGCAGTGCTGCCCCTGCATGCTCCCCAGCGACCCGGTGGAAGTCACCGTTGTGGACACGTAACCACCCCGGCGCAGACGTCACACCCTTCATAGAGGGGAATAGAACAACCGGGCGGGCCTTGATGGCCTGCCCGGTTGGGGTGGTTGGTTTGCTTAATCCTCATAGTGCCCGCGGCACTGGAACACCACGATGGCGTTCCCGTCAATCTGGTAAATGAGCCGGTTGGCCTCGTCTATGCGGCGGCTGAACAGCCCGGCGTAGTTGCCCTTGAGCGCCTCCGTCTTCCCAAGCCCCGCGTTCCCGCCGCGCTCGATGTCCTGGATCAGCTGGTTGATTCGCCGGATGGTGCGCTTGTCCTGCGTCTGCCAATACAGGTAGTCCTGCCAGCCCGGCTCCGTGAATGTCAGCTTCATTCCTCCATCGCCCGCAATTCTTCCCATGTTTTGGTCACAACCCTGCCCTCCTGGTATGCCTGTATGGAGCGATCCAAGGCGCGCAGGTTGGACTGGCTGTAAAATGGGTCATAATCCGAAAGAATTTCAAAAGGGATTTTTCTTTGTTTGAGCGACTGCCGGACAAACAGATTGATAGCAGTTGTCATGGAAAGCCCCAGGTCCGCAAAGAAAGCCTCCGCCTGGTTTTTAATATCGCTATCCATGCGGATGTTCAGGTTTACGGTCATCTCTGCAACCCTCCTTTCGCTATCATTATAGCGCATTTTATGGGCGTTGTCAATAGTTTGCCCATAATTTTCATATCAACTCCTGCTCCAGCTCGTTGAACTCTTTCGTATCGAAGAACTCCGCCAGGGTGATCTCGAAGCCGTCGCAGAGCTTCTTCAATGTCACGATGCCGGGGTTTTGGCTTTCGCCGTTCAGGATGCTTTTGATTGTTGACTGGGACACTCCGGCGATGTAGCTCAGGCCGTTGGGGGTGATGGCCCGTTCACGGCAGAGTTCCATGATCCTTTTTGCTACTATTTCACAAACTTGCACCCGGAATCACCTCCGGGTTAATGATATATCACTAAATCGAGAATTGTTAGTGACAAATCACTAATTCTGTGTTACAATGGCTTCGGGAGGTGTTTTGATGAGAATGAAATGGTTGGCTGTCATCATTGTCGTACTGCTTTTTCTTGGAGCTATGCTTATTGCGATGGGGGCGCTTGAATACAATGCGCCGCAGGAAAGGGCAGGAGGAATCGCGGCGCAGTATATCTCTTTTGCTCTCCCTAATTCCTGAAACTCGTCACCGGCGGGGGCACACGCCCCCCGCGCCACCGCAAAAAGACAAGCCGAGCAGGCCGATGCCTGCCCGGCGGGTGTTATACTTTGCCTACGCCGCCAGCTCCGCGTAGCTGGCGATGGAGACCTCCGTCGTCAAAGCAGTTGCGCGTTTCACCATGTCCTCAAGCGCAAGGGCCACAGAGCGGCTATAGGAAATTTCGCCGCACTGGCGGCAAACCTGCGACGGCACGTTTTTGATGACGACAATCCTGCCGTCCACATCCGTCATGAAATTTGCGGGTTTGTCTTCCATTTTTCCTTTGCAGAAAAAGCATGTCATCTCGTGTTCTCCCCCTAATTCCTAAAGCTAGTCACCGGCGGGGGCACCCGCCCGCCGCGCCGGATGAACGTATCGCAGTTCCAGCCGTTCACCGGCATGACCGGCGCGCTGCCCAGCAGGCCGCCGAACTCCACCACGTCGCCAACTTTACTCCCGGCCACGGGGATGATCCGCACGGCGGTGGTCTTGTGGTTGATCATGCCGATGGCCATCTCGTCGGCGATGATGCCCGCGATGGTCTCGGCGCAGGTATCCCCCGGCACGGCCACCATATCCAGGCCCACGGAGCACACGCAGGTCATGGCTTCGAGCTTCTCAAGGGTGAGCGCGCCGCAGCGCACGGCCTCGATCATGCCGTGGTCCTCGCTCACGGGGATGAACGCGCCGCTGAGACCGCCCACATAGCTGGAGGCCATGATGCCGCCCTTCTTCACGTTGTCGTTGAGGATAGCCAGCGCCGCCGTGGTGCCGGGCGCGCCCGCGCGCTCCAGGCCCATCGTTTCGAAGATTTCGGCGATGCTGTCGCCCACGGCGGGGGTGGGGGCCAGGCTGAGATCGATGATGCCGAAGGGCACGTCAAGGCGCTTCGCCGCCTCCTGGGCGACGAGCTGCCCCACCCGGGTGATCTTGAACGCCGTGCGCTTGATGGTCTCGCAGAGGGTTTCGAAATCAGCGCCGCGCACCTCCTCCAGGGCGCGCTTCACCACGCCCGGCCCGCTGACGCCCACGTTGATCACGAGATCGCGCTCCCCTGCCCCGTGGAATGCCCCGGCCATGAAGGGGTTGTCCTCCACGGCGTTGCAGAAGACGACCAGCTTCGCGCAGGCCATGGAGCCCTGGTCCTTTGTCAGCTCGGCGGCTTCTTTTATGACCCGGCCCATGCGCGCCACGGCGTTCATGTTGATCCCCGCCCGGGAGGAGGCCAGGTTCACGCTGGCGCAGACTCTTTCAGTTTGCGCCAGGGCATGTGGGATGGCGTGCTGCAGCGCTCTGTCGCTTTGCGTGGAGCCTTTTTGAACCAAAGCTGAAAAGCCCCCGATGAAGTTCACGCCAACTTCCTTGGCCGCTTTGTCAAGGGTTTTCGCGATCTCGACGAAGCCCTCCTGATCAGCATGGAGCCCGGCTGCGGCCTGGGCCACAGGCGTGACCGAGATTCTCTTGTTGACGATGGGCACGCCGTATTCCAGGGCGATTTCGTCGCCCACGCGCACCAAATTTTGCGCCGAACGCGTGATCTTGTCGTATATTTTATCGCAGAAGCGGGGCAGGGTTTCGGCGGCGCAGTCGAGCAAACTCACGCCCATGGTGATGGTGCGCACGTCGAGGTTCGCCTCGGTGATCATCTGGTTGGTCTCCTGGATTTCACGGCGGGTGATCATGGATTCCTCCTGTCGGGGGTTGATTTTTGTGGCGCGATGGTGTATAATAATAGCGGAGGTGAGAAAATGCGAACAATTCCTGCGGTGATGACTTTGAAGGAAATGGAAGAGCTGCGGATCTACCTTGCGCTGAAGGAGGCGGAGGAGGAAGCGGCGGCTACTGATGTGCGGTATACGTTGGATGAAGTGCTTGCTGGTGTGAGGGATACTTTGCATCAGCGGCGGCTGGAAAGTGCGGGTGCTGAGCATGTATAAAATCATTACCATACAATCATTTTGGGATGACCTTGAGGACATCGCCCTAAATCTGGATCAATATGGGCGGCCAAACGCGGCCGAATCGTTGCTTTCCGAAATCAAGCGTTTATCGCTGGGCCTAGAGGAATTCCCCCGCCGATACAGAAAACATATCCCAGACAGCCGATTCGTATTGCAAACGCAATATCGGGTCATGACTGTGAAGGGCTATCATGTCTTCTATGTTATTTCTGAAGAAGAAAAGACCGTTGAATTGCGCAGGATAATCCATCGCATGATGGACATAGACCATCGGCTCACCTAACCCTAAATCCTATGCATACTCTCGAAAATATCCTCGCGCTGGAGCTTGATCTCCAGTTCCAGCCCCTCGCCCAATTCCCGCAGGCCGTTTGCGAGTTGCGCAAAGTCAATCTGCGCGGGCATGTCCACGATCATGAGCATACTGAAAAAGCCCTGCACGATGGTCTGCGAGATGTCCAGGATATTGACTTGCCTCTCAGATAGATAGGTGCAAACAGCAGCTATAATCCCTACTTTGTCTTTGCCGAGAACGGTGATGATGCCTTTCATAGTTGCCTCCTCAATATCAGCATCATGATCTGATGCGGGACGGCGAACCGCTCCGGCAGCGTCTCAAGATACGTCCTGTGCTCCGCCTCGAAGGCGGCTATTTTTTCGCCCGGGAGGAACGACGCGGTGATGCCCCGCACGCTCATCATGCGCCCGTGCCAGGAATCGCGGGTGAAGGGAATGTCCTCGCAGTAGAACACCCGGTTTTCGACTTTGAACATCGGCTTCGCCCACTTCGCCGTCGTCATGGCCCTCTGCTCGAAGCGGTTTTTACGGCGATAGCCGCTGCCCGTCCACTTGGGGTTGTATTTCAGCACGAGCTTATCGCTGCGCATGGCGATTTTGCTCTGGTAGGGCAGGTATATCATGCTGAGAATCGCGAACCTGCCGCCTGGTTTCAAGACTTCGTGTATTTTCGGCATGACTTTTTCGCGATCAAAATAATGGAAGCACTGGCAGGCCATGGCGGCGTCGAACGTGCCGGGCGGGAAGTCGATTTCTTCCGCCGCGACTAGGACGTACTCGATGTCCATGCCCTGCGAGAGCGCCCGCGCCTGCGCGAGCTGCTCGGGGGAGATGTCCGCGCCGGTGAAGCGCGCGCCGCCGCCCTGCATGTCAAGGGCATGAAATGCCCTGGGGAGCACGCCGGTGCCCGTGCCGAGATCCAGGATATTCTGCCCGGGCAGGCCTATGCCCAGTTCCCGCAGCTTTTTGTAGAACGACGCGGGGTAGATGTCCCGGAACTTCGCGTAGTATTCCGAGCTGCGGCCCCAGTCGAAGGGGGCGTTGTGGTCGATGGAATCCAGCTGCGGCATGGCGGTATCCTCCTTTGTGGTATTGTAGCGCAAAAGGCTGCTATTGTCAAGATTTTTCGAGTGCTCTTTCCACCCCTTCCAAGCGCCAACCCCTATGGGCCTGCTGAACCATGCGGATTCAGCAGGCCCTATGTCTTTACCGCTTCACTGCGCTACCAATAATTGCCGCATAATGACTAAAATATTCCCAAGATTCTGCCAACTTGAATTGGGCATAACGTAGAAATTCGTCACTTCGCTTGATTTTCTCGCTTTAACATGATATAATTGGATAATCCTGGGAATGCATGATGGACGCTTCACGCAAGGACAACAAACATCATCAGGGATGGGGAAAAACAGCTTTCTATGACCAGTTCCCTCATACGCTGGGTTCGGGCTGTGGGTCCCGGTGGCCGCATCATACAGATATGCTTCGCGACTACACATTGCTGCGCAGCCGGCAGGAGTATTAGTCGAGGTCGGATACATGGGATATTTGGCTCCCATGCCGCCTCCAGTCGTATCAACACCTGACAATTTAATATTCTGCTCCTTCCTATTTTTATTTGTCAGGTTTGCGGTGGTGTCCCTCAACTACAAGGGTTTTACACCGCAATTCGGGTCGCACCCAGTTTGAAGAGCAGCGAAGCCTGCCGGTACTCGAAGGAATCCAGCATGCCGCGCATGGTCGTGGTCAGCACCCGCGACAGGTATGGGCTGCCGGTTTCAGCGCGCAGGTAGGCCCAGCCGTCCGCGTCGTAAACCCAGCCGATGAACTCCAACTGCTGTTCGGGCGTCGCGGCCATGTACTGCGCCATGGGATGATCATGCCGCCCTCATAGTTATGGCTGAATTCGGCGGTCTGCTTGACTTTCGCCTGGTCGGCGGGGTCAAGCGCCAGGAAGGCCGCGCCGGTGGGCGAGTAGTCGCCGGTGTCCTGGAAGACGCCGCCCGCGCTGGCCGGGAAGAAGTATTTCCGCCCGCCGAGGGTCCAGGTGAACCAGCGGTGGAACAGCTCCAGGGCGTCGTTGCAAAGGCCGCAGTCGGCGACGTTTTTGCCGTGGGGATGGTCGGTATCGTCGCCGGGGATGTGCGTCGTCCAGTCGATGGATGCCGGCTTGACGTTGCTGGTCAGGTCCATGAACTCGTCGAGCCGTACGCGCACGTACATCACGCCCTTGCCGGCGTTCTCGGCGTAGACGGCCTTGCCGCCCGTGCCGGGCTCGAAGTCGTCGTGCAGGGCCAGTTCCTTTTCCGCCGCCGTGCCGCTGAACTCGTTGATCTGCGTGAGCCTGTCCGACCAGGCAAAGGTGCCCACGGCAACCAGGGCCGCGATGGCTACCAGGGCCACGATGAGCGCGATTTTCTTGTGCTTTTTCATGTTCTCCTCCTTCAAATTAGGTGGTTGTGAATGCGAATAACGGGAATTGTAATACAATTTGCTGCAAACTATTGACTTCTCGCATAAAATGCAGTATAATGAGTATACTCACACAAAGGAGATGATTTTATGGCGCAAGTCACTTACAGCTTCCGCATGGACGAGGGCTTGAAGCGGCAGGCGGATTTGTTCTGCAACGACGTGGGGATGAACCTTTCCACCATGCTCATGGTTTGCCTGAAGCGGATCATCCGGGAGAACCGCTTCCCGTTCGAGATTTCCGCCGAGCCGAACTACAACGAAATAACCAGGCAGGCCATCGCCGACGTGAACGCCGGGGTGGGCCTGAGCCCCAGGTATTCCAGCTGGGCCGAGGCGAAGGCGGCCCTTGAGGCCGAGATCGACGCGGAGGACGACGATGCATAAGAAATACGACGTCGTATATTCCGCGCAGTACCGGCGCGACTACAAACGGGCGAAGAAGCGCGGGTACGACATATCGCTGTTGGATGCCGTCATTGAGCTGCTCGAGGTCGGGGAACCGCTGCCGGAGCTGCGCCGCGACCACGCCCTTACGGGAAATTTCGCGGGGCACAGGGAGTGCCACATCGCCTCGGATTGGCTCCTCATCTACAAAATCGAGAACGACGTCCTCATTCTGACCCTGAACCGCACCGGCACCCACGCGGATTTATTCGGCATGTAGCCTCCCCTAGCCCGCCCCCCCGCCCCCAGCCCGTTGCCGGGCCGGGGGCTTTTGGGTTCCTATGTTTTTCACGCCCTCGGCCCCCAGCCCTGCACTACCAAGCCAGGGGCCTTTAAGGGAATGAATGGGGTTAGCTTGGCTCAGTGCAAAATGTCAGCGCGCACCCACAAAGCGGGGCGGAGGGCAAAGGGGAACGAGGTACTGCCGCTGCCGCCGCTGCCATCGATGGCGACACAGTACGCGCTGGAGGTATCGTTGCCGGGCGACCGAGTCCACCAGTTCGCATAGGAATAGACCTTCAAGTTCGCGTCTCCTGCCGCCGCGCCGCTGGATGTGATCATGTTCCAGTTGGCGGGCGCCGGGGCAGGGGTATCGAAGTAATTCCAGCTGCCGTTCCACCAATACACGTTGAAGTCCTCCCGCGCGTTGAGTACGAATTCCAGCGCGGCGATCAGCTCCTCGGGCCGTTCGCGGACGCAGTAGAACAAGTTGGCCAGGTTGCTGTTGAAGTCATTGTAGACCTCAAACTGGCTGGGAGGCTTGTGGAACAGCACCCAACCGCCACCGCCGAAAACCTCGACGTAGCGCTCGAATTCCAGGGGGAAGCGGAGGACGATCTCGTCGCGGAGCGCCTTTTTGCCGCCTACCCAGGACATAAAGCTGTTGATGTTATCACCGCCCTTTCGGGCCGTTTGCGTGTTTTGGGCATAAAAAACAGCCGTTCTGCATACCCGAAACATGCAAAACGGCTGTTTAAACGCGACATAAGTTGATATCGCCACGATAGGCCGCAGCAGGTTGAGCAACTCTTTCGCCGCCGTGGGGGCGTCCATCGTGTCGGCCGCCATGACTTCCAGTGCCGAGCCCGCGGGGGCCTTCAGCCTGCCGGCGCGCGCGTTTTCGATTATGATCGTGACCAGTTCCTCTGTCCTCGTCCTGGCCGCTTTGCCCTTCCAGTGCCGCGGGCCAACGCCGCCGAAGCCGTCCACCATGGCGGAGAGGTCCTCCGCGAAGGCCGGGATTGTCTTTGTCAATAAAAAAGTGTAGCAAATATAAATGAAAAAAAGTAGCACCTAATTGACAGGGAAAAGGAACTCTGGTATAGTAGGAAAGCTTTTACTCACGCGGAGGGTAGTGCAAT
>WRDW01000035.1 GCA_009779995.1 Oscillospiraceae bacterium | reverse complement strand
CCTTGCGAAAGCGTTTGGTCATCCTTAATTCATATTTCATGACCGCAACGCCTCCAGAATTTCTTCTCTCGTCCGGTACCCCTTTACGTTGGGGTCGCGCGCGATACGCCTGCCTTCCTCGATGGCCTCCAGGGTCTCCGCGTTGGGAATACGGGACAGCCCAAACGGAATCCCTTGCGTCCGCACAGCCTGCCGCAGGAACATGGTCATCGCCGTGGTCATGTTCAGCCCCAGGTCTGAAAAAAGCTCCTCCGCCTGCCGTTTGAGCTCACTGTCCATGCGCAGGCTGACGCTCGTTGTCATATTGTACATCTCCCTTCTATGATAGCATATGCATTGTAGCACATAAGATGCACAGTGTCAAGCCCAAAAGCTGTTCCAGGTTGCGTAAATATTCGACACGTAGTATGGGTTCCCCTTTTCCGCAGGCTCGTACCCGGCGGGAAGCAGGAATACCCACGCCGCCCTTTCCGCGTCCAATATGCCGAAGTATGTGTCCCGCGAACGGTTGAAGCAGTACATGTCCCTGGCCATGTAGCCGAAGTAGTTCCACATTTTGCGAGGCTTCCACCACGCGGCGGGGATGCGCACTTTTGCGCCCTCGTTGAGCCGCAGCGCCGCGCGTTCGGACAGCCTCAGCCGGAGCTCCGGCGCATCCAGTATCCGGCCCACATCGTCCATCACGTACAAATTGAACGAAGGATCGACCATAATCCAACGCTTTTCTTCCGGCAGCCATACCTGCACAACGACATGATTGTCACCCTCGTACACCTTTGGGAAGCACCACAGCGCATAGGCCTTGATGCCCACGGCCAGCAGGCATTCGCTCAGGATAATCGACAGGTGCTTGCAGTTCGGGGCGTTCTCCGATTGTTCGAAGGCCCAGTCAAGCAGCGCGTCGGCGTTCATCAGCAGGCCTTCCGGCAGGCTCTGCGGGTTGCCCTTTTTCGTGTGCGCGCACAGCCAATGCAGCAGCTTCAGAGCGCGCGATTGCGTGTCGCCAACACCGGCTGTCTCGCGCAGGCGCCATTTCGCTTCGAGCCGCGCCAGCCTGGGGTCATCGAAATCATATGCAAACTCTATTTCGACAGCGTCATCGCGATTGAAATCGCTGCTCTTTGCAAGCAGGCGGTCGTAGCGCTTGTTCATACAATCGCCCCCACCTTGCACATCTGCGTACACATCCCGCAGCCCACGCACTGGGTGGGGTTTATCTCAGCCTTTTTATCGCTCATACTGATGGCCGGGCAGCCGATTCTCATGCACTGCTTGCAGCCCACGCACGCTTCATTCACATGCAGCGCAGGCTTCGCCTTGACTGTTTTCAATAGGGCGCAGGGCCTGCGGGTAATCACCACGGCGGGGCCGTTGGAGTCCAGGGCGGCTTTGATGGCACTCTCGGTGGCGGCCATATCGTAGGGATCTACGACAGCGACGTTGGATATGCCCACAGAGCGGCACAGGGCCTCCAGATTGACAGAGGCCGTCGGGTCGCCCTTGAGCGTGACGCCGGTGGTTGGGTTCTCCTGGTGGCCGGTCATGCCGGTAATGCTGTTGTCCAGGATAATCACAACACTATTGCTCTGGTTATATGCGATGTCAATCAAGCCGGTGATGCCGGAGTGGATGAAGGTGCTGTCGCCCAGCACGGCCACTGCCTTCGAGGCCTCATCGGGCCGCACCCGGTTGCGCCCGTGCAGGCCCGAGACCGAGGCCCCCATGCACAGGGTGGTGTCCATCATCTGAAGCGGCGGCAGGGCCCCCAGGGTGTAGCAGCCGATGTCCCCGCTGACGAAGACGCCGAGCTTTTTCAGGGCGTAGAACAGCCCTCTGTGCGGGCAGCCGGTGCAGAGCACCGGGGGTCTTGGAGGTGTTGGCAGTTGACAATTGACAGTTGACAGTTGACAATTCTCTTCTCCCAGGATGGCCTTGCGAATCAGGCTCTGCGAGAACTCGCCGCAGAGGGGGAAGACATCCTTCCCGTGGACGTCCAGGCCCAGGGCTTTGCAGTGCTGTTCGATGTAGTCGTCCAGGTCCTCGGTGACATAGATCGTCTCGCAATTTGCGCAAAAGTCGCGAATCAGCTGCTCCGGCAGGGGGTAAACGCAGCCCAGCTTGAGATAGCTCGCGCCCGCTCTCAGGGCCTCTTTGGCGTATTGATAATTGATTCCAGATGTGATTATGCCAAGCTTCCTGTCGTTATACTCCACCCGGTTGACCGTGCAGGTCTCAGCCCATTCGCGCTGCGCTAGGATACGCTGTTCCACGATCTCGTGGCGCGCGCGGGCCATGGCGGGCATCATCACGTATTTACCGGGATTTTTCTCGTAGGGCTTCAAGTCGAGCTGCGCGCGCGCGCCGGTTTCCACCAGGCTGCGCGAGTGCGACACCCGCGTGCTCAGCCGGATCAGCACCGGCGCGTCAAATTGTTCAGACAGTTCGAAGGCAAGCCTGGTGAATTCCAGGCATTCGGCGCTGTCGGCGGGCTCCAGCATCATGCTCTTGCTGGCCCGGGCGTAGTGCCGGGAATCCTGCTCGTTCTGGCTGGAGTGCATCCCGGGGTCGTCCGCCACGGCGGCCACAAGGCCGGCATTGATACCGGTGTAGCTTGCTGTAAACAATGGATCAGCCGCGACGTTCAGGCCCACGTGCTTCTGCCCGCAGAAGGCCCGCGCCCCCGCCACGGCAGCGCCGTAGGCCGCCTCGAAGGCAACTTTCTCATTTGGGGCCCACTCGGCGTCGATCTCGGCGTACTGCGCCGCGTATTCGGTGATCTCCGTGCTGGGGGTGCCGGGATAACTGGAGACAAAGCGGCAGCCCGCCTCCCAAAGGCCCCGGGCGACCGCTTCGTTGCCTAGTAACAAGTGTTTTTGCATCTATTTCTTCTCCTGCAATAATTTCGCCAGCTCATCCATGAACGAGTTCAAATCCCGGAATTCCCGGTACACCGAGGCGAAGCGCACGTAGCTCACCTCGTCCAGCAGGCGCAGCTGCTCCATGGCGAGCTCGCCTATGGTATCCGTGGGGATCTCGCGCTCCATGGAGTTCTGCAGGGCCTGCTCTATGCCGTTGACCACGTTTTCCAAGTCGTCGACGGACACGGCCCGTTTGTCGCAGGCGCGGCGCAGGGAGTTGAAGAGCTTCTGCCTGTCGAAGCTCTCGCGGGACTTGTCCTTTTTGATGACCATCAGGGGCACAGTCTCTATGATTTCATAGGTTGTAAAGCGCTTCTGGCACTTGGAGCACTCCCGGCGTCGGCGTATGCGCTCGCTGTCGTCCGTGGGCCGGGAATCGATCACCTTGCTGTCCTCGCAGGCGCAGTATGGGCATTTCATAATTTCACTCCCAGTCTTTCTTTTTTTTCAGCTCTTCATATATCGCGCAGTAGCTTTCGTGTCTCGTAGGGGGTATCTCTCCTGATTTCACGGCTTGGATGACGGCGCAGCCGCTGTCCTTCACGTGGGCGCAGTCTTGAAATTTGCAGTGGCTCAGGTATGGCTCAAATTCTCTGAATCCCTGCGTCAGATTTTCTTTTGTTAGGGCTTCCTGCTCCAAGGGTTCCAGGGCCGAGAAGCCGGGGGTATCCGCCACCCAGCCGCCCGCGGCGGGGTAAAGCTCCACGTGCCGCGTGGTGTGCCGCCCGCGCCCGAGCTTCGCGCTGATTTCGCCGACGGGCAGGATCAACTCCGGGGCGATATGATTGAGCAGGGTGGATTTCCCCACGCCCGTGTTGCCGCAAAACGCGCTGGTTTTGCCCGCCATAGCGGCACGAATGGGTTCTACGTTCTCCTCCGGCGAAATCATGAAGCATGGGAAGGCCCTGTATATCGCCGCGTACTGCGCACCGTTCTCCAGGTCGCACTTGGTGAACACGACGACAGGCTCGATCCCGGAGAGCTCAGCCAGGGCGATGAGGGTATCCAGCAGGCGCAGGCTGGGCCGGGGCTGTGTTGTGGAGCACAGCAGGAAGAGCTGGTCCAGGTTGGCCAGGGGCGGGCGTGCCAGGGCGTTTTTGCGGGGCAGTATCTCAAGAATGTAGCCCTCGTTTTCGGCTATGCGCTCCACGCGCGCATGGTCGCCCACCAGGGGGGTGATTCCCTGCCTGCGGAACAACCCCCGCGCCCGGCAGGCGAGCGTCCCCTCCCCTGTTATGACGGCGTAACTGCCGCCCAGGCTGCTATGGATGCGGCCCTCCAGTATATCGCTCATTCGATGACGGTGATGGTGATCTCGTCGGTGTAGTCCGCCGGGCTGTTGCCGCTGGGAGACTGCTCTGACACGATCCCGGAGGCGATCAGGCCAATTACCGAGCTCTTGTAATCTACATTGACAATCTTGTAGCCCGCGTCATAGAGCGCCGTTTTGGCCCGCTCCTCCGAAAGCCCGAGCACATAGGGCACGATAGGCCTCGCGTCGTAGGTCTGCTCGTTTGAGAGGCTGGGCGGGTTCAGGTCGAAATTGACGGTGGCGGTGTAGGCCTTCCTGCCGTTCAGGCGCACCTCCAGGGCGGCGGGCTTGTTGCCCTCGATCACCACGGCGTAGCTGGCACCCACGGTGATGGACTCCTCCTTGACCAGCAGGCCGTCCAGGTAGACGCTGACGGTGGCCGCCGCGCCGGTATCCGGCAGGGGCACGATGGCCTCCACGCTGCGCTTTGCCCCAGCGCCGTTGCTGATTTTCACCTTCACAGTCGTGCCCTTGGGCACCTGGCTCCTGTGGTCAAACTCCTGCCACGCCACCTTGCCGGCAGCCTCGTTGCTGTCCATTTCGGGCACATCCGTCTTATCAAGCTTGAGTTCGACGGAGTTGAGCAGCTCTTCCGCCACACCCAGCGTGGAGCCTATCAGCAGCGGCATGTCCACCAGCTCGTCTTTTATGATGGGCGTCGCTATATAAAGCGTCACGGTCGAGTTCACGGCCAGCGTGCTGCCAACCTTGGGGTCTGTCCTGACAATTTTCCCCTCTTCTATTGTCTTGGAGTATTCCGCCGCCCCCGGCTTGGGCGTGAGCCCAACCTCCCTAAGCTTCTGTTCCGCCTCTGCGTAAGAGAGGCCCACCACGTTGGGCACCGGCACCGCCTCAGCCTGCGAGACGTAGAGCGTCACCTTGACTTTGCCGTCGGCGCCGGGGGGTTGCAGGACGCCGTTGGCCGGCACCTGCCGGGAAACCTCGCCCTGCGGCCGGGCGGAGAGCTCGGATTTCCATTCGAAGGTGTATTTCCTTGCGAAATCCGCGTTGTTCTGTATTTCCGGTTGCGACATCCCGATGAAATTATCCACCTTGACTTTGTCGCGTCCGACTACATCGCCAAAATAGTATAGCAGGCCGACAAACGCCGCCACCACGAACACTACGCCCACAACGATGCCTATCATTTTTGGCAGCAGGTTGCGGCGCTCGGTGTATTCCTCCTCCTCTTCCTGGCGCGGCTTGGCCTGCCGGGCCGGGCGCGCGTACTCCATGGGGGAGACATAGCGCGTGGGCTCCCTGTCCGTATAGTAGTTGTACTCGAAGCGTATCAGCGGGTTGCGCTTGAACTCCTCTAAGTCGAGCAGCATCTCGGCGGCGGACTGGTAGCGCTCGGCGGGGCTCTTCTGCATGGCCCGGATGGTGATCTGCTCCAGCCCCAGGGGGATGGCGTCGTTGAGTTCGCGGGGCCGCCGCGGCTCGTTCTGCAGCTGCATAATGGCCACGGAAACAGTCGAGTCAGACTGGAAGGGCAGCTCTCCGGTGAGCATCTCGTAGAGCACCACGCCCACGGAATAAATATCGGACTTGCCGTCAGTGAGGTCGCCCCGGGCCTGCTCGGGGGAGATATAGTGCACCGAGCCGATGGCGTTCTCGGTCATGGTGCGTGTCTCGCTGCGGGTGAAGCGCGCGATGCCGAAGTCGGTCACTTTGATATTCCCGCTGTGCAGCAGCATGACGTTCTGCGGCTTGACATCTCTATGAACGACCCCCCGGTCGTGCGCGTGCTGGAGCGCGCGCAATATCTGGGTAAGGAAGTGCACGGCCTCCTTCCATGGGATGACGCGCCGCTGCTCGATGTACTCCTTGAGGGTGATGCCCTCCACGTACTCCATCACGATGTATTGCAGGCGCTCGCCGTAGCTCACGTCGTAGACCTTCACAATGTTGGGGTGCGAGAGCATGGCGATGGCCTTGCTCTCGTTCTTGAAGCGCCGGCGGAACTCCTCGTTGGCGAGATATTCCTCCTTGAGGATCTTCACGGCCACGGGGCGGTCGTCGATGTTGTCGTAGGCCCGGTAGACCACGGCCATGCCGCCCACGCCCAGGACCTCCTGGATTTCATAGCGCCCGTCGAGGATTTTTCCCACGTAGTAATCCATATCAGAACACCCTTTCAGTGTAATGCTTAATTCTGAATGCTAAATGCTTAATTATTTGATGCAAAGCAGTTGCGCGTTAAGGCAATTCAGCATTAAGAATTAAGCATTCAGCATTAAATCTCTATCGCCACCACGGTGATGTTGTCCTGGCCGCCGCGCCGGTTGGCCAAGGATACCAGGCTCTCGGCAAAGCTCGCGAAGCCGCACTGCGCCAAAAGGGCGGGGAATTCCTCCGGCTCCACGCAGTTGGTCAGGCCGTCCGTGCACAGCAGCAGGACGCTGTCCGGGGGCAGCTCCTCCTCGCAGTAGTCCGCGTCCAGGGATTCCCCCACCCCCAGCACCCGCGTGATCAGGTTTTTGCGCGGGTGGTGCTTGGCCTCGTCCTCGGTGATCTGCCCGGTATCCACCATCACCTGGACAACTGAATGGTCTTTTGTCAGCTGCAGCGGCTCGTCCCCGGCAAGCAGGTAGGCCCGGCTGTCGCCGGCGTGGGCGATGCAGGCCCTGTTTCCATTCACGATGGCGGCCACCACCGTGGTGCCCATGCCCGCGAGGTCCTCGTTGGCCTGCGAGAGGTCGAACACCCAGGTATTGGCGTTATCCAGGGCCGTGACAAGCAAATTTTTCACCGAGCGGCTGCTCATGTGCTCCTGGAACGAGGACGTCACGGCTTCCGAGATCAGCCGCACGGCGCTCTGGCTGGCCACGTCCCCGCCCACGGCGCCGCCCATGCCGTCGCAGATCACCGCCCAGACGAAGCCGCCGGGCAGCTCGCCCACGCTGTAGCAGTCCTCGTTGACCAGGCGCAAGCGCCCCACATCGGTTTTCGCGGCTATTCGCATGGAATGCCTCTCTTTCTAAGCTGCCCGCAGGCGGCGTCGATGTCTCCGCCCAAACTGCGGCGCACGGTGACGGCCAGGCCGCACTGCTCCAGTGTACTTTGGAAAACGCGCACCTGTTCGGGTCTGCTTCGTTGAAATCCCAGTTCGGGCACGGCATTGGCCGGGATCAAATTCACATGGCAGAGCAGCCCCTTGAGCCTGCCGACCAGTTCACGCGCATGTTCCGGGCTGTCATTGACATCGCGAAAAAGCGCGTACTCAAGCGAGATGCGACGTCCTGTATTTTTTGCGTAGCGCTTACAGGAAGCCAAAAGTTCAGCCATTGGATACGCCTTGTTTATAGGCATAAGCCTGGTGCGAAGCGCGTCATTGGGCGCGTGGAGCGAAATCGAAAGCGTTACGCCAAGGCGCTCATTTGCGAGCATGTCTATCTGGGGCACAAGCCCGCAGGTTGAAATCGAAATCTTGCGCTGGCCGATGTGCAGGCCCTCCGGGTGCGTGGCCAGGCGCAGGAACTTCACTGTGTTTTCATAGTTGTCCAGGGGTTCTCCCATGCCCATGAGCACTATATGGGAGATCGCCTCGCCCAGGTCATTTTGCGCCGCCTGCACCTGCGCGAGCATCTCACCGGGCAGCAGATCGCGCGAAAAGCCCTGCTGGCCGCTGGCGCAGAAGGCGCAGGCCATCCTGCAGCCCGCCTGGCTGGATACACACACCGACCAGCCATAGCTGTAGCGCATCGCGACGCTCTCAATCGTCTCGCCGTCACGCAGGCGAAACAGGTACTTTCGCGCGACGCTGCTTGATTCCTGCTTTTTGATCATTTCACAGGATGAGATAAAGCATTCTTGCTCCAACTGCGCGCGCAGCTCTTTGGGAAGGTTTGTCATCTCTTGGACAGCTTGCACGCCCCGGCGCTGCAGCCAATCGAAGATTTGCCTTGTTCTGTAATCGTGCAGACACAATGGTGCGAGAGCCGAGCGGAGCTCTTCGGGGCAGAGGGAGCGTAGGTCAGTCATTGGTAAAACCTCGCGATGAAAAAGCCGTCCGTGCCGTCGATATGGGGCATCAGTGTGCGGTACTCGGCGCGAAAATCCGGGTGCTGCGTGAGGAAGCGCTCGCACACGGCCTCGTTCTCCGCCGGGTTTAGGGTACACGTGGCGTAGACCAGCGTGCCGCCGGGCGCGAGGCACCGCAGTCCCCCGCATAGTATATCATACTGCATTTCGGGCAGCTTGTCAAGTTCCTTAGCGCTTTTCTCCCGGATGTCGGGTTTTTTTTGGATCGTTCCCAGCCCCGAGCAGGGTACGTCGCACAGCACGCGCTGCGCTTTCCCCCGGAAAAGCCTGTCCATTTGCCGGGCGTCGCCCCGCATGGCCTCGATGCAGGCGAGCCCCAGCCTGGCCGCGCCCTGTTCGATGAGCTTCACCCGGTGGGCGTGCAGGTCGAGGGCGATCACCCGCCCCTGATTTCGCATCAATTCGGCGCAGGTGAAGCTTTTGCCGCCCGGCGCGGCGCAGAGATCCAGCACGAGCTCGCCGGGCTGGGGATCAAGCATCTGGCAGCACAATTGCGCCGCAGCATCTTGAACATGAAACAGGCCCTCGGCATAGCCGGGCAGCCCCGAGATACTCCCCTCCCCCGCCTTCGCATCGCAGGCCCGCCGCGGAGGGAGGCGCAGCGCGCCCGGCAGGCCCTCCACAGGCTGCGCGTCGAGCCTTTCGGCGAAGGCCTGCGTTGCAATCTTCGTCGTGTTGACCCGCAGGGTCGTATCGCCCGGGCCGAAGGAGTGCTCCAGCAATTGTATGTAGTCGCCGGGATAACTCTCGCGCCAAAGCTGCACAAGCCATTCCGGGCAGCTGTAGCGTATGCTCAGGGCTTGGGTCTCGTCGCCCTCGGGCAGAACCAGGCCCCTTTTCTGCGCGCGTCTCAGCACGGCGTTCACCAGGGGGGCCAGGTGGCGGGATTCCTGCGCGGCCTTGGCGAGCTCCACGCTCTCGTATATCGCCGCGTGGGCGGGGACGCGCTCCATGAAAAACAACTGGTACAGCCCCAGGCGCAGGGCCGCGCGTACTTCGGCGGGCAATTGGGACAATGGCTTTTGCAGCAGGCTGTCCAGCTGGTAGTCCAAGGTGCGGCGGCGCTCGCTGACGCCATAGACCAAGGCGGCGCACAGCGCGGCGTCCGGCGCGGAAAGCCGCTCACGCCCCAGCGCGGCGTCCAGGGCCAGGTTGGCGTAGGACCGGGATTTTTCGCACTTTATGAGTACCTGCGCGGCGAGGGCGCGTGGGGGTGATGGCATTATCTCCTCCGTCTGAACCGCAGCATAAACCGAAGCAAATTCGCCAGGGAGACCACCAGCGCGGCCACGTAGGTCATGGCGGCGGCGGTGAGGACCTTCCTCGCACCGGCGAGTTCGGCGTCCCGGAGCATATTCTGCCCCTCGATGGCCCGCAGCGCGCGGCGGCTGGCGTTGAACTCCACCGGCAGCGTCACCAGCTGGAACAGGGCGATGAGGGCGTAGAGCGCGAGGCCCAGCGTCACCAGGCCCCAGAAATCGAGCATGAAGCCCAGGACCATCAGCGGCACGGCAGCCATGGAGCCGATGTTGCACACGGGCAAAATCGCGTTGCGCACCTTGATGGGCGCGTATTTCCGCGCGTGCTGGACGGCGTGCCCGGCCTCGTGCGCCGCGATGCCCACGGCGGCCACGCTGGCCGCGCTGTAAACCCCCTCGGACAGGCGAATCGTGTTCGTCCGCGGGTCGTAGTGGTCGCTGAGCCTGCCGCGCGTCATCTCGATGCGCACGCCCTGCGCGCCGCCCTCGTCGAGCACCATCTGCGCGGCCACGGCCCCGGTGATCCCCCGGGCGTTGCCTACCCGCGACTGCTTCCTGTAGGCGCTCTTCACCATGATCTGCATCACCAGCGAAAAGATCATCGCCGGGATGATGAACAGCAGGAAATATTCGTCTATTCCCAAATAGTAGCCGGGCATGTCATTTCCTCCTTATGCCTCGTATATATTCTTCAGCCGCCATTGCTTTTTTTCCCTCGGCCTGCACGGTGAGCAGCTCCAGGAATTTCCCATCGCCGCAGGGGACGCACAGGGGCGAGCCGCCCTGCTCCGCCACACGTGTTTTGTGGACTTTCAGCAGCCTTTCATGGAACTCCATGGAAGCGCCCGGCCAGGGATTGAGGCCGCGCACCCGGTTGTGCAGCTCTTGCGCCGGTTTGGCGAAATCCAGCGGCGAAAGCTCCTTGGAGAGCATGGGCGCGTGCGTCGCCTGCGTATTATCTTGCTTCTGTGGTACTAATTTGCCCTGCCCGAGCAGATTTATCGTGTCAGACAGCACCTGCGCGCCGAGCGCGCTCAATACATCGTGCAATTCACCCGCGTTCATGTCCTCCGGGATGGGGGTTTTTGCCTGCAAAAGTATGTCGCCGGTGTCGATGCCCGCGTCCATCTGCATGGTGGTGACGCCGGTCTCGGTCTCGCCGTTCAAAATAGCCCATTGGATGGGCGCGGCCCCCCTGTATTTTGGTAAAAGTGAAGCGTGCACGTTGATACAGCCATGTTTTGGAATATCCAGCAGCGCCTGCGGCAGGATTTGGCCGTAGGCCACCACGACGATCAGCTCCGGGGCAAGCGAGCGCAGCAGGGCAAGCATCTCCGGGTTGCGGCGCAGCTTCTCCGGTTGCATCACGGGCAGCCCATGCGCCAAGGCGGCCTGCTTCACCGGCGGCGGGGCAAGCTGCATCCTGCGGCCCTGGGGCCTATCCGGCTGGCAGAACACGGCGGGAATGTCGTGGCCGTCGGCAGCCAGGCGCTCCAGGCAGGGCACGGCGAAGGCAGGTGTGCCCATGAAGACAACGCGCATAAATCATGCTCCTATTTCTGCATACGCATTTGCAAATGCGTTTTGCATCTCTCATTTCTAATTTTACATTTCTTTTATCCATCGATCCTTGAACACCACCCCATCCAGGTGGTCGCACTCGTGGCAGAACGCGCGGGCTTTCAGGCCGTCGGCCTTGTAAAAACACCACTTGCCGTTTCTGTTCTGGGCCTTCAGCTTGACGATCGCCGGGCGAATGGTGACGCCGTATTCGCCGGGGAAGGACAGGCAGCCCTCCTGCTCGCGCTGTATGCCCTCCCTGCCGATGACCTCGGGGTTGACCAGCTCCAGCACGCCGTCGCCGGTATCGATGACGAAGGCGCGGCGCAGCACGCCCACCTGCACGGCGGCCAGGCCGCAGCCGTTGGCCTCGTGCATGGTCTGAGCCAGGTCGTCCAGCAGCTGCCACAGCCGCTCGTCGAATTTCTCCACCGCGCGGCTCTTCTTTTGCAGGGTGGCGTCTCCCCCCTTGACGATCTTTCGGATGGCCATGGCTCCTCCAGTTTGACAGTTGATAGTTGACAGTTGACAGTTGACAGTTGACAGTTATTATGATAGCTAAAAACTCACGAATTGTCAACTATCAACTGTCAACTGTCAATTGTATTCGGGTTCATATCGGCATAGGCGCTCACACCTGAAAATCTAGTGTCTTTCCCGAAGGCGATGAGAATCTGCGCGATGAGCGCGCGGGTTCTCGCCCTATTCGCGCACTTGAGCAGCAGCCGCCAGCGAAACTTGCCGCTGACCTTGCCCACACGCGCGGGCATGGGGCCCAGTGCGATGACTTTTACGTCTTTGTATTCCCCCTGCGTCAGGCCGCGCAGCAGCTCCAACAAGATTTTCGCGCCGGATTTCACCAGCTGCTCGTTTTCCCCCGTGACGCCCAGCAGGCACAGGTCGCAGTAGGGCGGGTAGGTCATCAGCCTGCGCATTTTGATCTCGCCCGCGAAAAAGGCCGGGTAATCCTGCCTGGCGGCCAGTTGGATGATCTCGTTGTGCGGGTTGATGGTCTGCACCAGGGCCAAGCCGGGGTGTTTTCCCCTCCCCGCCCTTCCAACCACCTGTGTCAACAGGCTAAAGCTGCGCTCCAGGCTTCGATAGTCGTCAAGATATAATTGCTGGTCAATGCTGACCACGCCCACCAGGGTAACGTTCTCGAAATCCAGGCCCTTGGCCACCATCTGCGTGCCAATTAAGATGTCATAATCATGCGCAGCGAAGCGACGTAAAATGTCCTCCCGGGCACGCTTGGGGGCGGCGGAGTCGGCGTCCATGCGGGCGATTTTCGCCTCCGGAAACAGCTGGGCCAGCTCGTCCTCCAGCTTTTGCGTGCCCGCGCCGCCGAAGCGTATCGCGGGCTTGCCGCATTCCGGGCAGGCGTCAATCACGCGCGTGCTATAGCCGCAGTAGTGGCAAAGCAGGCGCTCCCCCGCCAGATGATAGGCCAGGGAGATGCTGCACTGGGGGCACTGCAGCACATGGCGGCAGCTCTCGCAGGCCAGGAAGGTGTGGTAACCCCGCCGGTTCATCAGCAGGATGGCCTGGCGGCCCTCCAGGAGCGTCTGCTCCAGGGCGTCCCGTAGCTCCCGGCCCAGCAGGAATTTCCCGCCCCAGCTGTCCACCGCGCGCACCTCCGGCAGCGTGGCCGCGCCGTAGCGCTTCGGGAGGGTCTCCAGCTGCCAGCGGCCTTTCAGGGCGTTGGCATAGCTCTCCAAACTGGGCGTGGCCGAACAGAGCAGCAGCAGCGCACTGTGCTTTGCCGCGCGCAATCTCGCAATATCGCGGGCGTGAAATCTTGGGGATTGCTCTGATTTATACGTGTGCTCGTGCTCCTCGTCCATGACGATCAGGCCTATGTTTTGCAGAGGCGCGAACACAGCGCTGCGTGTGCCCAGAACGATCTTCGCCCGGCCGCCTCGCGCCCGTTTCCAGCTATCCGTGCGTTCCCCGACCGAAAGCGCGCTGTGGAACAGGGCGACGTCATTGCCGTAGCGCCGGGTGAAGATCGCGAGCATCTGCGGGGTGAGGGCGATTTCCGGCACGAGGACAATGACAGATTTGCCCCTGGCGAGGGTTTCGTCGATGAGCCTGAGATACACATTCGTCTTGCCCGAGCCCGTGACGCCGAAGAGAAGGGCGCAGGGCTTTGTTGGGTTACTCAAATGCTTGAATGCGAGCTGCTGGTCGGCGGTGAGAAGTATGGGGTCTGTAGGGGCTCGCCGTATGGCGACACGACCGGAGGGAGGCTTCTTGCCGCCCGAACGCATAGCGTTTTGCGTGTATAAATCGGCAGCGTTTTGCGTGGGCGCATTGCTGGTGTTATGTCCGGGCGGCAAGAATGCCGCCCCTACATCATCTGTGCCTACAACAACGCCCTTCTTCACCAGTGCCTGTATCACAGCCGGAGAGACGCCCAGATATCCGCACAGCTCCTTCGCGCTGGCCGCGCCGTTTTGCCGCAGAAAGTCAAAAACCTCGGCCTGCTTCACACTGAGCCCCTCGGGCGTTTCTTCGTCATTAACGCCGTAGACGCGCTCGGTCATATTGCCCGCGTTTTGCAGCGCGTCCGTGTGACGCAGGAGGTAGCCGCGTTCCGCAAGGCTTTCTGGCAGGGGGGAATCCTGCGGCAGGCCGCATTTTTTTAGCAACGCCTCCCTGCGTATAAACGCGCCGCGCGCCCTGGTTTTGCGCAATTGCTCCAGCAAAAAGCGCTCATCTGTGTCGAGCAGTTCTTCCGGCGGGGCATCTTTGGGCTCCAGGGCGCTGTAGAGCACGTGCATCTCGTGGCGCAGGCCCACGGGCACCATGGCCCGGTAGGCCTCGTAGAGCGTGCAGAAGCAGCGCTCCTTCAGCAGGGGGATGAGCTCGACGAGATCAAGAGGCAGCAGGGGGGTATCGTCCAACAGGCGCGAAATCGGTTTGACCTGCGGGGTGCCGGGCGGGACATCTTCCAGGGAGAGGACGACGCCCAGGCGGGGCTTGCCGCCTCCAAATGGAACAACCACCCGGCAGCCGGGCGCGGCGCGCCCCGCAAGCGCAGGCGGGATGCTATAGTGGAACGGCTGGTCGTAACTGAATGCAGTCTTCTCCACCGCGACGGCGCAGTAAGCGGGGTCAGATGTCACGGATTTCTTCCGGCTCCAGCACGGCGTAGCGCTTATCCAGGAAGTCGTTGAGGGAGAGCGTCACCGGCTTGCCCAGCAGGGTGCGGTGGTCCCCCTCGGCGTCCTCCACCAGGTCGCGCGCGTGCTTGGCCACGGCGGTCACCAGGGAATAGCGGCTCGTATGCCTGCCTAAAACAGGCCGCACGTCAACATTCAGCATGATTTCAATACCTCTTCTATCAATTTTATCCGGCGGGCTGCGCGCCGGCGCTCCGCGCGCAAGACGGCGCGCAAGTCGTCCACGGCGCAGTCCAGCACGTCGTTGAGAATGACATAGTCGTAATCGCCCGCCCGGGCGATCTCGCGTCTCGCGATCTCCGTGCGCCTGGCGATGTCGGCTGCGTTCTCCGATTCCCGGCCGAACAGCCGCCGCTCCAGCGCCTCCAGGGAGGGCGGCAGCAGGAAGACGCTTACGCAGTCCGGGTAGATGGCCCGGATGCGCGCCGCGCCCTCCACTTCGATCTTTAGTATAACTGTTTTTCCCAGGGCCAGCCATTCGTCGACAGGACCTTTGGGCGTACCGTAGTAATGCCCATTCACATATTGCGTGTGTTCCAGAATCTCGCCCGCGCGTAATTTCTCCTCGAAGTATTCCCGGGTGACGAAATAATAATGCGTGCCGTCGAACTCCCAGGGCCTGCGCTCCCGCGAGGTGAGCGACACGGACAGCTCCAGGTCGTCCACCGTTTCGCCCAGCTCACCGAGCACCGTATCCTTTCCCGAGCCCGACGGCCCGGACAGCACGACGAGCAGTCCCTGTTCACTCCTGTGCATGCGCTTCCTCCTTCACGTTTTCGTTGCCCAGACGGGCCGAGATGGTCTCCGGCTGCAGATAGCTGAGCACCACGTGGCCGCTGTCCATGAGCAGCACGGCGCGGGTTTTGCGCCCCTGGCTGACATCAATGAGCATCCCCCCCGCCTTGGCCTCCTGGGTCATGCGCCGCACCGGCTGGGAATCCGGCCCGAACACGCCCAAAATACGCGAGGCGTTGAGCATGTTGCCGAAGCCGACGTTGCATAGCTGCATTGACTAACTCCTACTTTTGCATTCGGCGCTGCAAAGCAACGCCCTACAGGGAATGGGCCAAAGGCCCTTAATATCGCGCATAGTGTTGGCTACAGAATCCCCGGCCTCGGGCCGTATCCCTGTAGGGCGAGCCTTTGGCCCGCCGCTAACTAAAACAAGGCCTACTCTATATTCTGCACCTGTTCGCGTATCTTCTCCACGTTTGACTTGATTTCCACCACGCGGCGGGCAATTTCGATGTCGCTGGCCTTCGAGCCGATGGTGTTGGCCTCGCGGTTGATCTCCTGCACCAGGAAGTCCATCTTGCGGCCTACGGCCTCGGGCAGGGTGAAGAACTCCGCCATCTGCTGTAGATGCGAGCGCAAACGTACTGTTTCTTCGGCAACGGCGATTTTGTCGGCGAAAATTGCCGCTTCGGTCAGCAGGCGCTGCTCGTCGATAGTCGCGCTTTCAAGAAGTTCTTTCATGCGAGAGAGGAGTTTTTCGTTGTATTCCAGCACGGTCTGAGGCGAGCGCTCCTCGATGAAGGCCACATGGCGCAGGATGTCGTCCGCGCGCGCTAAAATATCGTCTTGTAGACGCCGGCCCTCGGCCTCGCGCATGGCGATGAATTTATCGCAGGCCTCCCCGGCGGCCTGGGCGACAACGGCCCACACGGCCTCCTCGTCCACGGAGCGCTTGGCCGTCTGGAACAGGTCCGGCACGCGCAGCAGGTCGCTGAAGGCCAAATCGCTGTCGATGCCGCCGTAGCGCTGCTCCATGGCGACCTGCTTCGCCTGCTTGAAGGCTTCCAGGTATCCGGCCAGCAGCGGCCCATTGAGCTTGACCTCAATCTCGCTGTCGCCGAGGAACTCCAGGGAGACGTAGCACTCGATCTTCCCCCGGGAGACGCGCTCCTGGAAAAAGCGTTTGAGCCGCTCCTCCAAAAAGCCGCAGCTGCGCGGCGCGCGGGCCGAGAACTCGAAGTAGCGGTGGTTGACGCTCTTGACCTCGCAGGTGGCCTTGTATTGTTCTGTAAGCACCTCCGCGCGGCCAAAGCCCGTCATGCTGCGCACCATGGGCCGGTTCCTCCTCAAGAGTGAAACGTTTTGAACCTCAATAATTTATTATAACACAGATGGGCGTGGATGTCAAATTTTAAAAATCAAAAAATTCCCTCCGGCAGCTTCCCCGTCCAGCTCTCCGGCGCTTCAAGCCCCAGGGCGGCGGCCGCGATGGCCGGGATGTCTCGCACGTTCATTTTGGCTATCGTGCCTGACTTCACTGTTTTGCCGGCGATGCCTATGAAAATCAGCTTCTCGCCCCGGCTCCTGCCGCCGTGGCCGTGGCGGCGGTTGCCGCCGTGGTCGGCGCTGACGATGAACAGGGTGTCTTCGGCCCGGCCCATATCCTGATACTTCGCTACAATCCGGCCTATCAGGGCGTCGATCTCGGTAATCTTCTCCAGGAAGAGCTTCGCGCCGTAGCCGAACTTGTGGCCCGCGCCGTCCACCTCGTCGAACTGCACGAACAGCAGCGTTGGATCGCTGGCGTCCAGATAGGCCAGGATTTTTTCGCAGAGCGCACTGTCATTGCCCACATGATCTTTGTGGACATCAAGATTATTCTCGATGATGCCCGTGTTGATGGGGTTCCAGTGGCTGAACGCGGCCAATGCGGCCTCCGGCAGAGCCTCGCGTATCACGCGAAAAATGGAGGGGTAGGGCGAGTTGGGGTCGAAAGTTTCTTTTGAAGCCACGGCGTTGGTGATGCCGTGGGCTTTGGGCCCCACGCCGTGCAGCATGGAGCCCCAGCACTCCCCGCTGATGGTGGGGATGGAGGTCACGGCATCGTAGGTCACAGCGCCGTTGGCGAAGAGCTCGTCCATATGGGGCGTATCGGCTTTAACGTTGAATTTGCCCATGCCGTCTATACCGAGAATGGCGACTCGTCTATACATGATTCTATTCCTTCCATGCTTTCATAGAGCTTTATTATAATTTGGCAAGCAGCTCTTTCATCAGCGCGAGGGCTTTTACGTCGGCGTCCTTCATTTCGTCGATGCACTGCGCGATTTTTTTGCGATTGTTCAGTTTTTTCAGGGCCTTGACCTGCTTCTTCCCGCGATGATAGCCGCGCAGGATTTTGTATATCCTGTGATGGATCGTATCCGCCACGATGCCGAACTGCTCCGCGATCTCTCCGTAGAGAGGCTGCTCCGGGTGCTCTTCGGCAAGGGCCTTGAAGTATTCTCTTGCCTGGCCGCGTCCGTCCACGAGGCAGTCCGTCGCGTCGCCCTGGCACATCATCACCAGGTTCATGCCCTCGCAGTCCTTCTTGAGATCGCTCTTGTCAGCGCCCAGAATCGCCTGCTTCCATGCGTCATACGCGGCGACGCCCTTTGCGTGGCTGCCCTCCTGGCGGCCTTCCAGCGCGGCGATTGCGATGGGCAGGATTTGCGCAATGCTCCAGCGCGGCGCTTGCATATCCCCAAGGGCCATCACGCCGTGGAAATCGCGGCCCTCTTCCCAGTATTTATCCGTGATGAAATAGCCCTCCTCGTGGAGGTCGAGCTTCTCCCAGTCCTGGAACACGCTCCAGCCCAGCAGGGTGTCGCCGCCATCCCGGTAGCCGGTGAGAATGCCAGCCTCGCCGGGGCCTATGGGGCCAAGGGCAATCACGGGGCGGCCCAAGTCGATCTGCTCCACGATGAAGGCCTTGAAGTCCTCTTTCGTGCCTGCTCCGGGATGGCGCCGAATATTTTCCTCGCGCCACAGCATCTTAAACGCCCGCCCCAGCGCTGTGATGCCATAGCGAAAGGGCAATTCGGCGTCCTCGTAGGCCAGCATGATGTCCACGTTGCCGCCGTCCCATTCGGCGGTGTTCCACGCGAAGCGGAACGCACCGCCGCAGGCCGCGATGGCGTAGGCGTAGTCCAGCTCGTCGCCGAGATAATCTGAAACAGCCTTCAGGCAGATGGGGAAGGGCGTAACCCCGCCGAACGCGCCGTAGTGCGCTTTCGGTACGCCGCGCAGGATGTTTTCTTCTGGCATGATGATTTCCTTTCGGCTATTGATAAACGTTGACCTATTATACCCCGGGCATGATTCCAAAGTCAAGATAATTTCGTAAAACGCCCTTGACTGCCCGGCGAAAATAGGATAGAATAAGAGCATGAACAAGCAATCCGCAAGGCCCGCGCGCGGCGCGCCCGCAAAAGAGAGACGCAGGCATTCGCTGGTCAACCTGATCGGCGTGCTGCTGCTTATCGCTGCCGGGGTGCTCGTCGCACTGCTGTTCTTCATGAACTCCCCGCAGCTGCAGGCCTGGTATGGGGAATATACGCACCGCCTGGAGGCGCTGGAGGACTACGTGCTCGGCCTGCCCGGGCGGGAGCTGATTGCCCTGGCGGTGCTGCTGCTCTACATCGTCAAGAGCCTGGTGCCCTTCGTGCCCATCTCTGTGATGTGCTTCATCACCGGCGCGGTGCTGCCCATGACCATGAGCTTCGCGATGAATTTCACGGGCCTTGTCATCCTGGTGAGCAGCCGCTATTGGATCGGGCGGCTGCGGGGCGGCGGGCGCACGCGCAAGGTGCTGGGGCGCAGCCCCTCCATCCGGGTTTTTCTGGAAAACGACAACAGGAGCAAGCCCTGGCTGCTGTTCCTGTTCCGGCTGACGCCCTATTTCCCCGTGAACTCCGTCAGCCAGATCTACGGCTCCATGCGCTTCGATTTCGCTGATTACGCGCTGATCTCCCTGCTGGGCTTTTTGCCCAAGCTGATCTCCTATACGATCCTCGGCCATAACACCTTCCAGCCGCTGTCCATCCCTTTCATCGTGCCTTTAATCATAATATTTGCACTGTCCGGGATTTCGGTGCTGGGGATCAACGCCGCGACGGGGAAGAAAACCAAACCATGAGAGGGCGCATCATGCTATCACTCGAACAACTTCAGGCAGGCCTGCAAACCGGGGCGTATCTCCCCGCGCTTGAAAAAATTTACGGCGATGACGCGTCCAAACAGGCCCGGCGCCTGGCGGGCATCGCGGCGCAGTTCGCTGTACACTTCTCGCCGGACGCAAAAGACGTGGCCGTGTTCAGCGCGCCGGGGCGCAGCGAGATCGGCGGAAACCACACCGACCACAACCACGGCAAGGTCCTCGCCGCCGGGGTGAACCTGGACATACTGGGCGTTGCCGCCAAAACAGGACAGGCCCGTGTGCGCGTAAATTCCGCCGGGTACAGGCCGAACGACGTCGACTTGACCACTCTCACCCCGGTGGAGGCCGAGACCGGGCACTCCAACGCCATGATACGGGGGATCTGCGCGGGCTTTGCGCAGCGCGGGTTCTCCATAGGCGGCTTCGACGCCGCCACGGCCTCGGACGTGCTGGGCGGCTCGGGGCTCTCCAGCTCGGCGGCCTTCGGGGTGCTGATCGGGACGATCCTCAACCATTTCTATAACGACGCGAAAATATTGCCATTGGAGCTGGCGCAGATCGCGCAGTACGCAGAGAACGTGTTCGTTGGCAAGCCCTGCGGCCTGATGGACCAGACCGCCAGCGCCGTGGGCGGCTTTGTAGCCATCGACTTCGCCGACACGGCCCACCCTGTATTGACCAAGCTAGACTTCGACTTCGCAAAGAGCGATCACACGCTGTGCATCGTGGACACCGGCGGCTCCCACGCCGACCTGACCGGCGACTACGCCGCCGTGCGCGGCGAGATGGAGAGTGTAGCCGAGGCCCTGGGGAAACAGGTTCTGCGTGAGACATCAAGGCAAGCCCTGCTTGAGAACCTGCCCATAGTTCGCGCACAGTGCGGCGACAGGGCCGTCCTTCGGGCATTGCACTTCTTCGCCGAGAACGAGCGCGTGGACGCCCAGGCGGCGGCCCTTGCGCGCGGCGACTTCGATGCTTTTTTGCAGCTCATCAAGGAGAGCGGGCGCAGCTCGTTCATGTATAACCAGAATATTTTCACCGGCGGGATGACCCGCGAGCAGCCCGTGTCACTCGCCTTGGCCCTGAGCGAAAACGTGCTGGGCCAACGCGGGGCGTGGCGGGTGCACGGCGGCGGCTTCGCGGGCACGATGCAGGCCTTCGTGCCGCTGGACATGCTGGAGGAGTACAGGGCGGCGATGGAGGCTGTGTTCGGCACAGGCAGCTGCCATGTGCTGCAGGTGCGGGCGCATGGCGGGGTGCGGGTGATTTAGATGATCAAGTTATCCAAAGGACAAATCGAAAAATTGCTCCCGCGCTACACGGGCCAAACCCCGTTGGAGCTGCAATTCGCCTTGGAACTGCAATACGCCTATCATGGAGAAAACGGCTTCGGTCCCTACAAATGCCCGGTATTCGCCGACGACGCGGAAAATCCGAATATCCTGCTTCTCGGGACGGATTGGGTTCATCTTTGGGGCGATGCTTCTTATGGCAAAAGCGATGATGCGCTATTCGAATGGATTGCCAAGCAGCGCGCCCGTTTGCCCGCAAAAAAAGACATGGTTCTAAATTTGTACTCGCTGGGCTGGGAAACGAAGCTGGAAAACAGGTTTAGCGACCTGGTGAAGGAAAGAGGGTTCCGGCTGAACCACCGGCTGAACAGAGAAGCCTTCGCGCAACATGCCGGTTGGCGCGAAAGGATTCCCGCCGGGTTCGAAGTGCGTTATTTTGCCCTTAAAAGAAACAGATTCGCGTTTCGGGTAATGAAAGGCGAAGAGTGCGTCAGCGCGTGCACAGTTGTCTACT
>WRDW01000034.1 GCA_009779995.1 Oscillospiraceae bacterium | reverse complement strand
GGACATATGGCACCCCTGCTACATGCACGAAGGAAAGCCGGGGGGCCCGGTCGACGCGGCGCATTCCTTCAGGGACGGCAGCCTTGTGCTGCGCATCGACCGCGACAGCGAGATGTGGCGCGACAGCGACGGTTTATATGTATCCGGAATTCATACGAATGGCAAATTCGCGCAACAGTACGGCTACTTTGAAATCCGCGCCAAGAGCCAAACCGGCGGCGGTATTCATACCGCGTTCTGGACCATGAACGCCGAAGGGACGCCATATGAGGAAATCGATATTTTCGAACAACTGGGGCGGTCGCCAGCCACGAATCACCATGCCTTGCATCTCGATGCGGGGAAAGGCGACGGTTCTTTGGATTCGACCGGCAAGGAAGCGAGGATGGGCTTCGATACAACGGGGGGGTTCCACATCTACGCGCTGGAATGGGACGAGTCTTCCGTGAAATATTATGCCGACAACATGCTGGTGCATCAAATAGACAAGGCCCCGCAGCACAATGCGTACATCATCTTATCCATGTACATGTCGGAGGATCCGACGTACTGGACAGCGCCGTACAACCCGGATGTCCCCTTCCCGAAGGAATTTGTCATCGATTATTTCAGGGCATACAAGAAGGCTTAGGCTATATAAAAAACAACACAAGGAGGAACCCCATGGAAATCTATAAGCACGAAAAAAGCCGGGCTTGGTTCGACCGCGCGGTGAAGGTCATCCCCTCCGGCGTTTACGGGCATCTCGGCCCGGCGGAGGGCAACTTTATCCCCGTGACGCAATGGCCCCTGCTGGGCGACAGGGCCCAGGGCGCCTACTTCTGGGACGTGGACGGCAACCGGTACATCGACTACATGTGCGCCTACGGGCCGAACGTGCTGGGCTACAACGACCCGGACGTGGACGCCGCCGCCGCCGCGCAGATGAAGATCGGCAACTGCGTCACCTCGCCCAGCTACAAGATGGTGGAGCTGGCGGAGCTGATGGTGGACACCGTGAAGAGCGCCGACTGGGCCTTCTTCGCCAAAAACGGCGGCGACACCACCACCGCCGCCGTCATGTGCGCGCGGGCGCATACCCGCAAAAAGAAGATCGTCTTCGTGAGCGGGTTCTACCACGGGGTGGCCCCTTGGACGCAGAAGATCGACTACCCCGGCGTGGCGCCCGGCGACGTGGAGAACAATATTTACATCCCCTGGAACGACGCGGCCGCCTTCGAGCGGGTGATCGCGGAGCAGGGGGACGACATCGCGGCCTTCATCTCCACGCCCTACATGCACGGCAACTACCTGGATAACTCCCTGCCCGCCGAGGGCTACTGGAAGAAAATCCGGGAGCTGTGCACCAAGCACGGCATCGTGCTGATCATCGACGACGTGCGCTGCGGCTTCCGGCTTTCATTAGCCGGGTCGGACGCCTTCTACGGCTTCGAGGCCGACCTCATCTGCTTCTGCAAGGCCATCGCCAACGGCTGGAACGTGAGCGCGCTGTGCGGCAAGGAGGAGTTCAAGAGCGCCATGAGCTCCCTGAGCTACACCGGCTCCTATTGGATGAGCGCCGTGCCCTTCGCGGCGGGCATCGCCAACATCAACAAGATGCGCGCGCTCGACCTGCCCAAAATCCTGCGCGAAAAGGCGCTCAAGGTCACCGGGGGCCTCAAGGCCGCCGCCGCCAACAACGGCTTCGACCTGGTGGTGACCGGCGAGCCCGCGCTGTTTTACCTGCGCGTGGCCAACGACGACAGCCTCTTCCTCCACCAGGAGTGGGTGGCGGAGATGGTCTCCCGGGGGATTTTCATCACGGGACACCACAACCACTTCATCTGCTACGCGATGAGCGACGAGGATTTCAGCCTCACGTTTGAGATTGCTGATGAGGCGTTCAAGGTTATGGCGGGGAGGCATCCGGAGATTTTTGGGTAATATCGTTGCTACAATCGCGGCGGGCCAATGGCTCGCCCTACGAGAGTTCCGCCAATGGCGGTTTTGAACCGTTCGCGTTATTCGCCACTGGCGAAACACTCGTAGGGCGTTGCATTGCAGCGCCGAACATACCACACAATAATAAGGAGGAGAAACCCCCATGAAAACAACCAAACGTCTGTTGTCCATCCTGCTGGCTGTGCTGCTGGGGCTGGGGTTGCTTGCGCCGGGGGCGGGGGCAACAGCAATTGACCCAAATACGCCGGTGATTACAATGCAGCCAAAATCATATGTACTGATGACCAACGGCAGGACGCTCACCCTGGAGGTTGCGGCGGTTTTGCCTGAAGGCAGCAATGGGTCGCTTAGCTATGCCTGGTATGAGGGCTGGGAGCCCGAGGAGGACGCAGACCCCATCGCCACCGGCGCGAAGCTGGTCATCCCTATGAAAAGGGAGCTGCTCTACCCGGGGGATGAGTTTGGCTACGATTTTTATTTCAGTGTCGTTGTAACCAATACATATATCGGTACAGAGGGCGTGGAACAGACAGCCAGCACAGAAAGCGAATACTCTTTTGTCAATGTGCTATTTACCACTAAAGATGTCCTTTCAAATTTCTGGAGAATGCTGCGATCTGATATGGATTCGGGAGGCTTGATGGCGGCCCTCATGTTCTCCATATTTCTGCCGCTCAACCTCTTGTATTCGTCCATGTATGTCTTGACTTATTTACTCCTTTGGGTGGAGAACCTTCCCGCAATTCTCAGAAGCTGATTCAATAAAGAAACGGAGGATCCCCCATGAAAACCACAAAACGCCTGCTCGCCACCCTGCTGGCTCTGGCGCTGGGGCTGGCGGCGCTCGCGCCCATGGCATTCGCGGCGGCAGAAGAAGGAGGCCTCTATGCACCGTATATAACCAAACAGGCGAGGGTAGAAAAAACCTATGTACAACTGGGTAAAAACCTTCAGCTGGAAGTCGAGGCAAGATTACCGAACGGGATTGAAGGCACGCTGAGTTATGCGTGGTATGTCAAAGTCCCAGTGGGAGACGGATTCGAAGATAAACTCATCGCAACCGAAGCGAAAGCAACTGTTCTCGTCACGCAGGAGATGCTCGGTAATCCGTCAACCCTTCAAACGTCAACTTCCTGCTACGTGATCGTCACGAACATCTACACCGATGAGGCAGGACAGGCGAAAGAGGCTTACACAAAGAGCAGCACCAGTCAGGGCATCACGCTGTTCCCCGGCTACAGCGTCATCCCTGAAGTCACCAAAGCTTTACGGACCTGGCCGCCACCGCTATCCTATTTCTTTCCATTTCTGGTTCTGCCCGCTCTTCTCTGGACAGTGTTCCTGCAAACTTATTTAATTTTTGCTGCATTATTTTTTAGATAAAACGAAAGGAACTGATTCACTATGGCACTGACCAAACAGGAATGGGCCGCGCTGGAGACCAAGGCCAACGAAATGCGCGGCCTGTGCCTGGACACCACCCATTGGGCGGGTTCCGGGCACATCGGCGGGGGGATGAGCTGCCTGGACATCCTCACCATCCTCTACTACAGGCACATGAACCTCAGCGACGACCCGAACTGGCCCGATAGGGACCGGCTCATCCTCAGCAAGGGGCACGCGGGCATCGCCTGGGCGCCCATCCTCTGCGACAAGGGCTGGAACGACCCCGAGCAGCTCAAGACCTTCAACCTCACGGGCTCCATGATGGGGATGCATCTGGACTCGAACAAAGTCGCGGGCGTGGACGCCAGCACGGGGTCTCTCGGGCACGGGCTGAGCATCGCCGTGGGCACGGCGCTGGCGGCCCGGGTGCTGGGCAAGGACTACTGGACGTACTGCATCCTGGGCGACGGCGAGTGCGACGAGGGCGAGGTCTGGGAGGGTGCCATGAGCGCCGCCAACTTCGGCGTGACGAACCTGATCACTTTTGTGGATCGAAACATGTGCATGATCGACGGCCCGACGGAGGAGGTCATGAAGCTGGAGCCTCTGGCGGACAAATGGGCGGCCTTCGGGTTCCATGTCATCGAGGTGGACGGGCAGAACATCGACGAGTTGGACGACGCCATCGAATTCGCGAAGAAGGGCAACGGCACCGGCAAGCCCGTGGCCGTCATCGCGAAGACGAAGAAGGGCGCGGGCATCAAGGCCATCGAGGGCGACTACCTGTGGCACTACGGCGCGATGGACGAAAACGCCTACAACGCGGGCAAGGAGAGCCTCGCCGAGTACTACCAAGCGAGATTGGCTCGCGCGCAGAAGGAGGGCAAGTAAATGGCTTCGGGACTTACCTACACAGCGGTTGACTCAACCAAGCTGGCCACGGCCGAGTATTACGGCAAGGCCATGGTGGAACTGGGCGCGGAGCACCCCGAGATCGTGGCGCTCACGGCTGACCTCGGCAAATCCACAAAAATCGGCATGTTCGGCGAGCAATACCCCGACAGGTTCTTCAACGTCGGCATCGCCGAGCAGGGCATGATGAGCATGGCGGCGGGCTTCGCCAAGGCGGGCTGTATCCCCTTTTGCAGCACCTTCAGCGTATTCGCGGCGTTGCGCGGGGCCGACCAGGTCCACGCGGACATCTGCTACCAGAACATCCCCGTGAAGATCATCGCCACCCACGGCGGCACGAGCTTCGGCCAGGCGGGCAGCACCCACCACGCCATCGTGGACTTCGCCGTGGAGCGCAGCTTCCCCAACATGACGCTCATCTGCCCGGCGGACGGCATGGAGACCGTCAACGCCGTGCGCGCGGCCTACGAGAACCCCGGCCCCTTCTATATTCGCATCAACCGGGGCTTCGATCGCGTGGTGTACAAGAGCAGCGACTACGGCTTCGAGCTCGGCAAGGCCCTGGAGATGCGCCCCGGCACCGACATCACCGTCATCGCCTGCGGCTCCTGCGTGTTCCAGGCCATGGCGGCCTCGGACTTCCTCAAGAACACCGACGGCCTGAGCGTGCGCGTGCTGAACATGCACACCATCAAGCCCCTTGATGTCGAGGCTGTTCAGAAAGCGATTGCAGATACCCGCCGCATCATCACCGTGGAGGATCACAACGTGATCGGCGGCCTCGGCAGCGCGGTGGCCGAGGTGATTGCCGACACCGGCAAGGGCTGCGCCTTCAAGCGCCTGGGCTGGCAGGATAGCTTCAGCACCATCGGCCTGCACGAGGACCTGATGACCCTGGCGGAAATAGACTCCAACGGCATCGTCGCCAACGTGCGCGCCGTGATGCAGAAGGACTTCGAGCTGGACGACGACTGGAAGGACGAGGTGTAGTCTAGTTTGGGCATAGAAAGCGGCGCTGCAATGCAACGCCCTACAGGGAATGCGCCAATGGCGCTTATCCCCGCCATTGGCGGAATCCCTGTAGGGCGAGCCATTGGCCCGCCGTGAATAGCGGCATTAAACCAATAGGAGGTAGATTCTTATGATTGACCAAGATACCCGTTACGCATACAAAATATTCTTAAACGCGGCCCTGCCCCTGGTGAAGGTGATCGCCGGCGACATCCCGGCGCTGGCGAAGAAGTTCGAGAAGGCGCACTGCATCTTCCAGGTGAGCGCGCTCGACCCGGATTCGCCCTCGGGCAAGGTGGCCACGCACTTCACCGTCAACGACGGCGAGTGGAAGGTCTGCGCGGACAGCGTTGCCTCCAACGCCATGGTGGAGCTGCAATTCAAGAGCATTGACGCCTTTGTGGGCTTCTTCAAGGGCAAGATGAGCCCCGCCACGCTGCCGAAGATGAAGGGTGCCATCAAGAACCTGCCCATGTTCCTGGCCTTCATGCAGGTGCTGCTGAAAATGAGCGCCCTGCTGGGCGCGAAGGCCCCGCCGGAGGACGAGGAGACCAAGGTTCTGCTGGTGAAGTGCTTCTTCTACCTGCTCTCCAGCGGCATCTCCTGCCTGAACAAGAACGGCCACGAGGGCATCCACGGCTGGGCGCTCGCAAGCCCGGATAGAGTGTACTCCTGGGCCGTGGACGGCCACCCGGAGGTGGCTGCCTACATCCGCGTCAAGGCGGGCAAGAGCCGGGCGGGCCGCGGGGAGTACAAGCGGGCCATGCCCTTCTTCACCCTGCGCTTCGACTGCCTGGACAGCGCCCTGGGCATCCTGATGTCCACCGACGACATGATGGACGCCACCAAGGCCGGGCGGCTCATTATGGACGGCGCGCCGGAATTCGGGGCGCAGCTGGGCGACTTCATGCTCACGGTGGCGGCCTACGCGCAGGGGTAGGCGGGAAAAGAGGTGTCCCGATGGATGATTTCACTAGTTGGGTGATCATACTTTTACCCATCTTCATTGTCTTTCTTGTGCTCTATGATCAGCATAGGCGTGACACCATATTGAGACAGATTTCACGCATGCAGAAACGTCGGAAAGGAGTGGAGCTCATGAGCTAGTCATTGCGCTATTTCGTCGGAAAAGAGTGTGCGATTACAATGGCCGGTGCCAATACGCAGCGCCTTGCCGGCGTTGTCACTGCGGTGGACGGCAGCTGGATGACGGTGCAGGTCAAGGGGGATGTTCTTATGTTTAACACTGACTTCATTGTTTACATAGGAGAAAAAAAGGAGAAGAAAAAGCAGTAGGGCCAAAGACGCAACAGACCAAAATTAGCCCGGCGGTTCGAGAGAGCCGCCGGGCTTCTTCCAACCATTTCCATTGACCCCGCGCCCTTCCATGGGTACAATAGGTCAACCCATGGAAAGAGGGAGCGTGTTGCCGCTTTGAAGAACGAAATTACGCACAGAAAGCTGCGCGTGAAGGCCATCCTGTGCGCCTGTCTGCTGGCGCTTTGCGTGAGCGCGGGAGCCTTCGCCGCTGTGGTGCGGCCCAGCGACGCCGCGCAGATCGGCGCGCAGGCCGTGATTGGCGCGCACGCCGTGTTCACGCGGCGCTACGACAGCAATTTCGCAAGCGTGGGCGCTCTCGAGGTGCGCGACCCCTTCACGGGGCGGAGCTTCACCGTGCCCGCGGGGCTGGCCATGCTCTTCGCCGACAGCAACGCGGGCGTGCACGCCTACTGCATACAGAAGGGGCAGGAGATCTTCGATACGGGGGGCGTCACCCGCCGGGCCTACAGCCTCGCCGACCCCATGTTCTCGCGCCTGAGCGCCGCGGCAAAGGAGAACATCGCCCTCGCGGCGCTGTTCGGCTATCCCAATCGCACGGCGGCGCAGCTGAACGCGGATCAGGCCACGGCCCACGCCGCCACGCAGCTGCTGCTGTGGGAGAGCCAGCTGGGCTATCGCAGCGCCGCCTTTGTGCTGACGGACAGTCGCGTCGCGAACGCCTATTTCACGGGCGGAGCCAACGCGGAGGTGAAGGCCGTCTACGAGGCCATTGCGCTGCGCATACAGGAATTTTTGCGCGTGCCGAGCTTCCTGCAAAGCGAGCCATTGATGCTGGCGCTTACATATGATGAGAGCAGCGGGCTCTACGCCCAGCGCTTTACGGATACGAACGGCAGCAACGCCGAACTGGCCGTTGTCGAACAGGGCATAGCGGTGCGGCGCGAGGGGCCGGACTATATTTTCAGCAGCGCCAGCCTGCCGGCCCGGGAGACGCAGGTGACAATAGAGCGCACAGATATCCCCTCCGCGCGGGTAAACGAGCTGGGGCCGCCGCTGATTTGGGTGGACCCGGCCTGCGGGGCGGAGAACCAGCTGCTGTTCTCGGGTGTGGACTCCCGGGAGCGCCGCTGGCGCGCCTGCCTGCGCCCCGGGGAGGAAGAATTTACAACGACCGCAGGATACACCACAATTTGCGCCACGACCACTGGTATAATACCCTCGTCAACCTGCCCGGCGACAACCGAACGCGCCACCTCGGCGTGCACAACCGCCGATTGCACGACTACCCCGGAAAAATCGACCGCGGCGACCACCACCACCCGATCACCGACAACAAAGTGCCCGACTACCACCGTCTGCCCAACCACAACCACACGTCCGGCGACACTCTGCCCGACCACACTCTGCCCGACCACACTCTGCCCGACGACCGCCAGCGCGACATCGCGCCCCGCCACGCAAGGCGCGGCGCAGACTTCGCGCGCGGTCACGCCGCCGCCCACCGGGGAGCCGCGCACGGCCGGGGCGGCGGCGATGCTCCTGTGCATGGGGGCTCTGGGCGCGTACCTGGCGCGGCGCGGAAAGGAGGAAGGCGGCGAAGGATAAGGAGCCACAAAAATGACGGAAATCTACGTCAACCCCTGGGTGCGGCCCGTGCGGGAGGACAACCCCTGGGTTCTGCCGCCGCTGCCGGAGGGCTACGACCGGCACCAGCCGCGGCAAGCATTGAACAGTAGTCTCCGCCAGCGGACGTTGACATGGCTACCGCGGCAGCCATCGATCAGCCCCCGCCGGGCGAACGCCATGCTGAACCTGGCCATCGCCTGCTGCGTGGTCTTCCTCACGCTGGTGTTCCCCGTGCTGCTGCACCGCGGCCTCACGGGCTCGGATTCCCTGCTAGGCTGGCGCTTCCTGGTGGTGACGGGGGACTCCATGGAGCCCACAATCCGCGCGGGGGCGCTGCTGCTGGCAAAGGAAATCCCCTTCCACCGGCTGGAGGAGGGGGATGTGATCGTATTTGAGGCCGGGGGCACGCTTATCACCCATAGAATCGAGGCTCTCGAGTACGGCGCGGCCGTCA
The DNA here is from genome assembly GCA_009779995.1 of Oscillospiraceae bacterium. Lineage (GTDB taxonomy): Bacteria > Bacillota > Clostridia > Oscillospirales > Acutalibacteraceae > WRMQ01. The sequence continues at coordinate 13,537 of WRDW01000034.1, read as the reverse complement.
CCAAGGGCGACGCCGTGCTGCTGCCCGACGCCGTGCCGGTGACGCCCGAGATGTACCGCTGCCGGGTGCGTAAGGTGTTCAACGGGTTCGCGGGAATTTCGAAGCGATTTATTGAGTGAGCAGCCTCGCGATCGCCAATTCGCCGCCCTGTATGCGCCCGAGGCCCAAAAATGGTTCTTCGCCATAGACCCGGTGGAGCGTGCCCTCCGCCGGGTTTTGTATCTGCACTCTCGTCAGATCCAGCGCCCCGCCATTCCGAAATCGCACGGCCTGGGTCGGCGTAATATGCACCGCCGGGTAGGACGCAAGGGCTTGATCCAGCGCGATGAAGCCAGCGTCACTCCCCTGCTCCAACTGCTCCAGCGTGACGCAGCGCTCGATCCCATAACCATTCGCCTTCGTCCTTCTTAAAGAAGACATGCACGCGCCGCAGCCCAGGGCCCGGCCCAGGTCGTCGATCAGGCTGCGGATATACGTGCCCGCGCTGCATTCGACATAGATGTTCGCCTCATCAAGCAAATCAAGCGTAAAAATCTCCACCGCGCGGGCCTCGCGCTCGACCTCTATCCCCTGCCGCGCCAGCTCGTAGAGCCGCTGCCCCCCCTGGGATTTCGCGGAATACATCGGCGGCACCTGCCTAATCTTCCCCCGGAATTGCCCCAATGCCTGTTCGATTTCTTCGCGCGTGACGCTGACCGGCCGCTCTTCCAAAACTTGGCCCGTAATATCAAGCGTGTCAGTCGTTATGCCCAGCCGAATCCCCGCAACATAGGCCTTGTCGTGGCTCGGCAAAAGCTCGCTGAAGCGCGTGGCGCCGCCCAGCAAAATGGGCAGCACCCCGGTGGCCATGGGGTCCAGGGTGCCGGTGTGCCCGGCTTTTTTTATGCCCAAAATGCGCCGGGCGCGGGCAACGGCGGAGAAGGAGGTGAGGCCTTCGGGCTTGTCGAGGAGGAGGAGGGAGGTCATGGGGTGGCCCCCAGCGGCACATACCCCGCCTGTTTCACGCATTCCTGCCCTTCCGGGCTCAAAATCCAATCCAGGAACAGCCCGCCCGGCTGCTCCTCGTCGCCCGCGCGGATGACGCCGTAGTAGTTCACGCTCAGGGGGTAGGTTTCTCTGATAATATTGGCCTCGTCTGGGGCGACGCCCTCGATTCGCAGAATCTTGATGTCGGGGTTTTTGTACAAATTATCAATGTAATACTTGTAGGTGTAGCCGATGCTGGCCGTGCCGTTTTGGTACTCCGCTACGGCCTCGATGAGCATGCCCATGCCCATGGCGATATTCACCATCTCGGCGGGGGCCATAGGTGTGCCTTTCATCACCAGCTCCTCCATGCCCGTCTGGCTGCCGGAGCCCGGCTCGCGCTGGAAGGCCCGTATGGCCTCGTCCGCGCCGCCGACGTCCTTCCAGTTGGTGATTTCGCCGGAGAAAATCCCCCGCAGCTGCTCTATCGTGAGGCTCTCCACAGGATTATCTTTGTGCGTGATAAACACGAAGGCATCTTTACAAATTGGCTTGGCGATGGGGGTGACGCCGTTGCGCCGCGCGATAGCCAGCTCCAGATCGGAGAAAAGCGTGCCTATGAAGAGGTCGAGCGGGCGGCCGGACTGCACGAAATCGTACGCCCAATCCTCATAGTCTGGCTGTTGGTTGATGTTATACCCGGCGTCCCCGAAGAGGTTGAACAGATACCCGTAGGCCTTGGGGGTGGTGGTGAACTCCACAAATGGTTTGAGGTCCCTGCTGTCGTCAAATCCCAGGTGCTGCCGGGCGAATTCCATCGCCAGGGGCACCATTACGGTGGAGCCATCGATGGTGGGATATGTCAGGTTTTTGAAGCGGTACAGCGTGTAGTCCGTATCCACGGTGTATTGCGCCAGGATGTCGCCCAGCTGAAACGGGCTGTTTTCTGCAATCTGCCGCCAATCCACGGGCCACTCTATGGGCTGGTTAATCTGGCTCCAGCTGTTGCCCAACTTGTCCAGGATATCCGATTCACCATAAGGCGTGGGATCGTAATGGGTAAACCAGCCGCTGAACGCGCCCATGGCAATCATGTAGAACAGCACAAGCGCGGTGATCACGCACAGGATCGTGATGGTCGCGATTTTCCAGGGGTTGCGGGTTTTTGTGGTTTTCATGTGAGCGCCTCCTCAATATTCCTCACGACCATTGCAATTGTCTCCTCCAGCGGCAAATCACTCGCCGCCCCCGCCGCGCGCAGGTGCCCGCCGCCGCCCATCCGGGCGCAGATGGCCGCGGCGTCCACGGGGGGGTGGGTGCGCATGGAGATTTTGTAGCTGCCGTCCTCCTTCTCGCGGATGGCCGCGCCCGCCAGTACGCCCTCGATGTTTTTCACCCGGGCCACGATCTTGATGTACTCCTCGTCGTTGCTGCCGCTGCGGCGGAACATGTCCTGCGTGACGGCCACCAGGGCCACGCGGCCATCGCAGAAATAGCGCAGATTGTCGAAGGCCATGCGCTCCAGGGCGAGGTAGGTCTTCGTCTCGTTCTCGAAGAAGGCCCTGTCCAGGGGCTCGGTCTCCACGCCGAGCTCCATGCAGCGCGCGGCCCACAGATGGCTGCGGGCCGTGGTATTCGCGTAGCGGAAGCAGCCCGTGTCCGTGCTGATTCCGGCGTAGATGCACGATGCGATGTGCGACGTCATGGGCACGCCCATGGCGTCGATGAGCTCGCCGATGATCTCCGCGCTGGCGCTGGCGCTGGGGTCAATAAAATTATCTTTGGCATAGAGGCCGTTGGTGGCGTGGTGGTCGATGTTCAGATCGACCCTGCCGTGATATTCCCGCGCGAAAACGTCGCCCAGCAGGCTCTCCTCCGCCGCGTCCACGCTGACGATATAGGCATTTTCAAGGGCAGCTTGCGCCAGCCCCCCGGCCATGAAGGCGAACATGGCGGGGATACGGTCCTCGCAGAGCACCCGCACGGGCTTGCCCAGGGCCCGCAGGGCGTGGGCGAGGGCCCAGGCGCTGCCCAGGGTGTCGCCGTCCGGGTGGCTGTGGGCCAGGATGAGCACGGCGGGGGCCGCAAGCAGGCGCAGCGCGGCTGCATTGAGATCGATGTGCTTCACGGAATGCTCCTTTCGGCGTAGTCGCGGTTGTCGTTCATCCAGCCGTGCAGATAGTCCGCCAGATAGTCTTGCAGCCCGCCCAGCGCGAAATGGGCGTCCAGTATCTCGTTCAGGTAAAAAAAGTACATGTAATAACAGTAATAGGCCAGCCGCACGGGCCGCAGCGTATATTCGATATGATTTTCGCGCAGCGCCCCGTGAAACGCCCGCATGGCCCATGGCCGGTGCATCCAAAACCAGGCATCGCGCTCCGGCGGTGCGAGCCGTGGGTCGTCCCAGTCTATTATGTGATAGTTTTCGCCGAAAACCAGCACATTGCCGCCGGCATCGCCATGGGTAATGGCAAATTCTTTGCCATGGACAAAGCCCGTGTCGTCCTCTTCGCAAATCCCGGAGAAATATCGCAATCGCTGCGCGCAGCGCTCAATCTCGGCCCATTTGGCCTCCAGCAGCGCGAGAATACCCTCGTCCTGCACTCTTTCCCTGCGATCGAAGAACCTGTCAGCTTCGCGCGCGCTAAAATCCTCGCGGGGGATGGCTAAGCCCTTTGTATCAACAGTATAAATCTTCGCCAGCATATCATATTCATGCGGCTTGGTACTGTCATTCTCCTGATTTTCGCCCTCAATCCAGTCAAACAGGCCCAGCACGCCATCTTCAAAATGTGTGCAATGCCCGCCCTCGCGGGTTTTGAGAATTTTGCTGATGAAGTCAATCCCATGGCTGCACATATGCTCAATCACGGGGAAGCTGCGCTCGTAGACATTCTGGTGCGGCGAGCAATCCAGTTTAGCGAAAAAGCAACCCTGCGGGGCATCCACCCGCCAGGTCTCCCCGTAAAAGCCGCGTGCGGCGGGGGCAATGGCCACAGGCCGGATGGGGTAATTCTCCTCAATGAAGCCGCGCAGGCGGTCAATAAAAATGCTGCCGCGGGTGATGGCGCTATACATCGTCGTCGTCCGGCGCGATGTCCAGGCTCTCGAGGGTGCGCAAAATCGCCGTGCCCTCCTCAATGGAGTTGTCCGCGATGAAGCGCAGCTCGGGTGCTTTGCGCATCCCCAGCCGCCGGGTGAGCTCCCCGCGCAGCAGGCCCGCCGCGCTCTTCAGGCCCTTCACGGCCTCCCGGGCGGCCTCGATGCCCTCCATGGCGGAGACATATATCTTCGCCGTGGAGCCGTCGCCGCTGAGATGCACGCGCACCACCGTGAGCAGCTTGCCCTGCAAGCGGGGGTCCTTGAGCTCACGCAGCAGGGCGGTGAGCTCGCGCTTCATGTCCTCGGCGGCGCGGGGGAGGTGGTAGGATGGCATGGCGGGGCTCCTTAACTTATGATACCTCAACATTCCTGCTAACAACAACAAGCCATGCTATGGCGGCAAATATAATTATGCCGAAGCCCAAGCCTTTGTTGGAAAAGCAAACGACTATCCCAGTGATTGCTACAATGAGGCAAATAGCATAAAGAATTTTGGGGATAAATCCATTATCATCGTCCATGGCTAATCCCTATACTCCTCCATAAAGTAAACCTCGAACACGTCGCCCTCCCGGATGTCCATGAACTTCTCCAGGGTGATGCCGCACTCGTAGCCCTTTACGACCTCCTTCACGTCGTCCTTGAAGCGGCGCAGGGAGGCGATCTCGTCGTCGGCGATGATAACCCCATTGCGCACCACCCGCAGCTTCGCGCCGCGCGTGACTTTGCCGTCGAGGATATAGCTGCCGGCCACGGTGCCCACGGAGGAGATTTTCATTATCATGCGCACCTCCACGCGGCCAAGGGCCACCTCGCGGTACTTCGGGGCGAGCATCCCCTTCACGGCCTTCTGTACGTCCTCTATCATGTCGTAGATGATGCGGTAGGTGCGCAGCTGCACGCCGTCGCGCTCGGCGTTCTGGGCGGCGATGGGGTCGCTGCTCACGTTGAAGGCCACAATCAGCGCGCCGCTGGCGCTGCCGAGCATCACGTCGCTCTCGCTCACCGCGCCCACGCCCGTGTGGATCACTTTTACCCGCACCTCTTCGTTGCCGAGCTTGAGCAGGTTCTGCTTCACGGCCTCGGCGGAGCCCTGCACGTCGGCCTTCACGATGATGTTCAGGTCCTTCATCTCGCCCTCTTTCAGGGATTCGAAGAGGTTCTCCAGGGTCACCTGTGCGGTGTGGCTGAAAATCTCTTCCTTCGCGTCGTATTTGCGGCGCTCCACCAGCTCCCGGCCCAGGCGCTCGTCGGTGACGGCGTCGAAGCTTTCGCCCGCAGAGGGGGCCTCTGTCAGGCCCATGATCTCCACGGGCACGCTGGGGCCGGCCTCGGTGAGCACCGCGCCCCTGTAGTCGGTCATCACGCGCACGCGGCCCACAGCCTCGCCCGCCACGATGACGTCCCCGGACTTGAGTGTGCCGTTTTGGATGAGCAGCGTCGCGATGGGGCCCCTGCTCTTATCCAGCCTGGCTTCGATCACAACGCCCTTGGCCGCGCGATTGGGATTGGCGCGCAGTTCCTTCATCTCGGCCACCAGCAGCAGCGATTCCAGCAGCGCGTCCAGGTTTTCGTGGGTCTTGGCGGAGACCGGCACGCAGATGGTATCACCGCCCCACTCCTCGGGCACCAGCTCGTACTCCGTGAGCTGCTGCATGACTTTGCTTGGATCCGCGCCGGGCTTGTCGATCATGTTGATGGCCACCACAATCGTCAGCTCGGCCGCTTTCGCGTGGCTGATGGCCTCCGCCGTCTGGGGCATGATGCCGTCGGTGGCGGAGATGACTAAAATGGCGATGTCGGTGGCCCTCGCGCCCCGGGCGCGCATGGCCGTGAAGGCCGCGTGGCCGGGGGTATCCAGGAAGGTGACGTGCCTGCCGCCGACCTCCACCCGGTAGGCGCCTATGTGTTGGGTGATGCCCCCCGCCTCGGTGGCGATCACGTTGGTGCTGCGTATGGCGTCGAGCAGGGAGGTCTTGCCGTGGTCCACGTGGCCCATCACCACCACGACCGGATCGCGCGGAAGCAAATCTTCTTCTTTGTCGGCGCTGGCGTCGATGATGCGCTCCTCTATGGTGACGATCACCTCGCGCTCCACGCGCGCGCCGAGCTCGGTGGCCACCAGCTGCGCCGTATCGAAGTCGATCATGTCGTTGAAGGTGGCCATCATGCCGAAGGAGGTGAACAGCTTCTTCACCACTTCGGCAGCCGTGCGTTTTAACCGCATGGCCAGCTCGCTCACCTGTATCTCGTCGCCCACTTTTATGACCAGCTGGGGCTTTTTCGCGCGTTCGGCGGCGATGCGCTGCAGGCGCTGGGCCTCGGTCTCGTGCTTGGCCGAGCGCATCCCCTGCCGGCGGTACTGCTGCCTCTTCTGGGTGATCTTCTGTTTAGATGTCTGGGTATCGGCCCGGCGGCTGCCCTGCTGCGGCCCTGCCTGGGAGGGCGCGATCTGCTCGTAGCGCTCGTTGTATTTCTCCAGGTTCACCGCGCCCGAGCGGGTATCCACCGTGCGGGCCTCGCCCTTGGTGCGCGCCTGGGCCGGGCCCTCCTTCCTGGGCTTGGGGGGCTTGGGCGGCGCCGCGGGCGCGCCGGATTTCTGCAGCTGCTTGGCCGCCTGGGCCAGGTCCTCTATGGCCTGGCGCTCGGCGCGGCTGGGCGGCCTTTGTCCCACCCCGCCTCGGGCGGGGGTCCCGCCCCGGGCGGGGGCGGCGCCTTTCGCTGTTGTATCCATACGCGGCTTGGCACCCGGCTTCGCCTGCTGCTGCCCCGGCTTCGCGCCCGGCGAAGGCTTCGCGCCCGGCGCGGCCGCCGCCCCCGGCGCCTTCTCGCCCGGCCTTGCCGGGAATTTTCCCTGCCTGCCCTCGGGCTTCTTCTCCTCTTTGGGCGGCTCCTTCTTCTTGGGCTCGCGCTGCTCGGCCAGCTTGAAGAAGGCGTCGAAGCTCTCCACCCCGCGCCGGACGCTGTAGTGCTCGAAGATGATGTCCAACTCCGCCTCGGCCAACACGGAATTGAGGTTCTTTGCCCCCTCAAAAAATTTGGAGAGCAATTCCGTGATTTCCTTGTTGGGCACCCCCAACTGGGCGGCGATGTCCTTGACTCTGATTTTGTCCAGCATGCGATCATCCTTTCAGGGATCAGGTGTTCGGGGTAGTGAGCGCTGTCATTTTATCGGCAAAGCCCCTGTCGTTGATAGTCAGCACGGCGGCTTTGAACTGCGTGGCCCGTTTGACCTCGTCAGACGTCACCTGCATTCTATGCAGCGGGACGCCGGCGGTTTCCGCGAGGTACTCGAACTCCCCGCAAAGCCTCTGGGAGGCGTCGCCGCACAACAGGCAGAGCCGCGCTTTTCTATCGCGCAGGGCGGATTTGGCGGCGTTGTGCCCAAAGGAGCACAAATTCGCCGCGCGGCACAGCCCGAGGAGGGACAACAAATGTCCATTGTCAACTGTCAATTGTCAATTCTCCCTCCAGCCCCTCATACACCTCCGCCGGTATCTGGCACTTGAACGCCCGCTCCAGGCTCTTGCGTTTGCGCAGCTTCTTGAAGCACTCCGGGTTCGGGCAGACATACGCGCCGCGCCCGTTGGCCTTGCCGGTTTTGTCCAGGGAGATCGCCCCCTCGGGGCTGCGCACCACGCGGATGAGTTCGCGCTTGGGCTTCATCTCGTTGCAGCCGAGGCATTTGCGCATGGGTATTTTTTTAGGGGGTAAGTCAGTCTTCGTCATAGTCGATCACAATCATTTCCGGCGCGGCGGCCTGTGTATCGGACTTGATGTCTATCTTCCAGGTGGTGAGCTTGGCGGCAAGGCGCGCGTTCTGGCCCTTGTTGCCTATGGCCAGGGAGAGCTTGTTCTCCGGCACGGTGATGTGGCAGATGTGCTCGTCGGTGTCCACCACGCGCACGTGCAGCACCTCCGCCGGGGCCAGGGCCGCCGCGACGAACTCCGCCACGTCCTCGCTGTATTTGATCACGTCGATCTTCTCGCCGCCGAGCATATCCACAATGCGCTCGATGCGGCTGCCCCGCGCGCCTATGCAGGCCCCCACGGGGTCCACGTCCGGGTCCTTGCACCATACGGCGACCTTGCTGCGCGATCCGGCCTCCCTGGACACGGCCTTCACTTCGACAAGCCCCTCTTTGACCTCCGGCACCTCCAGCTCGAACAGGCGCTTCACCAGGCCCGGATGCGCGCGTGACAATGTGGCGTGGGGGTAGCGCCTGTCGAGGCCTCTGATGTCTACGACATATACTTTGATGAGATCGCCGGGGTCGAACTCCTCGCCGGACACCTGCTCGGCCACGGGGAGAATCTCCGTCACCCTGCCGATCTCGACCACCAGGTCGCCGTTGGGCTCCACCTTCTGCACTTTGACAGTCACGATCTCCTGCTCGCGGGACTGGAACTCCTCGCGCAGCTTGCCGTGCTCGGCCTCGCGTATGCCCTGGCGCAGCACGTGCTTGCCCTTTTCGGCGGCGATGCGGCTGACCTCTTTCGTGTCGAGCTCAATCTCAATAATATCCCCGGGCTGCGCGCCGGGCTTGTAATTGTCCGCTTCCTCGGGCAGCATATCGGCGTCAGGGTCGATGATTTCGCTGACGACCTGTTTGCGCACGTATACCTTCATCTCTTTCGTTTCGGGGAGGATCTCGCAAAATACGACGTCCTTGTTGTTGTAGTCGCCGCGTACGGCGGTGACGATGGCGCGCTGGATGCCGTCATAGAGCGCGTCGAGCTGGATGCCTTTTTCCTTGCCGAGCAATCGCAGGGCTTCGAAGAATTCCGGGTTAGTCATGTCGGGGATCAGTCCTTTCGAATAAATTATAAATGATAATGCAAAATGCAGAAATGGTTAGTCAATTTTTAGCCAAAGGGCGGGGCGGACGCCACACTCCTCGTTTACAAACTCACCAGCGAGGAAGACACCGCCCTCATAACCGACACCTGCGGCCTCATACGGACCATTACCAGGCGACCTAAGCCCAAAACTCGTTGCCGTTGAATACTGCCACGCGATTGGCATTAAACTCATCATTTATCCAATACTTGCTGTTTGGGTTTTGATTTTTCAGCTGTCCGCTATCTCCGAAATACTTTACCACTTCCTCAATACTCAGCAGGAAAACCTTGTCCATGGTATTGTTGCCACCATTTGTTCCGCGCCACTGATTATTCCAATTGATGCTCTCCGTTTTGTAAATCTTCGCTCGTTCCAGCGCGTTAAATTTTTCGAGAAACTTACCGTTTAGGTAGGTACGTAATGCGGACTTCTCCCATGTGATCTCGATATATTCATCGTTATAAGACCGTGTTTCTATGATATCCTCCGTAATTAGCAACGCCTTGTTACTTTGCACATCCAATACCCGCCATTTCCATTTGCCGAAGTCGACTATTTCGCCAACCTCATAAACATGAGCGGCGGTCGTGGTTGTGGTTCGCTCAGGGTCTTTTATGGAATCTCTGCCGGTGCAAAACTTAAAGAGACCAAAAAAGATAGCAAACAATACACCGATAGCTCCGATAGCTCCGAAAAGGATCTTGTACTTGGGCTCCTTACTCATCATCTTCCTCCTCCTCAAACTCATCCCACAGCCTCACCCAAGCACAGGCCTTCTTCTCGATTTCGAGCGTGTCCCCGTTCTCCAGCCGCAGGGTGAGGCGCTTGGCCTCGTAGCCCTCCAGCACGCCCACGATCTCCATCGGGGGATGCTTTTGCTTAACCCTTACCCGCTCTCCAATGTATTGCGCGAAGTGCTCGTCGCGCGTCAGCTCGCGCTCTATGCCCGGGGAGCAGACCTCCAGCGTATACGCCTGCTGGATGAAGTCGGCGTCGTCCAGGGGCTTATCCACGGCGCGGCTCATGGCCTCGCAGTCGTCGAGCGTAACCCCGCCGGGCTTGTCGATCCAGAAGCGCAGGTACCACAGCGCGCCCTCCTTGAGAAAGCGCACATCCCACAGCGTCAGGCCGAGGCCTTCGGCCAGGGGCTGCGCCAGGGCCTTGGCCCGGGCGGCGATGCTGCCGGTGTTGGGAATATCGGACATAAAATGCCTCCTTTGGCTGCTTGGATAGGGCACAGCGAAGCGGGGGAGCCCCACCGCAGGTGGACACCGCAGGTGGACACCGCAGGTGGACAAGCAAAAGAGCGGGCTATGCCCACTCTCGTCGTCGTCCGTCGTTAAAAATTGCCCTCGCACTCGTCATCCATTTTATTATAACACAGCATTTGGGAAAAAGCAAGCGTTTTTTCTTGATTGAAAAAAATTATTTTTTTGTTTTTAAAAGCCGTGTTGACATTTGGACTACAATTGTATATACTGTAGACAGGAGGTGTTTTGCTTGATGCATTTTTATTCTGTCCGCGATTTCCGCAACTCCGCGAAGCAGGTCTGGGATACGCTGGATGCCAGGCATGACGTTGTGATCACCAACAACGGCAAGCCCCGCGCCGTGATGCTGCCCGTGTCCGAGGACGACTTCGAGGATGTGATGACGCTGCTCATGCAGGCGAGGGCCTTGTGGGCGCTGCGCAGCATACAGCAGGATGCCGTGAAATCCGGCGTCAGCGGCATGGGCATGGACGATATTGACGCCGAAATCGCTGCCGCGCGGGCGGAAAGGCGGCAATAATGCTGGTTGTTCTGGATACGAACGTACTCGTTTCGGCATTGCTCAATCCGGGCGGAACGCCCGACGCTGTCGTCCAGATGTGCCTGCGCGGCGAAATTACGCCCGTCATAAACGAAGAGATTCTTTTTGAATATCGTGACGTGCTGCGCCGCTCCAAGTTTTCGTTTGCGCTGTGGAAGGTCGATTTGCTGTTGCTCGGCTTGCGCGCAAGGGCCTTGCCTATAGCGGCAAAGCCCCTGGATGCCGCGATGCCGGACGAATCCGACCGGATATTCTATGAAACCGCGAAGGCCTGCAACGGCTATGTGGTGACCGGCAATCTGAAGCACTATCCCAAAAACGACCCCTGCGTCGTCACAGCGCGCGATGTCATGGAGGGCAAGCGCGGGACGCTCACCGCAGCCTCTCCATCAGCGCCTCCCACAGCTCCACGATTTTGAAGCGTAACTCGTATTTCGGGTTGCTCTTCACCACGCGCAGCTGGCCGTCTGTGAGCACGGCGTCGAGGCTCACGGCACTGCGGGGGCGGGCGGCGGGCAGGCACAGCGGCGGGAACATCACGCACCACCAGTTTTCGCCCGCGCCCTCCCCCAGCACCACGCGCAGCGCGCGGTAGCGCCCCGCCGGCAGCGTGATTTTCGCCTCCTCGTATATCCGCGTATTGAAATACGCCTCGCCGAGGGTCACGCGCACGGGGTACGCCAGGCCGAGCTCCCGCAGGGCCGCCCTTGCGCAGGCCTCCAGCTCGTCCAGGCGCGGCGCGATCCCGGCCACGGCGTCGTCGATTCCGGCGGCGCCCGCCGCGTCGATGCTGCCGTCAAACAGCTCCGTCCCGGCCTCCAGGAGCCTGTCGCGCACATGGAGCTTGGCCCGCTGGTCAATGCCGGAATTGGAGTTTGCGATCACGTGCAGGCGCAGCACCTGCCCGCGTATGCCCGCGCAGCGCGCCTGGAAGCCCAGGACGCTCCACAAAAACGCCGCCAGGGCTATGCCTGAGATGCATCGCAGTGTTTTCATCCGCCTGCGCCGGTGCTCCGCCGGACTATGCAAATCGCGGTATGCCATACCATTCGCCGCCTTTCTCTGTCCCTGAGTATGGGCGGCGGGAACGCATAATATACGGGGGAAAAACATAAGTTTTAGGTACGCGCAGATTGTAGGGGACGGCCTCCGTGACGTCCCCGGGGCAAAGCAGATTGCAGGGGACGGCCTCCGGACGTCCCCGCCCCAAAAAAACGTATAGTACACCATGGAGGATTTGCCATGTTCGCCTGCCTGCAAATCACGAAGGAAGCACGGCCCCTATGGCCTTTGGGGCCGCAACGGCCCCTATGGCCTTTGGGGCCGCAGCCGCGCCTGCTCGGCCGACGCAGGGCCGCGCCCCCGGCATTGGTGCGGGTGGAGCCCCCCGGGGGCGCGCCCTTCTTCCGCCTGGAGGCGGCGCAGCGCGGGAAGGGGGAGTTGCCCTGGGCCGAGATCGAGCGGGCGGCGGGGAGGCTGCGCACGCGGATGCTCTTCCCCGAGGGCGTGTGCCCGCCGCCCCCCCCGCCGCCGCGCAGCGCCTCGGGGGCCCAGCTGGAGCCCGGCCTGCGGGCCTTCGCGCCCCGGCGGCTGCCGCTGCTGCTGTGCCTGCGCACGGCCCAGCAGATTCTGCAGAAGACCGAGGCCCCGGCGCGGCAGCTGCGCGTCACCGTGGTGGATTCCAGGGGCGTCCTCGCCCGGCAGCTGGAGTTCCTGGTGCCCCTGGCGGGCAGCCTGCGGGTGTTCACGCCCGAGCCCGCCATATACCGCGCCGCGGCGGCGCAGCTGCAGCGCCGCTACGGCGTCACCCTCGTGGTGAGCGATTCCCCGGCCTGCTTCGCCCAGAGCCACCTTGTGGTCGCCGACGACCTGCGGCTGTTCACCGGGCGCGAGAGCGGACTGATCCTCACCCCGGACACCGAGACGCCTTTGCCGGGCGGCGCCGCGTGCCGCGTGGCGCGCGGCCGCGGGCCGCTCCTGCCCGAGGCCCACGCGCCCCTGTGCCCCCCCGGCATAGACCCGCTGCTGTTCGCCTGCGCGCTGTATGAGCTGTGCGGCGTGAAGGAGATGGAGCGCCTGCGCTTCCCGCATTTTCGCCTGGACGGCGCGGGCGAGGACTATTCGATTGAACAGCTGGCGGGCATGGTGGATAATATTTGCATGAGTACGCAGCTCCATTTGCGGTAAAACTAAAACCACCCCGCCAATTCGTTTCCCGCAGGAAACGTTGGACACCCCTCCAAGGAGGGGAATAGGATAAAATTGAATAGGAGGTAAGTTTTTTATGGCAAAAAAGGAATACAATCCCCACATCGGCTGCAACGTGCAGCAGTGCCGCTACCAGGACAGATCGGAGGACTGCTGCACGCTCGACCAAATCGCCGTGCACCAGGAGGCCAAAAACGTCACCAGCGAACACAACACCTGCTGCCACTCGTTTGAGATGAAGGACTGAGGGAAGAGAGAACAGCGGCGGGGCCGGGCAGGCCCCGCCGCCTGGTGGTGTTTAGTGGATGAGTGTTCCGACGCTGATGCAGTGTATTTCTGCCGGGTCCAGCGTCATTGCCTGGCAGAGCATGGCGATTGCGGTTATGCCTGGCGTTACCCATGGCGGGATGTAGTTGTCGATTTTGTCCAGCACCTCTTGGGCGAAGCGGACATCCTCGGCTGTTGGGTACCAGTTTTTTGTGTCGGTCATGTGTGAGAGCCTCCTTTGAGATTTTAGGATGGCTCAACTAAGCAAGGCCAGGCCACCAGGTCAAGGGTGGGCCCCGGAAAAATTTTTCAGTATCCGGTCTGAAAAAATTTTCTGGG
>WRDW01000033.1 GCA_009779995.1 Oscillospiraceae bacterium | reverse complement strand
CCGGATGACCACCCCAACGAATCTGCGGATTCGCCGGGGACCCCGGATGACCACCCCAACGAATCTGCGGATTCGCCGGGGACCCCGGATGACCACCCCAACGAATCTGCGGATTCGCCGGGGCCCCCGGAGGATGCGGAGTAATGATTTGTTATGGCGGCGATTGGTTCGGCTGTGAAAAGGTGGCCTTCGAGGAGCGCTACCGCTTGATCAAACAGGCGGGCTTCGACGGCGTGTATGCCTGGTGGAAGGAAGAGGGCATGGACGACTTCCGCACCCAGCCTGAGATGATCCGCAAAACAGGGCTGTACATTGAGAACATTCATGCCGAAACGGGCGGTTCGAGCGATTTTTGGGAGGATACAGCAGCCGGCGCGGCCATGTTTGCGTATTACCTGGAGATCATCGGCGAATGCGCGGAATTTGAAATTCCCGCATTTGTGATGCACGTCGGCATAGGGGCCGGGGTTCTGCCGCCCATGAATGAATTGAGCGTCACCCGCCTGCAGCGCATGATCGACAAGGCGGAGCGGCTCGGGGTGAACATAGCGATTGAAAACCAGTGCGCGCCGGAAAAAAACGAAAGGGCAATGGAGGTTCTCGCGATGTTCGGCTCGCCGCGGCTTGGCATGTGCTATGACAGCGGTCATGGAAATGTTTTGCATTCCAACGGAACAGGCAAAGAAATGCTGCGGCGTTTCGGGCATAGGCTGATGGCGCTGCATTTGCACGACAACGACAGTTCGGGAGACCGGCACCGCCTCCCCTTTGACGGCAGCGTGGACTGGCCAACCCTCATGCGCCAAATTGAGGCGCTTGGCTACAAAGGGCCTACAACGCTTGAGATGGGCGGCCCCTACCCGGAGCTGACGGCGGATGAATTTTTGCGTGAGGCTTTTGAACGCGCAAAAAAATTGGACGCCCTGCGAAAGCAACAATAGAAAAAAAGGAGCGGGGTCTCGCGGCTCCGCTCTCTTATACAATCAACTTTATGCGTGTATAGCCTCTCTCAGCGCAACCTTGTGCCGAGTGATATAAGCTTTGTTCCCTTTTTCGTTGCAGTGATGAACTAAAAAATGAACCCAATAGCGAATGCACAGGAACACCGTCCCTAAGCAGCCTCCTCCTCCTCCTCGCATGCGTACAGCGTGCCCCCCATCCACACGAAGCGCCGCCCGAAGACCTCGAAATATTTCTCCAGCAGGTCGCCGAGGTAGACGCGCTCGCCGAGCTCCAGGGAAGGCAGCAGCAGGGCTTTCACCTCGTGCACGCAGCACACCCACAGCTTCCCCCCGCTGAGCGTCACCCCCGTGGCCCGGGGGAACACCCCGTGGCCGCCCACGCGCAGCACCATGTCGCGCTCCTGGAGCGAAAACCGCACCAGCGCCCCCCGTGCCGGCGCGGTGAACCACAGATCCGCGCCGTCGCAGGCGATGTCGTAGGCGTCGCTGCCCTGGTAGTCCAGGGGGAAGGAGGCCCCCACGCGCCCATCCGGGCGGAACAGCCGCAGCACGGCGTCCGCGCGCAGCACGGCGCAGCCGCCGTCGGCCAGGCGCGCGGCGCGGCAGGTGAAGTATTCCACCAGGTTTTCGGCCACCCAGCCGCCGATCCCCCCGAACTTCAGCCGCAAATACGTGTCCTCGGAGATGGGCCGGCACTGCAAACTCCCCCAGTCGCACAAATAAAAGGACACGAAAGCGTCCGTCTTCGTATCCCGCTGCGCGTATGCGATTGCCTGCCCGTTGGCCGCGACGTCCACGACGTTGGCGGCGATGGTGGTAAGGTTCAAAAGAGCACCCCCCGGCCCTGCGGGCCACCCCCCTCGCGAGCGAAGGGGGCTTTTTGTGCTTTAATTTAAAATCCCCGCCAGGCCGCAACGGTGTGGAATGACCTGCCCAAAAAAGCAGGTGGGTTGCCTCCCGGCGCGTTCGCGCTCCCTTCGTCCAAGCAGGCGCGGGGCCTGCCCGGGAGGTCTGCAATCCGGCGCCGGAGAACGGCCCCCGATAAACTGGTGTAGGGCCATCCAGACCGTAAGTATCGCACCCGGCAGGGATTTTTCGTCGCTTCGCTGTTGTTGATTTTAGGTTGATTGTAGGGGGCGGCGTCCCCGACGCCCCAAGCTACGCTTTGCTTTTTGGCCCGGGGACGTCCGGAGGCCGTCCCCTACATATTATGCATCAAAGGGAATGCCCAGCCTCTCCGAGAACACCTTGGCCACCGCGTCGAATTCCGCCTCGTCCTCCAGGATGGAGAGAAAAATCTCGCCGTCCTCCTCCTCCACGCGCAGCAGGATCAGCTCGTCGTCGCCCTCCTCGTCCGCCTCGCCCACCAGGGGGGCCAGGGCCACGTAGGAGCCGCCGTTCCAGTCCACGCGGTCGAGCTCCTCGAAGACGTGCTCCTTGCCGTCCTCGTCCACCACGCTCACGATGTCGTTGCCGAAGTCCTCGAGCACCTCGTCGTCGAAGTCCTCTATGCCGTCGCCCTCGCGGAAGATGTCCTGATCGGCCATGCGGCTTCCTCCCTTAAATAGACGCGCGCGCGTCCTGTGTATCTCTATTCTACCCCATGCGAGGCGTTTCGTCAAGGGGTATTTTGCAGGAAAATCACTTGCAGGCGAACACCCGCAGGCCCTTCTTCCTGTATAAGGTCTCACAAGCGCCGAAAATTCCCCTGAGATGGGCGAAAGCGCTCGCCGCGCCGTGCTTGTCCAGCATCACAATATAGAAGCTGCCGCCGGGCTTTAGATGCTGCGCAGCCCCCTCTAACATGCGATAGACCACTTCCTTCCCAGCATGAATGGGCGGGTTGAGCGCGATCGCATCGAACATGCGTGTGATATTCTCAAAGCAGTCCGACAGCACAAGCTCAGCGCTTATTTTATTTTCAAAGCAGTTGATTTCCGCGCAGGCCAGCGCCCTGGGGTTGACGTCGCTCATCGTCACTTGCGGGCCATAGGCCTTGCCCAGCGCGATGCCGATCACGCCGCAGCCGCAGCCCAAATCCAGCAGGCTGCTGTTCTCTTGCAGGGGCGGCATGGTCTTCAGCAGCAGGTCTGTTGCCTCGTCCACATGCCCGCGGGAGAACACGCCGCTGTTGCTGCGCAGGCGCAGCGCTTGATCTTTGAAATAGTAAGTGAACACGCGCGGGTCGTCGGGCAGGCTGGGGTCGTCGGTGAAGTAGTGGGATTGCATGGGCGGCCTCCGTGTGCGTCTCCACACAATTATACCATGGGTGTCAAGCAGGCTGTTTTCGTCAAATTGCACAAGGGATTTTCAGCGAACCCAAGGTGTGCCCCTCAACCCCCGTTTTCGCGCAAAAACACCCGTTTCCGCGCATCTTCACAGTTTGTTCACAAAGCGAAAAACCCGGCTTTCTTGACGAAAACCGGGCGGTTTCGCGCAGTCCCGCGGCAATTTCGCGAGGCCCGCGCGCGGAGAAGGGGAGGAGGAGGAAATCTATGTCAAATTGAACAAAAGCTGGAGGAGCGGGCACTTCATCACGGCCTGCCAGATGGCGGCCAGGAGGCGGGTCAGCAGCGCCCTGATGGCCTCGCCGGAGGGGTCGGAGGGGTCGCCTGGGTTGTCAGGATTACCGGGGCTGCCGGGGTCGCCGGGCTCATCCGGATTGTCCGCAAGGGTATCGAAGGCCGTGAGCTCGTAGCGCTCGATGAGATTGATCAGCTTCGAGGCGTAGGCGGGGTCGGTGGCGTAGCCCGCCTTGTGGATGGCGTTGCAGGCCTTTTTGTAGTCCCTCTCGCCGATGACGGCGGCGTAGCGGCTGCCCGCGATGAGAAAGGCCGAGTGGTCGTTCACGGAGTCCTGCCAGCTGTCGTAGGCGCGGAAGAGCGCGGTCTCCGTGACGAAGTTCACGCCGTCGTAGCACTCCTGGGTCTCCTTGCTGAACACGCGCCCGCTCCAGCGGGAATCGGCCTTGATGCCGAACAGCGCGTTGGCCTGCGTGGCCAGCGTTGAGGTGCCCCAGCCGCTCTCCAGGATGGCCTGGGCGAGGGTGAGGGAGGCCAGGACGTCGCTGGTTTTCATATCGGCCGCGGCCATGGCCCCCACCGCGGCGATGAAATCCTTCTGCGCCTGGGTCATATTTGAGGGCAGCGCCGCCGAGGCCGTGGCCGCGAAACCGCCCAGGAACAGGGCGGCCGCCAGCACCACAGCCAGCGCTTTCATGGGTTTGTGTGTGTGTTTCATGATGAGCTTTCCTTTCGGTTTTACATCCTTGTGGTCTACTCTAACGCATAACCCTGAGGCTGTCAAGGGAAAGGAGCGCTTTTTCCCGTGGTAAATAAAGGGTTTGGACGCGGCATGGGAATTTTTAGGACTTGCCTGCGGAGACGCTTACAGTTCCTATGTTGGGATTGACAGGTTTTGGCAGGGGAGGAAGCCTGGTGCGATGTGTGTAGAATTGCCGCCAACGCCTTCGACGTCCACATGGAGTGCCGCCTGCGGCGGCAGTGCGGAGCACAACCCCGCCGCAGCGGCGCGTCCTCGTGCGGCTTTTGATACTGTCGTGAACCCCACCCCAAAAAAATGTTTGCATTCCCCCGCAAAATCATGTATAATAGCTCTTGTAAAAATATTTATAACATAAGAGGGGTGCACCTATGGCATCGGACGACAGCAGGAAAAAGGCCCTGGATACCGCCATGGCGCAGATCGAGAAGGCCTACGGGAAGGGCTCCATCATGCGGTTGGGGGAGAACGTGCACATGCAGGTGGGGGCCATCTCCACCGGCTCCCTGGGGCTGGACGCCGCCACGGGCATAGGCGGGATGCCGCGCGGGCGCATCGTGGAGATCTACGGGCCGGAGTCCTCCGGCAAGACCACCCTCGCCCTGCACGTGGTGGCCGAGGCGCAGAAGGCCGGCGGCGAGGCCGCGTTCATCGACGCCGAGCACGCACTTGACCCCATCTATGCCGAGAAGCTGGGCGTGGACATCGACTCCCTGCTGGTGGCCCAGCCCGACAACGGCGAGCAGGCCCTGGAAATCGCCGAGGCCCTGGTTCGCTCGGCGGCTGTGGACGTGGTGGTGGTGGACAGCGTGGCCGCCCTGGTGCCCCGCGCGGAGATCGAGGGCGAGATGGGCGACAGCCACGTGGGGCTGCACGCGCGCTTGATGTCCCAGGCGCTGCGGAAGCTTGCCGGGGCCATCGCGAAGTCCAATACGATCCTGATTTTTATCAACCAGCTGCGCGAGAAAGTGGGCGTGATGTACGGCAACCCCGAAGTCACGACCGGGGGGCGGGCACTGAAATTCTACGCCTCCATGCGCATGGACGTGCGCAAGGTCGAGCAGCTCAAGGGGCCGGACGGGGAGTTCATCGGTTCGCACACCCGGGTGAAGATCGTGAAAAACAAAGTGGCCCCGCCGTTCAAGCAGGCCGAGTTCGATATTCTCTACGGCAAGGGCATCTCGCGCGACGGCGAGCTGCTGGACATGGCCGTGAAGCAGGAGATTATCAAGAGGAGCGGCGCGTGGTTCAGCTACAACGACATCCGCTGGCAGGGCCGCGACAACGTGCGCGCCTTCCTGAGCGACAACCCGGACGTGATGGAGGAGATCGCCGCGCTGGTGCGCGAGGGAACCCCAGCGAAGAAGGCGGAGCCCGCCCCGGCGGCGAAGGCGAAGGGCAAGGGGCCCAAGGCGCCCGTCGGCAGCGCGAGCCTGGATATTTTGGTGGATGACGACGAGGAGTTATGATGCCCCCCAACCCTTCGGGCCACCCGCGAGGACACCCCCCGGCCCTGACGGGCCACCCCCCCCTAAAGAGGGGGGCTATGGGTGCGTTATCGATAGTTCGTATTCCAGCACAGAAAGCCCCCCTCTTTAGAGGGGGGTGCCCCGAAAGGGCGGGGGGGGTCCATGGAACCCTATGAGGCCCTCTGGAACCGCGCGCTGTGGTATTTGGGCCGCCGCGACTACGGCGTGAAGGAGCTGCGGCTGAAGCTGCTGCGGCCCCGGCCGGATAAGCCCCTGCCCTCTGAAGAAGATGTCGATAAGGCCATCGAACGCCTGCTGGAGCTGGATTTGCTCAATGACGAGAGATACGCGCAGAGAGTGTCCGAGGCGCTCTCCCGCAAGGGCTATGGGGCCAGGGGAATCGCCTATGAGCTCAGGCGAAGGGGGGTGGAGGAAGAGATAGAATTGCCAATTTCAGACGAGGAGCGCATAGGCGAGCTGCTGCGCACGAAATATGCCGCGAAGCTGGGGGATGAAAAAGGCAGGCAGTCTGTTTTCAATGCCCTGACGCGCAAGGGCTTTATTTTCAGCGATATAAGAACAGCCATGAGGGAGTACATGGAGGAAGAGCCGGATGGCGATTTTTAAGAAGAGAGAGAAACAGGCCCCTGCGAGAGAGGCGCGGCGCACGGTGGCCTTCGTGTGCCTGGGCTGCCCGAAAAATCAGGTGAACGCCGAGCGCATGATGGCGGACCTGGAGGCGGCGGGTTTTGTCCTGGCGGAGAGCATATACCAGGGCGCGGATGTTGTGATTATTAACACCTGCGCCTTCATCGACGACGCGAAGCAGGAGGCCGTGGAGCATATTCTGGAGATGGCCGAGCTGAAGCGCGGCGGCGTCGTCAAGAAAATCATCGTGACCGGCTGCTTGGCGCAGGGCTACGGGGCGGAGATTGGTAAAGAAATCCCCGAGGCCGACGCCGTGCTGGGCCCCGGCGCGAACGGGGACATCGCGCGGCATGTGGAAGCCGTGCTGGCGGGGGAGACTGTCATCGAACTGCCCGAGCTCGCTTGCCTGCCGATGAACGGCCCGCGCAGGCTGACCTCCCCGGCGCACTGGGCCTATTTGCAAATAGCCGAGGGCTGCGGCAATTGCTGCTCTTACTGCAAAATTCCCGCACTGCGGGGGGGCTATCGCAGCCGCGCTATCGAAGATATTCTGGAGGAGGCCCATTGGCTTGTTGATGGGGGCGCGCGGGAGCTGGTGCTCATCGCCCAGGACACCACGCGCTGGGGGCTGGATCTATACGGCGTGCTGCGCTTGCCCGCGTTGCTGCGTGAAATCTGCAAAATTGACGAATTGCGCCGGGTGCGCCTGCTCTATTGCTACCCGGACGAGATCACCGACGAGTTGATCGAAGTGATGGCAAACGAGCCGAAGATCGCGAAGTATATCGACCTGCCATTACAGCACATCGATGATCGCATTTTGCAAGCCATGGGACGCCGCGGCACGGGCGGGGAGATTCGCGCGCTGCTGGATACGCTCCGGGCGAAAATGCCTGGCATCGCCATCAGGACGACTTTTATCGCGGGCTTCCCCGGCGAGGACGAGGCGGCCTTCGAGGCGCTTTCGGCCTTCGTGCTGGAGCGGCGCTTCGCCCGCATGGGGGTGTTCGCGTTCTCGCCCCAGGAGGGCACGCCCGCCTGCGAACTGCCCAACCAAATTGAGCCCGAGATCGCCCGGGAGCGTGCCGAAATCCTCACGCAGCAGCAGGCGGAAATCGCGCGGCAATCGCAGCGGGAGGCCGTCGGGCGCGTGTTCGAGGTGCTCGTGGACGAATACGACCCCTATACCGACAGCTACGCCGGGCGCGGCGGGGCCGACGCCCCGGAAATAGACAGCGCCATCGTGTTCACCTCCAAAAAGCATTTACAGGCGGGGGACATGGCCGAGGTGGAGGTGTTCGATTTCAAGGAGGATGTGCTGGTGGGGAGGGCGTGACACCCGGGGCAATGGGTGCGCTCAGCACGACTTTCGGAAAAAGCAGAAAAAGCCCCCCTCTTTAGAGGGGGGAGGCCCGAAGGGCCGGGGGGTGTATATGACCATCCACGTCAACAACATAGACATCTACTACGAAAAAGCGGGCTCCGGGCCGCCGGTGATTCTTCTGCACGGCAACGGCGAGACCCATAAAATCTTTCGCGTGGCCACGCAGCGGCTTGCTGAAAAGTATACTGTGTACGCGATTGACAGCCGGGGCCACGGCAAGAGCGGCCGTGTTAAGGCGCTGCATTACGCCGACATGGCCGAGGACGTGGCGCGGTTCATCGAAAAGGTAGGCCTGGAGCGGCCCATGCTCTACGGCTTCAGCGACGGCGGGATTGTGGCACTGCTGCTTGCGATCAAATACCCGGCGCTGCTGTCGCGGCTGGCGGTCAGCGGGGCGAACCTGAACCCGCGCAGCCTCAGCCGCGGCTTCCTGCGCTTTTCGCGGGCGATGTACGCAATCACAAGGGGCTGCCGGTGGAAGCTCATGCTCAGCGAGCCGGACATCACCGAGGAGGAGCTCTCGCGCATCGAAGCGCCGGTTCTGGTGCTCGCGGGCGGGAAGGACATCGTGGAGGCGCGGCACACGCGCATAATCGCCGGGGCGATCCCCGGTGCGCGGCTGCGCATCCTGCCGGGCGAGGGCCACGCGAGCTACGTCGTCAACAGTCCGAAGCTGGTGGATATTCTAGAGCCGTTTTTTGAGGAGGGCTATGCGTAAATTCTCGTTCGTCTTCTCCGGGCTGCTGGCCCTCGGCGTGCTCTTCGCCCTCCAGCAGACCAACAGCCTGAAGAGCGCGCGGTACACCTGGGAATCCCCCCGGGTGCCGCCGGGCTTCGACGGCTTTCAGGTGGCCCTGGTGAGCGACCTGCACGGCAAGCGCTTCGGCAGGGAACAAAAGCGCCTGGTGCAGGCCGTGCGCGATTTACAGCCCGACATGATCGCCCTCACCGGGGATTTTATCGACAGAAAGACGAAGGACCTGGATTTCGCCCGCGAATTTCTTGAGGGCATAAAGAATATAGCCCCCGTCTATTGGGTGGACGGCAACCACGACCCCCACTCGCCCCTCTACGGCGAGCTGCACGCGCTGCTGGCGGAATACGGCGTGGCCGTGCTGGCGGGCAACTGCGTCGACATCACCCACGGCGGCGATACGATGCGCCTTCTGGGCTACGCCTTCTGGGAGCTGTACCACCCCATCGAGCCGGCGGACATCGTGCTCTTCCATGGCCCGGACGACTTCTTCCGCTTCGCGGCGCTGGGCTGTGGGCTGGTGCTCTCGGGCCACAACCACGGCGGGCAGATCGCCCTGCCGGGGGGCCGCGCGGTGCTCGCCCCGAACTGGCACCTGTTCCCCAAGTACAGCGGCGGGGTATACGCCGAGGGCGAGAGCACCATGGTGCTCAGCCGGGGCCTGGGCACCAGCGACATCCACGTGCGGCTGTTCGCCCGGCCGGAGGTGGTGGGGGTTGTTTTTCGGGCGGGGTGAATGGCAGGGTCAAATAACGACGAATGGCATATCCGGCCAGGGACGTCGAGGACGCCGTCCCCTACCGATTGCGCTGACGATAGAATACTTTGTAGGGGACGGCCTCCGTGACGTCCCTGGTCGTTACAGAACAAAAACAAACCCCCGGGGGAACTATGCAATTATTCTTCGCCAATGCCCTCATCGCCCTGAAGCAGGTGGTGATGCTCTATCTCATCGCGGGGCTGGGGGCGGCCGCCGAGCGGCTGCGCTGGTTCCCGGAGGCCGTGGCGCGGCAGTGCACCAAACTGCTGCTCTATGTGATCACCCCCTGCGTGGTGCTGGGCTCGTTCATCAATATTGAATACTCCATTGAGGCGGTGCGCGGGCTGGGGATCTCCTTCGCCTGCGGGGCGCTGCTGCACGCGGCGGGCATTTTAATCAGCGAGCCGTTTTTCAGAGGCCGCAGGCAGCCGGAGACCGAAAGCGTGCTGCACTTCGCGGCCGTCTACGGCAACTGCGGCTACATGGGGCTGCCCCTGGCCCAGGCCATCGTGGGGCCGCAGGGGGTGTTCTATGTCTCTGTCGTGATTCTCACCTTCCAGATATGCTCCTTCACCCACGGCACGTTCGTGATGTCCGGGGGCATCATGGGAAGAAAACAGGAGAGCGGCAAAGAAGACGATGTGAAGTTCCAGTGGAAGAATTTAGTCCTGAACGCGGGCGTGATCTCGGTCGCCATCGGCCTGCCGATTTTTTTGCTCCAGCTGCCCGTGCCCGCGCTGATTAAGCAGCCCCTGGCCTCCGTGGCGGCGGTGAACTCCCCCCTGGCGATGCTGATGTTCGGGGCTTACCTATCGCGCACGAAATTGAAGGGCCTGCTGCGCAGCAAAAAGCTCTTTGTGACCATGGGCATCAAGCTGTTCGCCCTGCCGCTGGTGGTGATGGCCGCGCTGCTGCTCATCCTGCGCGCAAACCCCGACCCGGCGCTGCTGGGGGCGATCATGATCCCCGCCGCCGCGCCGCCCGCCAACAACACGGTGGTCTTCGCCGCGCGCCACGGCAGGGACACAGGCTACGCCGCCCAGGTGGTGAGCCTGCTGAGCCTCGTCTCCATCGTCACCATGCCCCTGATGATCGCCCTGGGGCTGACGATGTGAGGGACTAAGCCCAAAAATAAATTTATATAGGAGGCATCCCATGCAAAAATTCGAATGCGCCTGCGGCTATGTCTATGACCCCGCCGCAGGGGACCCCGACCGCGGCATCGCCCCCGGCACAGCCTTCGAGAACCTGCCCGAGGACTGGACCTGCCCCATGTGCGGGCTGGACAAAAGCTTCTTCAACCCGGTGTGAGTCGCCCCCTCTGGCCTGACGGCCATCTCCCCCAAGGGGGCGACTTTAAAAGGCCCCCCTTGGGGAAACAGAAAAAGGAGATCGTTCTATGACCTACCAACCCACCTGGGAATCCATCAATTCCCGGCCCGTGCCCGCTTGGTTCGAGGACGCCAAGTTCGGCGTGTTCATCCACTGGGGGCTGTATTCTGTGCCCGCCTTTTCGCGGCGCGACCAGTATGCCGAGTGGTACGCCAAGCACCTCGATGGGAAAAATCCCGAGGTTCTCGCGTTCCACCACCGGGTGTACGGCGAGAAGTTCGCCTACGCCGACTTCGTGCGGGATTTTAAAGCCGAGCTCTTCGACGCCGAAGAATGGGTAAGCCTGTTCGAGCGCGCCGGGGCCAAATATCTCAACTTGACCTCCAAGCACCACGACGGCTTCTGCCTGTTCTCCTCGCCCTACGCCAAGTTCTGGAACAGCGTTGACGTGGGGCCGCACCGCGATTTTTGTTTTGAATTGCGCGAGGCCTGCGAGGGGTCAAGTGTAAAATTCGGGGTGTACCACTCGCTCTACGAATGGTATCACCCGCTGTACCTGAAGGACCCGGAGCGCTTCGCCCTGGAGCACCTGCACCCCATGATGGTGGACCTCATCGAGCGCTACCAGCCCAATACGCTGTTCACCGACGGCGAGTGGGACCAGCCCCATGAAGTCTGGCACTCCAGGGAGTTTTTGGCCTGGCTCTACAACGAGTCAAGCGTAAAAGATTTTATTGTGCCCAATGACCGCTGGGGCAAGGGCACGCGGGAAATGCAGCTGGGCGGCAACCTGACGACAGAATACAGCTGGCAGAGCTTCCTGGAGAAAAATCCCGGCCAGACGAAGCCTTTTGAAGAATGCAGAGGCATCGGCCACAGCTTCGGCTTCAACCGGGCGGAGACCTGCGAGGACTACCTGACCCCGGATGAGCTGGTGGAGCTGCTGGTAACGCTGGTTTCCGCCGGGGGCAACCTGCTGCTGAACGTGGGCCCCGCGGCGGACGGCAGCATCCCGGCCATCATGCAGGAGCGCCTGCTGCAGCTGGGCGACTGGCTGCGCGTGAACGGCGAGGGCATCTACTCTTCACGAAAATACAAAACCAGCACACAGGACGGCGTGTGGTATACGCAAAAGAACAATCAAATCTATGTCTTCCTGAAGAAATTCCCCTTCGGGACGATCGTCCTGGAGGATTTGCCCTGCGACCCGGCCTTTTCGCCGAAATTGCTCGGCCTGCGGGGCAAAGGCAGCCCGGTCTCGCTGGTCAACGCCGATGGCAAGGCCGCCCTGCGCTTCGAGCCCTTCCCGCCGGAGAGGCTGGACAGCCAGTGGGTGTATGGCGTGCGGCTGTAACGCATAGAATATAGAGGCACGCCGCCCCACATGCCTCCCCCTGCGTCAACGCTTCTGCGAAGCGCTGACGCTGTCCCCCCTCGCAGGAGAGGGGGGCTTTGGGTGCTCAATACGAACATTCGGTGATAGCACAGATTTAAAGCCCCCCTCGCTTGCGAGGGGGGAGGTTCAACGTCCCACAGGGACGTTGAACCGGGGGGGCCACGAGGAGGGGAGCGTCAGCGTTTTGCCATGGCGGGCCGATGCAAAGCCGCTGCTCCTACGCAAGTTTTTCTCTGAGTGCCTCCAACTGCTCGGCCAGCACTTGGGGCAGCTTGCCGCCGTAGATTTTGTAGTCCTCGGCGATGGAGGCGATCTCCGCCTGCCAGGCCTCTCTGTCAACAGAGAGGAGCGTTTCCAGGTCGGCGGGAGACAAATCCAGGCCGGAGACGTCGAGCGCGCCGGGGGCGGGGAGATTGCCTATGGGGGTCTCTATGGCCTGCGCCGCGCCGGAGAGGCGCTCCACGATCCACTTGAGCACGCGGCTGTTTTCGCCGAAGCCCGGCCAGAGGAACTTGCCATCGGCGCTCTTGCGGAACCAGTTGACAAAGTAAATCTTGGGCAGCTTGTCTTCTTCTGTTTTCTTTCCAACGTTGACCCAGTGCTGGAGGTAATCGCCCATGTGGTAGCCCATGAAGGGCAGCTGGGCGAAGGGGTCGCGGCGCACCTGGCCGACTTTGTCGGTGATGTCGGCGGTGGTGATCTCCGAGCCCATGATGGAGCCCAGGAAAATCCCGTGCTCCCAGCCCAGGCTCTCGTTCACCAGGGGGATGGTCTGCGCGCGCCTGCCGCCTATCAGGATGGCCGAGATGGGCACGCCCGCCGGGTCCTCCCACTCCGGGGCGATGACGGGGCACTGGCCCGCCGGGGTGGTGAAGCGGGCATTTGGGTGGGCCGCCGGGGCGGCGCTGTCCGGCGTCCAGTCGTTGCCCTTCCAGTCGATGAGGTGCGCCGGGGCGGGATAGCCGCAGCCCTCCCACCACACGTCGCCGTCGTCGGTGAGGCCCACGTTGGTGTAAATTGTGTTGCTCTGGATCTGCCGCATGGCGTTGGGGTTGGACTTCATGGAGGTGCCGGGCACCACGCCGAAGAAGCCCGCCTCGGGGTTGATGGCGTAAAGGCGGCCATCCGCGCCGAACTTCATCCAGGCGATGTCGTCGCCGACCGTTTCGACTTTCCAGCCGGGGATGGTGGGCTCCACCATGGCGAGGTTCGTCTTTCCGCAGGCGCTGGGGAAGGCCCCGCAGACGTATTTCGCGTTGCCCGCCGGGCTTGTGAGCTTGAGGATGAGCATGTGCTCGGCCAGCCAGCCCTCGTCGCGCGCCTGCACCCCCGCGATGCGCAGGGCGAAGCATTTCTTGCCCAGCAGGGCGTTGCCGCCGTAGCCCGAGCCGATGGACCAGATCATGCGCTCCTCGGGGAAGTGGCTGATGAATTTGTCGTCCACGTTGGGCATACAGGGCCAGCCGTCGTCTTTTTCGCCGGGGGCCAGGGGCTTGCCAACGGAATGCAGGCATTTTACATATTCTCCGTCTTCGCCCAGCGCTTCAAGCACCTGCGTGCCGATGCGGGTCATGATGCGCATGTTGATCACGACATATTCGCTGTCGGTGATCTCCACGCCGATTTTGGCGATGGGGGAGCCCACCGGGCCCATGGAGAAGGGGATGATATACATCGTGCGGCCCGCCATACAGCCGTCGTAGAGGGCCGTCATGGTGGCCCCCAGCTCGCCGGGGTCCACCCAGTTGTTGGTGGGGCCCGCGTCTTCGGGGTTTTTGCAGGCGATGAAGGTGCGCTTTTCCGCGCGGGCCACGTCCGAGGGGTGGCTGCGGTAGAGATAGCAGCCGGGCTTTTTCTCGGGGTTCAGCGGCGTGGCGAGCCCCGCGTCCACGGTGATTTGAATCATGCGCTCGTATTCGGCCTGTGAGCCGTCGCAGAGATACACGGCCTCGGGCTTGCACAGCGCGGCGGCCTCCGCGGCCCAGGCGCGCAGCCCCTCGTGCTTGATGGAATCGATCATGTGATATACCTCCCATAGCGTAGTATTCTCAGTATATCACAGCCCCTTCCCTTTTGCAAGTGAAAAAGCCGAAAATTTCATTTTTCAGTGATATGGCCTTATGCAGCGGGTTTTTTGTTGTTTTTTTGGTGGGAGTGACTATTTTTAATGCAGAATGCAGAATGGGAATGCAGCCCCTTCGCGTGGCCCCCCCTGCTTTGGCGCTTGAAGCGAAGCACCAAAGCTGTCCCCCCTCGCAAGCCCCTCGTCTGCCCCGGGGTCCCCGACGAATCCGCAGATTCGTTGGGGTGGGTGTGGGGGGAGGTTCAGCGTCCCGCAGGGACGTTGAACCGGGGGGGTCCTCGAGGGGGATGTTTACCGCAGCACCAGCAAAACCACCGTAATCACCACCGCCGCGATGGCCGGGATGCCGTTCTTCTCCAGCCAGGCCCCGGCGAGGAAATAGGCGTTGCAGGGCGCGAGGATGATCTTCCAGGCGGGAGGCGCGAACTTGGGAAGGCCGGGGGCTTCGGGCAATATGGGGGCGGCGGGCGCGCCGCCCTCCTCCGGGGCGGGCACGGCTTCAAAAGCGGCCAGCAGCGCCTCGGTGTAAGCCTCGATGGCCTGCTCCTCCTCGGGCGAATTCCCGCCGTAGAACAGCCGCCAGTGGCGCAGCGCGTCCTCCCAGGCGGGGAATGAATTGCACAGGATACTCAAGCCCAGGAACAGCGCGATGATCTCCGGCACGAGGAGGGGATTTTCTTCCATGCCGCGCAGGTTGAACAGCAGCAGGGGCGGCGCGGCGGCCGCCACGAAAATCCAGCCCAGGATGCGCTGGGCCACGTAGGGCATCAGGCTGAACAGGTAGGCCCGCACATGGCACATGGCGGGGGCGTGGGCGGCGTGGCCGCAGGATGCGTCCGGGCGCAGATAGCGGCGGTCGGTCACCTCGAGCTTGAGGATGCGGCAGGTGACGTGCTCCCAGAAGCCCTGCAGGAACGCGCCGGGAAGGGTGAGAACTTTCGCGATCAGGTACAATGTTTTCATGCGTCAAACCCTCCCCAGCCTTCGGTGAATATTTTTTCCACGGTGGTCGAGCCCTCCGCCAGGGCGGCGACGGCCTGGGGCACGGCGTAGTCGTTGTACAGCAGCATCATGAGGAGGTTCTGCGCCGCCTCGCCCTCCCAGTCGCCGTTCACGGCGTAGGCCGCCAGCAGGGTGTAGGGGAAATTCAGGCTCATGCGGCCGTAGGGGTTTTCCTGTGCGGCCTCCATCAGGGCGGCGGCCCGCCCGGCCTCGCCCTGCAGCAGCAGCACCGCGGCCTTCACGGCCACCGCCTCCATGGCGGCCACGTCGCCCATCCCGCTCGCGGACGGATCCATGGGCACGGCCCTGGAAATGACGCCGTCGCACAGGGCGATGGCCTCGTCATATTTCCCCTGCCGGTACAGAATCTCCGCCCTGGCCAGCTCCATGTAGGGCTTTGCCTGCGGGCGCCTGGCGTATTTTTTCGCCGCTTTGAGCGCTTCGGCCTCCCCGGCGCTCAAATACAGGGCCCGCACCCTGCGCTGCATGGCCAGGTAATCCTCGCGGCTGCGTTTTGCGTGCGCCCCGTAGAGCGCGGCGAGGGCGTCGTAGTCGTCGTCCTCGAAGGCGTGGTAGAGAGCGATGTTTTCATACATCCAGAATTCGCTGCAGGGTGCTTTTTTCAGGGCCTCAACGCGCGCGAGGTTGGCCTGTTTTTCCTCCGGGTAGTTGGCGGCGTAATACAGGGCGAGGGCGTCGTAGTAGAGCGCGCGCTGTCCGGCCCTGCCGTCCAGGGCCCGCGCGGCCTCCAGGGCCCCCAGGGCCCACTTGCTCTCGCTTTGCCCCTCAGCGGGCTCCGGCGTGAGGTCAAGCTGCGCATAGAAGCCAAGCAGTATCTCCTCCAGCTCGCCGCTTACCGCATTGAGCTTGCGCAGGCTCCCGGGCACACGCCCCGGGAAGAAATATGAGATGGGCGGTACATCCTGGCCCAGCACGAGGGCCAGCGGGCCGTCGAGCTTCCCCACCATGGCGAACTGCCGCTCGTAGAGGAAGTTCCCGCTGGAAAGGCCCAGCGCGTCCAAGCCCATGCCCTGCGCGCCCTGTTCCAGGGAGTAAAGCAGCTCGTAGGCCTCCATGGCGCTGTCGTATCTCCTGCCGGCCTCGCTGACGAGCCCTGTGAGGGCCGCCGCGCTCAGCACCGCGTTCCACAGGGCCGGGGCCAGCATCAGCAAGCCGTAGAGCATCAGCAGCACCGCCAGGGCCCAGGCCCAGAAGCGCGGCCCCTTGATGGGCCTGCCCGGCTTTTGTTCGGGCTGCGGCTCTTCGGGCGGCTCTTCTTCAATCACTGCCTCTTCAATGGCCTCTTCCTCGGCTACAGCCTCTTCGATTGCAGCCTCATCGGCTGGCTCTTCTTCGATTGCAGCCTCTTCCGGCGCTTCTTCGCCTATCGCGTCTCGCTCAAGCTCATCCAAGCGGGGCACCTCCGTTCCTGTTTTCTCAATTATACAGGAAAGAGAGGGACATTGCAATGAAAAATCCATGAAAATTTCAGATTTGTCTTTTCTTTTATCAGGGAATATGCTATACTCATAGCGAAGCCCGCCCCCGCATAGCAATGCTATGCAGAACAACGCGCGCCAGGCGCGCGCAGGGGGGTTGGGATATGGTCATCCGATTTTCGAGGGCGGCGCGGTTTTTCTGCGCGTGCGCGCTGCTGCTGCTCACCGCGCTCATCAGCATAGGCACCCGCAGCGTGAGCGTGAGCACGCCATACGACTTCCGCGGGCGGGCGCTGCCCGTGGTGATCTACCGCAACCTGAACGACGGCGGGCCCGCGTCCCTCACCTTGGAGGACCTGCGGGCGGACATCGCCTGGCTGGCCGAGCAGGGCTATGAGGCCCTCTCCGAGCGGGACCTGGTGGCCGCCCTGCGCCGCGAGTTCCCCCTCCCCGCCGCCCCCGTGCTGCTGCTGTTCGAAGACGGCGCCGAGCGCTTCGAGGCCGACGTGCTGCCCATCCTGCGGGAGGCCGGGCTGAACTGGTTCAGCGTGGGCAAATCCGCCCTCCTGGCAAACGAGCTGCGCGCGGCGGGGTATCCGGTGACGAGGATCGAGCGGGTTGCGGGGTTTACGGTGGGGGAGCAGGTCAATGCGTGATGCTATTGCCCTTCAAATGGAACCCACTGCTATGCATCTTCAGCCGAGAGCAATCAGCCGCTCCGCGGACACCCCCTCGGTGCTGCGCACCGGCCCCCCAAGGGGGGCATCCTGACGGATCGGAAGCAGTTGCTGTCGGCGCAGTGAAAAAAATAACGCCTCGTCAGAATGCCCCCACTTGGGGGGCCGGTGCGCAGCACCGAGGGGGTGTCCGCGTGAGCGGCTGACCGCTTTCGGAGACAAACAGGCCACCCCTACAGATACGCAGAAACGAGACAAGCCCCAGCCCACTCCTACATCTTCTTCTCCATAATCCTCTTTGCAATCCCATAGCATAAATTTGTCGTAACCATAACGCCGAAAATCGTAAAACCAGCTGCTGAATAATCAAGAATTAAGATGAAAATATTGGCAAGCATCCCCAGCATAATCATCGACACCATATATGCCGTATAAGCGGCCTTGCCGCGTATGAGCTGATTTCGCTCATCATTTTTCATCAGTTCATCTTTGCGAAGCTCTTCAGCTTTGAATATAGCTCTGTAAAGATATAGGGCGCAACCCAGAACCAGAGCATAACTCCATAAAAACATCATTAAGCCAAGACCATAAATGACGTCCGAAACTTCACGCTCTTTCAGTATAATGATTAATCCACCAACCGCCAGCAGTGCGCCGACAACCAGCCCAATCCCGGCTAAGATTTTCTTGTGCAAAAGGGTCAGTTTGAATTTCATCTGTCTTCCTCCTCGTAAATAAAAATTTCTTCGATGGACATGCCGAAGTAGCGCGCGATTTTGAACGCCAGGGTGATCGACGGGTTGTAGCGCCCGCCCTCCAGGGAGCTGATGGTCTGGCGCGAGACCTCCAGCGCGGCGGCGAGGTCGTCCTGGCGGACGAACCTGGCCTTGCGCAGTTCTTCCAGGCGGTTTTTCAAATAGATACCTCCTTCGGGAAAACGTAAAGCCGACTTTACAAATAGTATACTACAGGCTTTTTGAAATGTCAAGCTTATTTTACATATTTTCAAAAATATTTTTTCGCGTGAAGGAAGGACAAGCCATGTACAACATCCCCTTCGATCCCGCCCGCCCCCTCGACCTCGTGCTTCTCGGCCGCGCGGCCATCGACTTCAACCCCGTGGACTACTTCCAGACCCTGGTGGAGAGCACGACATTCAAGAAGTACCTCGGCGGCAGCCCGGCCAACATCGCGGTGGGGCTCTCGCGCCTCGGGAAGAAGTGCGGCTTCTTCTGCCGGGTGAGCGACGATCGCTTCGGCGAATACGTGCTTTCAGAATTCGAGAAGGAGGGCGTGGACACCTCGCGGGTGCGCGTGTGCACAAACGGCGAGAAAATCGGCCTGACCTTCACTGAAATCCTCAGCCGGGACGAGAGCAGCATTTTAATGTATAGGAAGAACATCGCGGACTTGGCATTGGAACCCGGTGACATCGACGAGGCGTACATAGCAAGCGCCAAGGCCCTGCTGATCTCGGGGACGTCCCTGGCGCAGAGCCCCTCCCGGGAGGCGGCGCTGAAGGCCGTGGCCCTGGCGCAGAAAACAGGCACGCCGGTGATCTTCGACATCGATTACAGGCCCTACAACTGGGTGAGCGCCGACGAAATCGCTGTGTATTACGCCCA
Organism: Oscillospiraceae bacterium; assembly: GCA_009779995.1. Taxonomy (GTDB): domain Bacteria; phylum Bacillota; class Clostridia; order Oscillospirales; family Acutalibacteraceae; genus WRMQ01. Next base: position 4,723 of record WRDW01000033.1, on the reverse strand, counting down.
GGTGGCCGCTGCCGCCGACGTGATTCTCGGCAGCCGCGAGGAGTACGACCTGACCGAGGCCCTGCTGGCTTTGCCGGGAACAGACGAAGCCACGGCGTCGTATTGGCAGGGCAAAAATGCTAAGATCGTCGTCATCAAGCACGGCAAAAAGGGCTCCACAGCCTGGGTTGGCAGCGTGCGCGAACGCACGCCAGACAGCTACAGCGTAAAGCCCTTCCCCGTGCAGGCGCTCAAGAGCTTTGGCGGCGGCGACGGCTACGCCTCGGCCTTCCTCTACGGCCTGCTGGAGGGCTGGCCCCTGATGGACTGCCTGGAGCTCGGCAGCGCCTCGGCGTCCCTGCTGGTGGGGGCCCACGGCTGCTCGTGCTTCATGCCCACGCTCCCGGAGGTACAGGCGTACATCGCCAAATGCAAAGAGGAATATGGGGAGATGGTGGCGCGGGGATGATCAACCGAGTGGAATTTATCATCACCTGGGCCTGTACCGGGCGGTGCAAGCACTGCTCAAGCCACCCCACCGAATCTGCGGATTCGGCGGGGCCCCCGGTTGGCGCGCACGAGAACAAGCGCGAGCACATCGAATACGCGCGCCTGGCCGGACTGCTCACGCGCGTGAAATCAGAGCATCCCGTGGAATCTGTCATGTGCTTCGGCGGGGAGCCGCTGCTCCACCCGGACGAGGTCTGCGCGATCTTCGAGGAGGCCAAGGCCGCCGGCATCCCCAAACGCCAATTGATCACCAGCGGCTATTTCACCCGCGACGCCAGCAAAATTGCTGCAATTGCGGACAAGCTGGGCGAATGCGCCACTGATATTTTGCTGTCGGTTGACGCTTTCCATCAGGAGACCATCCCCCTGGAGCCTGTACAGGCCTTCGCCGAAAGAGCGAAGCACGTCACGCTGCACCCCGCCTGGCTGGTAAGTGCTGATAATGAAAATGAGTGGAATCTGCGCACCCGCGAGGTGCTGGCGTGCTTCCCGGGGCTGCCGGTAGGCGATGGGAACGTGGTCTTCCCCCGGGGCAACGCGCTGCAATATTTTCGCGAGTACTTCCCCGAGGAGCTGCCGCTGCGCTCGCCCTACGACCAGGAACCGGGGCAGGCCACCTGCGTATGCGTCAATCCCAACGGGGACGTGTGGGCCATGGGAACGATAGGCAACGCATACCGCGACGATGTTCTCGAAATTTTGGCAAGCCTGCAGGGCACGCGCGAAGCGCCGTACACAAACCATTCTCGGAGGTGACCCATGCGCCGCATTAAGCTCATCTGCTTCGGCAGGCTCAAAGAGCCCTACCTCAGGGAGGCCTGCGCCGAATACGAAAAGCGCCTCCAGCCCTTCTGCAAGCTCGACATCATCGAGCTGCCGCCCGCCGCCCTGCCCGAAAATCCCTCCGCCGCGCAGATCGAACAGGCGCTTTCGGCCGAAGCGAAGCTTGCGGGGGAGAGGCTCGTGAAGGGCGCGGGGCTCGCGGCGCTGTGCGTGGAGGGCAGGCAGCTTAGCTCTGAGCAGTTCGCGGCCTGGCTGGAGGCCCAAAGCGAGGCCGCGTTCCTGATAGGCAGCTCCTTCGGCCTCGGCGAGGAAATCAAAAACAAGGCCCAGCTGCGATTGAGCCTTTCCAACATGACCTTCCCGCACCAGCTGGCGCGGGTGATGCTGCTCGAGCAGCTCTACCGGGCGTTCCAAATTCAAACAAGGGGGAAATACCACAAATGAAGAGCATCAAAATGGCTGCGTACTACCTGCTGCAATGGACCTGGGCCCTGAGCCAGAACCTCGTGGGGGGCATAGCGTACCTGCTGCTGCGGGGCAAATACCGCCACGAGCGGTTCCACGGGGCGGTCGTCACCTACGTTGACAAAAAAGGCTTCGGCGGGGTGTCCATCGGCATGTTCATTTTCATGAGCGACGGCAAAAACGGGGGCTGGGCCCACGATACCCGCATCCATGAGCTGGGCCACTGCGTGCAGTCCATCCTCCTCGGGCCGCTGTACTGGGTCGTAGTGGGGCTGCCGTCGTTCACCTGGTGCAACCTGCCGCCCATCGTACGCTGGCGCAAGGAGAAGGACGTGAGCTACTACGCGCTCTACTGCGAGGGCTGGGCGAACATTTGGGGCGCGGCCTGGTCGGGGGAGGACTTCGTGACGGAAGAGATGAAGAAACGCGGCAGGTACGGGAGGGCATGGGTGAAGAGGTGACGCCTCCCCCCTCGCGTGGACACCCCTGCTTTGGCGCTTCTGCGAAGCACCAAAGCTGTCCCCCCTCGCAAGCGAGGGGGGCTTGGTGTGGTGCTATATCGAAAAGCTGGGCATAAAGCGAGGTCCAAAGCCCCCCTCGCGTGCCCCGGGGTCCCCGGCGAATCCGCAGATTCGTTGGGATGGGTGTGGGGGGACATTCAGCGTCCCATAGGGACATTGAACCGGGAGGGCCGCGGTCTTTTGCCTCAATCAGCTTCCTCCGCCTCCCCGCCGCCCCAGGGCCAGGCAGGCAGAATGGGCCAGTTGGGACGCCCGGTAGTGGGCTCCTCCTCCGGCTCGGCCTCGGTGGGCTGTTCCGGCTCGGGCTGGGTGGGGCGCGGGGCGGCGGTGGTGGGCGGCTTCTGCTGGGCGGCGGCGAAGAGGCCTTCGATGTAGGCGTCGCGGCCCGCCTCCAGATCGATATTGCTCTGGCCGTAGAGCGCCAGCTGCGCCTGCCGCGCGGCTTTGGGGTAATCCACGATGTAGATGCTCATGCCGTTGATTGTGCCGCCGATGGCGCTGCTGTCCCCGCCCCGGTAATCGAGCACGGGGGAGACCATGTTGACCACATCGAAGTGCAGCCAGCCCATGGCGGAGGGGATCAGCGCCAGCAGCTCGGCGCGGGCATAGTTCGTGCGCACATGGGGAAGCGTGCGGTCCAGGGCGTTGTAGATCTGCACCATGCTGGCCTCCCGCGCGCTTTGCAGGATGCTCGCGATCACCTTCTGCTGGCGGGCGGTGCGGTTCTCGTCGCTATCCAGCTTGCGGATGCGGCTGTAGGCCAGGGCCTCCGTGCCGTTCAGGCGCTGCGGGCCGGGTTCCAGGGTGCGCTTGATGGACTTCGCGTTGCGGTTGAGGTAGCGCGCCTCGGCGGCGGTCACCTCCACCGCCACGCCGCCCAGGGCGTCGATGAGCTTCGGGAAGCTCTGGAAATCTACGGTGATGTATTTATCCACCCGTATCTTATACAGGCGGGTGACGGCCTCCATCAGGCCCGCCGGGCCGCCGTAGAACCAGGCGGTGTTCAGCCGGTTGTAATAGCCCTGCCCGCCCGCCTCGAAATAGCAGTAGCTGTCCCGCAGCAGCGAGAGCAGCGTGATGGTCTTCGTCTTTTTGCTCACCGAGGCGAGCATCATCGCGTCCGAGCGCCCCGCGCCGGGCACGCCGTCGTTGTTGTCCACGCCCACCAGCAGCACGTTTATCACGTCATTGCTGTAGAGGACGTCCCCGCCGCTGTCCCACCAGCCCTTGAGGAAGCTCTTGAGATTGGCGGCGTCCGTGACGTCGTGGACGATTTCGAAGCTGGCGGGGTCTTCCGGCTCGTCCTCCAGCGCGCCGGAGGGGACGCCGCCGGGGCTCACCTGGAGCTTCCCCAGCAGCTGGAGGGCCAGCCAGCCAGCTATGCCTAGGACCACTATCACCGCCGCCAGCATCGCCGCCATGACGGCCCTGCCGCGCCTTTTGCTTTTCGCGCTCATGTGCGTTCACCTTCCTATTGTTTTATTATAACACATTTACGCGGTTTACTCAAGTGAAAATTTCGTGAAAGTCAACGTGATAGCTGCGGGCGGCAACTACTTTTGCGAACCTTAGCTGCGCAAAAGCGGCGGGGCCTGCCCGGCCCCGCCGCTCTCTTCTCTTCCCTCAGTCCTTCATCTCAAACGAGTGGCAGCAGGCCACATTTGGTGGCGGCTTCGCCGCGACTGCGCCCTTCGGTTGCGTTTAGGCGGTCAGGTAGTGCTCTATCGCGGCCTGGGCGGTGGCCTGGTCGAAGGGGAATTGGCAGTCGAGCTCGTACTCGCCGTGGGCGATCGCATGGCACACGGGGCATAGCGCAATGAGGTTGCCCGGCTCGTTGCCGCCGCCGAGGGCGCGGCTGCGCACGTGGTGGACGTGGATCACGTCTCTGCGCTCGCACAGCGCGCAGGCGTAGCCCTCGCGCCGGTACACCTCACGCCGGGTCGCCGTGGGGATCTTCGCAGAGAGCATCTTTTTACCTCCTTGAAAGCAACTCGACGCGCCCCGCGCTGCGCTTGCGGGGCCCCGCGCCGATTCCTGCTTAACTCATTCCCCCGGGAATTTTCCGTATAACCCACATAATGAAGCTGTAGAGATACCTGGCCGCGATCACCGCCAGCAAAACAATAAACAGCGCCGACACCGTACCCCTGGGCAGAATGAAGTAGACCATGTTATAAGCCATCGTGCTTATATAGCCCATCAGCTGCTGCACGTCATCAATAGCCGCCAGCTCCGGCAGGTTGACAGGCGTCAACAGGAACTTCAGTATCGAGAACAAGCCTTTGACCAAAGCGACAACAATCATCAATCATCACCCCGCTGCCCAAGTATTTCCTCGGCAACCCTGTAGTACCTAGTCCGCACTAATACTTGACAATCAATGCAACATATGATAAACTTACGGTAAGAACTGTAGGAGGTGTCATATGGAGAACACGGTGATCATGCTAAGTGCGCAGCAGCGG
>WRDW01000032.1 GCA_009779995.1 Oscillospiraceae bacterium | reverse complement strand
TACCACAGCATGTACGAGGGCAAGGCCGCGCAGCTGGGCCTCCCGGTGCCCCTGCTGGGCATCACCGGGGAGCAGAGCCTGCGCGCGCTGAAGAACGGCGTTGAGCTCTTCAAAAAACACGGCGTAGGCGTCCACAGCGACGACCTGGCGCAGCGGCCCCCCGAGGCGAAGTTCACGCAGCGCGTGCTGGATGTGCAGAAGGCCATACGCGAGGCCCCGCGTTCTATCTGCTTCGAGGTGTCCAGGCTCAAAACAGAGTATTACAAGAAATACAAGGGCTTCAAAAAGCCCGTGCATATTCATAGGGCAGAGCGCCTGCGCTATGTGCTGCGGCACAAGAAGACCATCGTCTACCCCGGTGAGCTGCTGGTGGGCAACTTCACCGGCAAGCGCGTGGCGGGGCAGATCTGGGAGGAGCAGTACGGCGCGCTCTACGCCCTGTTCATCGGCCGGGCTGACAGGCAGACCCCCGTGAAGTTCTACTCCACCCGCAAGGAGCGCATGGGCTTCTACCTCAACGTCTTCCCCTATTGGGCCACGAAGGGCACCATCATGCGCGGGGGCGGCGGCCTGAAGAACGTGGCCCTCACGCTCTCCCGCGTGGCGGAGAGCTCCACGGGCTTCAACAACAACTTCGCGGCCATCTCGCACTTCATCGTGAACTTCGAGCGCATCTTGCAGCTGGGGACGACAGGCTTAATCGCCGAGGCCGAGGCGAAAGCACAAGAATTTCCCGATAACAATCAGGATTTTTACAAAGGCGTAATCATCTCTTTACAGGCGCTGGAGGACTGGGCGCAGCGCTACGCGGCCCACCTGTGGGCACTTTCGGCAAAAGAACCCGATCGGACGAGGCAGGCCGAGCTGGAGAAGATGGCGAAAATCTGCGCGCGTGTGCCGAAATACCCGGCGCGCACCTTCCACGAGGCCCTGCAGAGCATGATGTTCCTGCAAGTGGCCCTGTGCGTCGAGGCCTACGAGAACGCGGTGTCCCACGGGCGCGTCGACCAGTTCCTCTACCCCTACTACAAGGCAGACCTGGAAGCCGGCCGCATCACCTACGAAGAGGCGAAAGAGCTGCTGTGCCTGTATATCTTGAAAATGGACGAAGTGATTCTCGTCAACGACGGCGACGGCGTGCTGAATGTCAGCAAGCTTTTTGAGACCTTGTCTGTTGACCAGGCGCTGACCTTCGGCGGGGTGGATAGAGACGGCGGGGACGCCGTGAACGACCTGACCTATATGTGCATCGACGCCTGCGAGCTGCAGCCCCTGGCCGTGAACATGTGCGCGCGCATCCACGAAAAGAACCCGCAGAAATACTTCGACAGATTGTCTGAAATTTATATCAACGGCTGCCCCATGCCGGAGCTCTTCGGCGACGGGGTCTACATCGAATCCCTGCAGCGGCACTACCCGGATACCACCCCGCAAAACGCCCGGGACTACGCCGTCATCGGCTGCGTGGAGCCCATCGCCAGCGACGACCACTACGGCAACACGGACAGCGCCAACGTGAACCTCGCCCTGCCGTTTTTGCAGGCCCTCAAAGGGCAGAGCCAAGACCTGTGGAAGTTTGGCGTAAACATGCAGCTGGAGAAGCTGGATACCCGGCTGATCGAGTTTTTCGCGCCGCAATACAAAGAGCATAGAGAACGTGCGCTCAAAAAGCGCTATGAGAAGCGCGGCCTGTTCGAGTATGACCCGCCGAAGGACATGGAAGAACTCCTCGCGCGCTTCAAGACGCGGCTGAACGCCCTGACGCGCTCCATCCTGGCCGACCAGCAGATCATCGAGCAGGCTCTGAGCGAATACTTCACCACGCCGCTGGCCTCCTCGCTCTACAGGGGCTGCATGGAGAGCGGCAAGGACGCCTACGAGGGCGGCACGCACTATAATACAGCCGGGATTCAAGCCGTGGGCGTCACGGACGTGGCCGACTCCCTCCACGCCATCGACGAGCTCGTCTTCAAGCAAAAGAAATATACCCTGCCGCAAATCCTGGACGCCATAGACGCCAACTTCGAGGCCCACGAGCAGCTCCGGGCCGACCTGCTGTCTATCCCCAAGTTCGGGGACGACAGCTCGGCCGAGCCCGTAAAATGGGTCGATACAGTCATGCAAATCTTTAACGAGGCCCTGGCGCAGTGCCCCTACGCCGTGCGGAACGGCAGCTACACGGCGGGCTACTACGCGCTGAACACAAATGACCGCTACGGCCTGAAGACCCAGGCGCTGCCCTCCGGCCGCCTGAAGGGCACGCCCCTGGCCAACAGCGTGGCGCCCGCCTACGCCATGGAGAAGGCCGACCTGCTGTCCTCCCTCAATGCCCTGAGCCAGGCCAATTTCACCGACTACGCGCCCAACGGCACCACGGCCACCTTTACCATAGACGCGGCTTTATTCCCCGGGGAGGAGGGCGTGAAGAACCTCGGCAGCATCTTCAAAACTTTCTTCACCAGCGGCGGGATGCAGTTCCAGCCGAACATTGTCAGCCGGGGGATGCTCCAGGACGCCTACGACCACCCGGAGAAATACAAGTACCTCATGGTGCGCGTGGCGGGCTACTGCGCGTATTTCAACGAGCTTTCGGATGATTTGAAGAAAGTGATTATCAATCGGGTGTGTTATTCGTGAGGAGCGCAGGTTGTGCTGTCGCGGCGCTTCGCGCGTGCCCTGCACTTCCCCCTCGCTTCGCGGCCCCCCAAGGGGGGCATCTTGACAGATCGAAAACCCTTGCTATCCGCGTATAAATTGTCTTCCCACCTCGTCAGAATGCCCCCCTTGGGGGGCCGCGAAGCGAGGGGGAAGTGCGGAGCACCATTCGCGGAGCGACGTCCCCCGTGCGGCTTTCCCCAAGTTCTCATAGTAGAAAGGTTGATGCCCCATGAAAAAACTCCTCTCCCTCCTAGCCGCCCTGGCCCTGCTGCTCACAGCCTGCGGGGTGCGGCCCGCGTTGGAGGAAACCTCCGACGCCACAACAACCGAAACTGAAACCACTTTGCCAGTGTATGTGCCAGGATCGATTAAAATCAATCCTGGCAACGATTATGGCGAATACACAAATTACAAGAAGTCATTTCGTGTGATATACTACAACCTTCCTGGAAGTTTGCAATACTCAGTAGGTGAAAAAGAATTTTGCGATTTTGCAGATGAGTATGAGGCGAATCAATCAGATGAAGAAATGACTGAAATGCTAATGGTGACATTTATAAAGCATTTTAATATACCCAAAAGTCAATTCATTGAAATCTTTGAGGAGAAAAGAGCATTTTGGGCAGAGATAGGTCTTGACATGACCCATGAAGATCATGAAATCCCCAACGCCGATATTATCTACACATTCAATAACGAGATCATCAATGAATACTATCGCAGGGAGTGACCACTTGCTCACACTCCTACAGCAACACAATACAGAAAGGCCGTGATTCCATGAAAACACAAGTTACCGTCCGCCGCCTGGCCTCCCCCCACCAGAAAGAGAGCTTCACCCAATACCTGCCCCTGAACCAAGCTTTGAAGGAAGAAGTCTTCGCCGCCGTGAAGGAGATTTTCGACGCGGCGGGGGGCCGCGCCCTGCTGAAAGCCAGCGGGGACGTGTACCTCAAGCCCAACGCGGTGGACTGCAAGGCCTACTCCTACACCCGCCCGGAGGTCATCGAGGCCGCCGCGCGCTACTGGCGGGACAACGGCGCGCGCGATATTTACCTCTTCGAGAACTGCACCCAGGGGAATTTCACCCGCATGGTGTTCGCGATTACAGGGTACAGCGAGATCTGCAAGCGCCTGGGCGTGAAGCAAGTGTTCCTGGACGAGATGGACGACACGCTCTTCGAATTTAAGGGCAAAAAGGGCGAGGGCGAGGAGGCCGAGGGCTACGCGACGGGCTCGTTCAACATGCCCAAATTCATCGTGGAGCGCCTGATCGAGGGCAGGGACGAGAATCTCTACATCAGCCTGCCGAAGCTGAAGACGCACTCCATGGCCGACGTGACCCTGGGCATCAAGAACCAGTGGGCCTTCCCCCAGCAGGCCGACCGCCGCGCCGACCACAACTACAACCTGCCCCATAAGCTGGCCGACGTCCTGGGCTATGTAAGGCCGGATTTTACGCTCATCGAGGGCGTGGAGGCCACGATTCACGGGCATTACCCCGTCACGGCCTTCGCGGACACCTGCGTGCTGCCCTTCCAGGTGCTCATCGCCAGCCAAAACGTCGTGGCGGCGGACATGGTGGGGGCGCGGCTCTTCGGCATGGAAGCAAAGGACGTGCCCCATATCAAAATCGCCCTGGCGCGCGGCTACGGCCAGGGCGTGCATTCCTGGGATGACATCGACGTGATCGGCGACATCTCAGATTTCACAGAGGTCTACCAGTCCGACCTGCTGCAGCGCTTCCCGGCGGACGTGGCCATCCTGCGGGGAAAGGAGCGCCTGTGCCGCGAGGGCTGCCAGAACAACCCGCTCACGCTGTTGCAAGTTTTGGGATTTGACCACGGCGGCAAGGGCGGCTGGACGCTCATCATGGGCAAGGGCCACGACCCGGCGGAGATCGCCGCCATCCAGGGAAAAGTGCTCATTGCCGGGCACTGCGCCGCCGCCGAGGTGGGCGACGCCCTGGTCAATCGCCTGGGCAAGAAGAATGTCTACTTCTCAGGCTACTGCAACGACCTGTGCGCCTCCATCAACGCCATGTGCCACCTGATGCATGTCAACCCCCTGGTGATGGCCCCCTACCCCTTCGCGGCCTCCATGGTGCTGCTGGCCCAGGGCAAGCTCCACGGCACCAAGGCGCGGGTGTCGTTCCCCTTCGCGCATCTGATGAAGGTGGTGTAGGGGGCGGGGCGCACCCGGCTGTAGGGGCGGCATTCATGCCGCCCGGGCATTTCTGCATTCTGCATTCTGCATTCTCAATTCTCATTTGTCATTTCTCTGACCGCCTCCCCGGCCATGATCAGCCCCGCCACGGCGGGCACGTAGGCCACGCTGCCCGGCGGGCGGGCGTTGGTGACGGGCTCCTCGCGGGAGTAGACCACCTTCAGCGCCGGGACGCCCCGGCGGCGCAGTTCCTGGCGCATAATTTTTGCCAGGGGGCACACGCTGGTGCTGTAAATATCGTCGATCTCAAAGCGCGATGGATCGAGCTTGTTGCCCGCGCCCATGCAGCTGATGATTTTCGTGTTTGCGCTATGGCACAGCTCAATGAGCAGCAGCTTGCACGTTACGCTGTCGATGCAGTCCAGGACGTAGTCATACTCGCAAAAATTAAATTGAGACGCAGTGCCTGCGTCGAAAAAAATGACCCGGCCGGTGACATCGCAGGCCGGGTTGATGTCGCGCACGCGCGCGGCCATCACCTCGGCCTTGGGTCGACCGAGGGTGGAGCGCAAGGCCACGATCTGCCGGTTGAGGTTGCTTTCGCTCACCGTGTCGCCGTCGACGAGCTCCAGCGCGCCAACGCCGCAGCGGGCTAGGGCCTCGGCGGCATGGCCTCCCACCCCGCCGAGGCCGAAGACGGCCACGCGGGCGGCGGCGAGCTTGTCCAGGGCGGCGGGGCCGAGGAGGAGGGCTGTGCGGGAGAAGGGGTCAGGCATCAGCGCACCTCCTTGGGGATAACGGGGCCGTCGGCGTCCAGGGCGGCGATGTCGATTGCGTATGTTTTGATTGTTGCGTCATCGTCGCCGTATTCGCGCGCGGTTTTGAAATAGATTTTTCCGTCGGCGATGAGGACGATTTCAATCCACTCGGGGCGCTCGATTTCGACTGTGTTTCTCTTTTGCAGGTCATAGATTTCATCGCGGTCTATGGCGTCCGTATCCGGGAGCCCATAGAAATAAGCGAAATAGCGCTCGTTGACCTGTTTGGAAAAGTACGGAACACCACGATCAAGATCGTCGTACCCCAAAAGCAAGGCTTCTTCCCCGGTGGCCGTGTCGCGCAGCCAGAGCTCCTGCCGGTAGGGGAAATAGTTCGACCAGCCCGATGCTTTCTCAAACACAATACTGTCGGCTGTCTCCATATGGGTTTTGCTTTCCTTCAGCGGCGGCGGCAGCAGCCTTTCGGCCTTGATGGGGCTGTCGCCATCCAGTGCGGCTAGGTCTATGGCGTATATTCTTCGTTCATCTTCATTTTCAACCTTGGCGCGCAAAAAGACTTTCTCGTCGGCGGTACGGTCGATGACAACATCGTCCCCGCCGCAGTCCAGCGCTATCGCGCGCCGCTTTTCCAGGTCGTAGAACTCCAGCCCGCCCGTGTCGTATGTGCCCGGAATCCCATATCGAAAAGAAAAATAGCGCGCGTAAACGCTTGCGTCGAACCGGGGAAACGTCCCATCGGGCCGCTGCGCCAGCAGCAGCGTTTCTTCATTTGTCACATTATCGCGCAGCCAGATTTCCTGCGCGTAGCCATGGTAGTGGTAGGAAAGGAGGTGTTTTTGATAGACGAGCCGCGCGGCGTCCTCAAACAAAGTCTTCGCCCACATCGGCTGGGCTGTGGCCTCAACGGTGGTCGGCGCAACCGTGGTCGCAACCTCTGCCGTGCCGCAGGCGGCAAGCAGCAGCAAAGCGAGGGCAAGCAGGCAAATGCGTTTCATGGGTTCACGCTTCTTTCTGTATATGTTAGGTAGGGGGCGGCGTCCCCGACGCCCCGGGCGGTTATTCTTCGTTATTCGTCCAGGGACGCCCAGAAGTCGGCCCATACGCCTATGCTGAACTCCAGTGGGGCCAACAACACGAGACTTCCGAGCATTTTAATTCGTACTGCGTCCCCTTCAAATCGGTATTCCTCGGGCAGAATCACGAACTGACCTTCGTCGTCTTCGAGCAATTGTGCAGTAAGCATAAATGAATACCTCCTAGTTTTATTTCTCGTTAAAATATTCTCGCACCGCCCCCGCCGCCTTGGCATTCATCCCAGGGGCGGCGGCGAGGGCCTCCAGATCGGCCTCGCGTATGGCCTTCATGGTCTTGAAATGCATCAGCAGGGCCTTCGCCCGCGCCGGGCCTATGCCGGGGATTTTCGTCAGCTCAGAATCGAGGGCGCTCTTTTCGCGCTTCTTGTGGTGATAGGCCACGGCAAATCGATGCACTTCATCTTGGATATTCGTCACCAGGGCGAAGGCGGCCTTGTTGGCGTTGATGGCGATTTCCCCGCCGCCGGAGGCGATGGCGCGGGTCTTGTGCTTGCCGTCCTTCACCATGCCGAACAGGGGGACATACAGGCCGAAGCTAGCCAGCACAGGCCTGACGGCGTTCACCTGGCCCAAGCCGCCGTCGAGGAGGATCAGGTCGGGCAATCGCCCAAAGCCCTCTCCACTGTCTTTTTCATCGAGATAGCGTTTCAGGCGGCGCTCCATCACCTCGGCCATGGAGGCGTAGTCGTCCTGGCCGGTGAAGCCCTTGATGGCGAAGCGCTTGTAGGCCGCCTTGAGGGGCGCGCCGTCCCGGAACACCACCATGCCGGCCACGTTGCCGCTGCCGGCGGTGTGGGAGACGTCGTAGGCCTCGATGTACTGCGGGGGGGCGGGCAGGCCCAGCAGGCCCGCGAGGTCCTCCAGCGCGGCGATGCCCTTTCCCGGCCGGCCTATCCGATGGGCCAGCTTTTCAACAGCGTTTTGGCGGCAGAGAGCGACCAGCTGGGCCGGTTCGCCCTTCTGGGCGACCTGAACGACGACTTTGTGCCCCGCCTGCACGGAAAGCCACTCCTCCAGCAGCGCGGGATTCTCTGTTTCGCCGTCGAGCAGCACGCGCCTGGGCAATTTATCGCCTCTTATTGAATAATATCGCTCCAGCAACTCCTGCCGCGCGCTTTCGTAATTCTCCGGGCGGGGGAGGAAGAACTGCTCGCTGTCGCACAGCTTGCCCTCGGCGAAGCGCAGCACGGCCCAGCAGGCCTGGCTTTGCTCCGCGGCCAGGGCGAACACGTCCTGCTCCTCCACGCTCACGCTGACGACATGCTGTTTCTCCCGCAGCTTTTCGATGGCCCGCAGGGTATCGCGCAATCGGGCAGCGCGTTCAAATTCCAGGTTCTCGGCGGCCTGCTCCATCTCTTTTTGCAATTCTTTCTCGCTTTGGATGCTGCCTCTCTTCAAAAAAGCCATGGCCCCGCGCATGTTTTGCAAAAAGACTTCATGGGTGATTCTTTTCGCGCATGGCGCGTCGCATCGTCCTATATGATGCTGCAAACAGGGTCTGCTCTTGCCTATGTCTCTTGGAAATTGCAGCGAACAAGTCGGCAATTTAAAAACCTGCTTCGCCTCGTCAACGGCGAGCTTGACGGCGTAGGCGCTGGTGTAGGGGCCCAGGTAGTCCGCGCCGTCGTCGTGCTTCTGCTTGGCGACGGTCATGCGCGGCCAGTCCTCTTTTGTGACGCGCACCCAGCGATGGCCCTTGTCGTCCTTGAGCTTGATATTATACTTCGGCGTGTGCTGCTTGATCAGGGAGTTCTCCAGCACCAGGGCCTCGTGCTCGCTGCTGGTGACGATGTAGTCGAAATCGTGCACGTGCTCTATCCCCATGGAGATGTAGCCGTGCCCGTGCTGCTCCAGCAGGCCGAAATACTGCCCCAGCCGGGCTTTTAGATTTTTTGCCTTCCCAATGTAGAGCACCCCGCTCTTGGCGTCCTTCATGAGGTAGACGCCGGGCAGGGGGGGGAGGGTGAGGGCTTTTTGGTGGAGGTCAGGCATGGGTGGCGCTCCATTCCTCCAGAAATCGCTCGGGAGTAACAGCGGGCACGGGCGCGCCCTCGTAGTGCTGTTCGTCGCGGGTAATGATGTAGCTGCACTTGGCGCGGCGCGCGCAGACGGCTTGAAGGGCGTCCTCGTAGTCTTTCATGGGCAGCATTAACGCTGTGCGGCAGTCCGCGCCGGTGACGTCGAGGATGTCGAACAGCTTGAAGACGAAGGCGAGATAGTTCCTGGTGGCGGCATCGCCCATTGCTTTGCGCATGATATAGTAAATATCAGTCACAGCGCTTGATGTTAATTGAAGCACAAGGCTCGGATCCTCAAGCAGCAAAAGCTGCTCTGCGGCCTCCCAAAAAGGCTTGCGCTCCAAAGCGTGGTCGAGTATTACATTCGTGTCAATCAGAATATTCATATCTCTTCCTTCTTTCAGCACGAATACTCTCGACGGAGATGTCTTTTGTTTCCTCATTGAGCGGAATAACGCCGCGCATGGCCCGAACCATTTCTGCGCGGGTCATTTGTTTTTGCCCCACGGGGATATCCGGTTTGCCGCGCCGCGTGACTATGATTTCCTCCTCTTCCGCAAGCCGCAGATACCTCCCAAAATTCGCCTTGAACTCAGTTGCTGTTACATACATTTGATTCACTCCTTCCTGTGTCGTCTATTTCATTATATCCCAATCGCGCGGAAATGTCAAGCCGAACCGCACGATTCGTTTGGTACGATTTCTTCCTCCCTCGCCAAACAAACCAACACCAGCGGCAGCGTAATCACCGCGTTGAACTGGAAGAACCGGTAATCCCCGCCGCAGAGCATCAGCATGGTGCCTATATTGTACGCCATGGATGGCACGACCAGCAGCAGGGCCTGCAGGCCCCGGCGGCGGCGCAGGGAGTAGGCGCCAGCCAACGCCAGGGCGAGCATGGAAATCCCAATTGACTGCAATAATTTGCTGGGCGTGAGCAGCCGCACGGCGTCCTGCCAGGCGTTGTAGGCTTTGGCGGCGCGCTCGATGCGGGCCGGGTCGGCGCGCTCGGCCTCGTCGTATATGGTGCGCGGGCCGGGCTCGGGGTAGTCCCCCGTGCGCATGAAATCCACGGAGTAGTCCCACACGTTGGGGTCCCAGACGTACTGCGTCAGGGCCAGCGCGGCGCGCAGGGAGGTCTCCGGCGCGGCCTGCACGGCCTGCCAGGTCATGCGCAGGAGCTCACCCAAGGACACGTTTTCCTGCAAAACGCTGTTGGCGTCCACGATCCACTTGATGGAGTTGTAATCGCCAAACACGAAGCAGGCCTCCCACTGCTCAGGAGCAGCGATGGCCGCCATGAGCGCGTGGGTCTCCGGGGGCAGCGCCTCCGGCTCGGTGCGGTAGACGCTGCACAGGATGGTCATCGGCAGGCCGACGGCTTCGACATAGCCCTGGTTCTCGTCCCGGGTGACGCCGACGAGACCATAGAGCGGGCCGCGCACCCCGAGGATCAAAACAGCGGCCATCAGCGCGGTGATTACGCACTCCCAGGCGCTCTTTTTCATGTAGAGAACGAGCAGCAGCGCCAGCAGGGGAATCGTGAAGAACATGCCGTTGTGCCGCACCAGGCTCAGCAGGGCGACAACCAAAGCGAAGGCGGCGCGATTCGGCCAGGTGCCCAGCCATTTTGCGTCGGAGAGCACGATATTGATCACCTGCACGGCCAGCGCCAGGGCCAATACAGTGAACAGGCTGTCCTTCCAGGCGAAGAGCAGGATGCCTCCCGTGGAGCGCGCCGAGAGCAGGCTCACCGCGAAGGCGGCGACCCAGCCGGGCCCCAGGCCCCAAGCGCGCAGCGTGGCCGCCATCCAGCCCGCCAGCAGGCCGAAGCAGAGCATCTGCACGGCGATAAAAAAGGCATATTGATTGACAATTCTTGTCGCCAGCCAGATGAGCATGGTGTGGATGGCCGGATGCCAGTCGTCGAACACGCCCTGCTGCACCTGCCCCCACTGGCGGTAGTTGTCATACGTCGCCCCGCCGGGATAATGCGCGGAGAGGTTCAGCAGCATCACTGCGATGGTCACGCCCGCCACCAGGATAAATACCTGCCAGGAGAGCCTGCTTTTTTCTTTCAGCAGGCCCGAGGGCCCGAAGCCGGGGCAGCGCCGCGCGAACAGCTCCAACAGGAAGTAGAACGCCGGCGTAAGCGCGCCGACGGTCAGGGAGGTCAGCAGGAGGTCGGGCCGCGCCGCCGCGAAAAAGCCGTGGAAGGCGAAGACGCAGGCCAAATATAGGGCGAAAATGAAAGAGAGAATATTTACAAGGGCTGTAGGGGCGGCATTCTTGCCGCCCGGGGCATCCTGTGTAGGGGTGGCATTCTTGCCGCCCGGGGCATCCTGTGTAGGGGCGGCATTCTTGCCGCCCGGGGCTGCGTCGGACACCCCCCGGCGCTGCGCGCCACCCCCCTCTAACCCACCCCACAAAGCCTGCGGGCTTTGCGGGGACCCCGGGGAGGGGGGCTTTTTTTGCGCTGACCAAAAGCTGCGGAAAAAGCAGCGACAGCCCCCCTCTTTAGAGGGGGGTGCCCCGAAGGGGCGGGGGGTGTCCGCGAGGGTTTTACTTCTCCTCATGGTATTCCTCTTCCGTGTTCACATTCCAGATAGCGTTTTTGTCGTCCGAGCCGGTGCGGATGGCCTCCACGGCGGCCATGGCGGTGAGCATGGAGTGATCCATGTTGTTGTAGCGATGTTGCCCGTTGCGGCCAATGCAATAGAGATTTTCAATGCTGTCGAGATACTCACGCACGATAGAAAAGTCTTTATAGGCCCCAAAATAGGCCGGGTAGGCTTTTTTTACTCTGATGTGCGCGGCATCAAGGACGTCCGCCGGATCGATAATATCGATTTCGGCCAGCTCGTCAACGGCAAAGCGAATGAATTCCTCCGGGGGCATGTTCCACATGGCGTCGCCCTCGGCGCAGAAGTACTCCAGGCCGAGCCAGGTCTTCGCCGGGTCGGCCACCATATAGGGCGACCAGTTGTTGAACACCTGCAGGCGTCCCAGGCGCACGTCCCGCTCCTGGATGTAGATCCAGGTGTCGGGGATTGCGCCGAGCTTCAGCTTGTCCAGCAGCAGGCCGACGGTGATGAAATCCCGGTAGGGCAGCGCCGCGGCGACCTCTCTCACGGGCGCGGGCGGGGCCTCGCCCATGGCGGCTATCAGGTCCTTCACCGGCATGGTTGAAATCACATAATCGCCGGAAAGGCCCTCATTTTCATTTACGCGAACGCCCGCGACGCGATTGCCTGCAACCTCCACGCCTGTGACTTTGCAGCCGAAGCGAATCTCCCCGCCTTGGGCGCGGATCTCGTCGGCCAGGGCCTCCCACAGCTGGCCGGGGCCGCGCTTGGGGTATTGAAAGTGATCGATCAGCGAGGTCTCGCCGCTCTTGTAGCCGGGCCGCAGGGCTTTGCGCAGCACCTCGCCCGCGGCCTTCGTGAGCGACAGGCCCTTTACGCGCTGCGCGCCCCAGTCCGGCGCGATGTCCCGCACCGGCACGCCCCAGAGCTTCTCTGTGTAGTCCTCGAAGAACATCTCGTACAGCGCTTTGCCAAACCTGTTGATATAAAAATCCTCGAGGGTGTTTTCCTCTCTCTTGTGCGCGAGGCTGGCGAGATAACCGAAGCCCGCCTTCATCGTGCGGGCAAGGCCCATGTTGATGAAGGTTTGTGGCTTCAGGCTGATGGGGTAGTCGAAGAACCTGCGCAGGTAGAAGATGCGCGACACCCGTGGCCGCAGCAGCATCACGCGCTCGGCCCGCTCGGGGTCGCCGGGCGGCAGCAGGCGTTCCCACAGCGCGTTGACCTCCCTGCTCTTCGAGAAAAACCGATGCCCGCCGATGTCCATGCGATTCCCGTTGTGCTCCGCCGTGCGGGAGATGCCGCCGATTTCCCCCGTCTCCTCCAGGATGACAGGCCTGATGTCTGTTGTTTGCAGCAGTTCCCAGGCGGCGGTGAGCCCCGCCGGGCCCGCGCCGATGATGAGGGCTCTTTGGCCGCTGAAGAGGGTTGTTTTTTGTTCTTTCATATAGGTTTTCCTTTCTTGCGCCTGCATAGCATCGCGGTCAGCCGCTGCGCACTTCGTGCGCTGTATCACTAATGGCTATACCGCCCCATGGCCTCCTCCATCTCCCCGCGCACAATCAGTTCGATGGCCCGGCAGGCGTCGCCGCAGGCCGCGCGCAGGGATTTTAAATCCTCCGGGCCCATGTTGGAGAGCACCCAGTCGGCGATGTCGGCATCCGGGTGGGGCTTTTGGCCTATCCCCAGCTTGATGCGCGGGAAGTCCTCCGTGCCCAGGTGCTCAATGATGCTCTTCAGGCCCTTCTGCCCCCCCGCGCTGCCCTTTCTGCGGATGCGCAGCATACCGGGGTTGAAGGACACGTCGTCGGAGATCACCAGCACGCGCTCCGGCGGAATGCGATAGAAGCGCGCGCACTCGCCGACAGCCAGGCCGCTCTCGTTCATGTATGTATTGGGCTTCATCAGCAGGCAGCGCTGTCCGGCGATGTCGGCGAATCCCGTGAGGGCGCGGAACTTCAGCCTGTCCACCTTCACGCGACGCTCGTTTGACAGGACGTCCAAGCACAGAAAGCCCGCGTTGTGGCGGTTGTATTCATATTGCCTGCCGGGGTTGCCCAACCCCACGATGAGCCACCGGGGCGGGCCGGGTTTTTTGAAGAATGGCATATGGCTCCTTTCCGGGGTTGACAGGGTGAAAATATCGTGGTACAATAAGGATAGAAAGCAAACAAATGGAGGTGAATACCATGCCGAACAATGCTGAAGTGATCCAAGAGCTGTCCGCCAAACTGGAATTGTACAGGCTGTTTGCGCTGGCGAAGGGGTTCTCGTCGGACGATGCCGTCATGAAGGAGGTCACGGCGCTGCTGCAAAGGGATTTGGACGACAACAGCCAACCTAAATGAAATGCACCGCCATAAAGGGCGGGGGGTAAGGAATTACCCCCTGCCTTCTTTATTCACCTGCCGCGCCCGCGCGATCGCCAGCGCGCCTTCGGGCACGTCCTCGGTGATGGTTGACCCCGCCGCCGTGTACGCGCCCGGGCCGAGTTCAACCGGGGCCACCAGGCTGTTGTTGCAGCCGATGAACGCGCCGTCCCCCACCATGGTGCGGTGCTTCACCCCCGGCGTGCCGCCGTAATTCGCCACGGCCAGGCCGCAGCCCACGTTGACGTTTTCGCCGAAGGTGGCGTCGCCGATGTAGCTCAAATGGGAAATTTTCGTTCCGTCGCCAATCTCGCTGTTCTTGATCTCCACGAAGTTGCCTATGCGCAAATTCGCGCCGAGCACCGTGCCCGGGCGCAGGCGCACCCAGGGGCCGATCTCGCAGTCCGGCCCGATTTCGCTGTCCTCGGCCTGCACGTTGTTCAGCACCGCGCCCGCGCCCACGCTGGTGCTGCCCAGGAGCACAGTCCCGGGCAGGATGACCGCCCCCGGCGCGATGGCGACGCCCGGCGCGATAATCACGCCGTCGTCAAATGGGATGGCCACGCCTTGGGCCCTGTGGCGGGAGATGATCTCCCGCCGGGCCTCGCCGGTGAGGGAGAGAAGCTCGGAAAAAGCCATGGGAAACCTCGTTTCTGGCTCTGAAATATTCTTCCAGTATATAGTATACCAGAAAAGAGGGGGAAATTACAAGGGGGAATGTGAATCCAGGCGCGCTTTTTTCGGCTGGGCCGCAGAACCGCTGCGCCTGCGCGCCGCAAAGCATAGAGATACCGGGGCACGCATTGCGTACCCCGGTTCTCTTTGAACGTATTCTGGTGTTCAACATCCCAATTGCGCACAGCCGCCAGCAACCTGCCAAGGGCGGCGGTCAGTGCGCAACTACACTATAGCGCTAAATCTTTGCAGCGTCAAGTGGTTGGCGTGCAGTTTGCGGGGCGAAAAATAAGTCTTCACGGCCGGTTGGCAGTTGCTGCCAAAATAGGATTTGACGCCCGGAAAATGGAGGGAAAGCTTTGCCGGGAAAAGGGAGGGGCTCAAGGCCCCCCTGCCCCCCGCGTGGACCCCCCCCCCCGGCGCTGCGAGCTTTTCCCCCTCGCAGGCGAGAGGGGCTATCTCGTCATTTTGACGAAGGCATTTTTATTTATCGATAAACGATAAATTGCATATTTATGAGGTGTGGCGCTAAACCCCGTTTCTAGCCGAAAACAGTGGTTTTGCCGTCAATCTCGCGGATTTTTTCCAGGGCGTTTTTTGCCGGTTATTTTTGCATGGCAAAATGCACAAAGGCTGCAAGCTGCGGATGAACCGCAAAAAAGCCCCCCTCGCCTGCGAGGGGGGAGGTTCAGCCCGCAAGGACGTTGAACCTGGGGGTGCCCACGCGAGGGTGTGTTTTAAAAAACGCTCACGGTTCGGCGAAGCCGGAGTCCACCAGGGCCACCAGGCCCTCCACGGCGGCTTCCTCGTCCGCGCCGCCGGCCAGGATGCGGATGCGCGTACCGCCCACGATGCCGAGAGACAGCACCCCCAGCAGGCTCTTGGCGTTCACGCAGCGGTCGTCGCGCTCCACCCAGATGGAGGAGCGGAACTCGAGGGCCTTCTGGATAAAAAACGTGGCCGGGCGGGCGTGCAGGCCCACGTGGTTTTGAACGGTGACTTCCTTGGAATACATGTCGCTCCCACCTATCCTCTGGTTCTGCCTGTATTATATCACGTTTTTCGCGCATCGTCAACGCCTTTGGGGCGATTTCAGATACACAGCCAAAGCGGCGGAAGGCGGGGCAGTGTTCCTTGTGCAAATTGACAGCATTATCCCATTTGCGCACGCCACAGGGCCTGCGCGGCCTCCTCCGCCGCGCCCGGCAGGAGGGCTTCCGCGTAAATCTCATTGATTTGCGCGCGTAAAATGTCGGCGGCGGCCTGGGCCTGGTAGGCCTCGCCCAGCAGCTCGCGCATGGTGCGCCGGCAGAAGCGCAGGCGGCAGCGGTGCTCCTGCAGGGCCTCCTTGCGGAAGAAGCGCGTGGCCTGCATCCGCTGCGCGCCCTCGAATTCGATGGGATGCCGCCGGTTGGCGGTGACGCAGCACAGGCCCAGGGAGGGCACCAGCAGGTGCTCGGGCTCCCCGTGGGGGGCCAGAAGGCAGGGGCAGGAGACCACGTCCAGGCCGTTGCCCATGGCGTAGGCGCGCAGCAGGTTCCACAGCAGGGGCGCGGCCACGCCCGTCTCGTCCTCCAGCACCACCGTCTCGGTGAAGGCGGCCTCCAGGCCGCTGCGGCGCAGCAGCAGCCCCTGCCCGGTGACGGCGGTGAGGAAGCGGCGGCTCTCGCGGCCGATATGGCCGCTCGGCGGCGGGAAGCGCCGCGCGGCGAAGCGGGAGGCATAGCGCTCGATTTTTGGGACGTCCAGGGTCTCCCCCGCCACGAAGGCCATATCCTTCTTCATGGCCCGCGCGGCTCTCATGAACCGCGACACCCGCAACAATTCCCTTTGCCACGCGCCATAGAGCGCCCGTAATTCCTCGCGGCGTTCGCGCAGGAGGGCGTTGTCGCGGCAGGCGTCCAGGGAGACAAGCTCCTCCCCCGCGCCGGGCAGCTTCGCCTCCAGGGAGTACGGCGCCTCGGCCTCCAGGACACACAGCTTCTGTTCCGGCAGGCGCAGGGCGCAGCGCCGCTCGCGGCCCGGGGCGTCCCAGAAGGGTTCCGCCGCCCGGCCATCGGCCTCCGCCAGGCGCTGCAGCTGCGCCATGAAGGCGTCGGCCGCGCCGCCGTGCCCGCTTTTGAGCAGGATCGCCCGCCAGTTTTCCTCCTGCGGGACAAGCTGCGGCAGGTGGGCGACGCAGCCCTCCGCCGTGTTTGTGCGCAGGAAGCAGCAGTGCTCGGCAGAGCCCATATGTAAAGCCCTCCATTCAACGGCCCAAAAGGCTATAGGGGCCGTTTCGACGGCCCAAAAGGCTATAGGGGCCGTTCTGCTCCCATTGTATGCGGCGCGGGCTTGGCATGTGCCCATGCGCTGGCGGGCAAATACAAGGATTTGCGGGTGTATGGGATATAAAAATATTTACGTTGACATTCCTGGGAATTTCATGTAAAATGAGCACGTGAAAATATTTTGCAGGAGGTATCCCCATGAAAAAGACCGCCACCCGCGTGTTCGCTATCCTGCTGGCGGCTTTGCTGCTGTGCGGGATTGTGCCCCTGTCAGCCGCCGCCGAGGGCACCGACATCACGGCCGCGTTCACCGATCCCGCGTTCCGCGCGGCGGTGCAGGAGCTGGTTGGCAAGGATGTGATATTGGATACGGATGTGGCGGGGGTGGAAACGCTTGATGTATGTGGAAAAACATCGTATGATCAAGAAGCCGACAAATGGATAAGTTCAGGAGAGATAAGGAGCCTCGCGGGGCTGGAACATTTCACTGCACTACAGGGCCTTTATTGCCATAACAATAAACTAACCGCTCTGCCTGCGTTGCCCTCTAATCTGAGGGCTCTTGGGTGCGACTACAATCAGATTACTGCGCTGCCCGCGCTGCCTGATAGCTTGATAAACCTCTACTGTAGCGGCAATCAGCTGACAGAACTGCCCAAACTGCCTGCCGGTCTGTATACCCTGCATTGCAACAGTAACCAGTTGACAGAGTTGCCCGCGCTGCCTGCCAACACACTAAGAGGTCTTGATTGTGGGAATAACCAACTGACTGTGCTGCCCGTGCTGCCATCTGGTTTAAAAATTCTATGGTGTAGTGAGAACCAGCTGACAAGCCTTGATGTAACCGGTTTGCAGTTAGTATGGCTTGATTGCAGATACAATAATATGTTAAACAGGTCTTCGGTCAAAGGCTTCGTAGGAACTTGGTTGGCTTTTGATCCAAGTGGGCTCAAATATAACTTCTACCCCCAAAACCCTATCTACTTCTGGTCATCATGGCCCCCGGCGTTGCAATGGGCCATCGAATATATCCTCTTCGGCTGGCTGTGGATGCGCTGGGCCTAGCAGCGCGGCCCGCAATTCTTCCGCAATTCTTCGCGATTCGCCTTCTTCGCGATTCCCCGAAAAAAAGCTTGCATTCCCCCGCGCCCTGTGCTATACTGACCAAAGAAGCAGAGCGTGTCCGGGCGAATCTTACACAGGGCAATTCATAATGAAAGGAGGAACACATTGTGTCTGCTGCTGTCGCGTTCTTGTTCATGAGCAGCCTGATTTCCGCTGTAATCCTGCAATGCTATTTCGCCGATTATCTCGACCAGATCAACATTTGGCTGGTGGAGCAGGGCGATGACCCGATTGATTTTGGGGAGTTCATGCAGACCAACAGCAGCATGATCACGCAAATGAGCGAAATGCTTTCTGAGCAGATTGACAGTATCGGCATAAAAAGCACCACACTCACTACACTGAGCGGTAGCGGCACCCAGACGCAGTTGGTGCCCAATTTCTTGACAGGGTCTTTCGCACAGCTTTGGGCGAGCATCAGCAATTTTTTCAGCAATCTTTTCCAGGCCAACACCATTGAGTAACACAAAAAGGCCTGTCGCCAGCGGGGTAGCTCGCTGGCGACGGGCGAATCATTTTTCGGTAGCGGGCGCTACTGGCCAAAAGGCATTAATTTCATCGAGACTATTATGGTAAAAGCACAATAATATTGCAGGAGGGATTTATATAATGGGTGACATAATGGGTGGCATATTCTTATCCTTATTTGTGGTTCTTTTATACCTAGTAGGAGCACCTTTTGTTTGGCTGTACGTACAGTTTTTTTTATAACAGTGATTACGGTGCGCGGCGTTTGACGATGGGGGCGCACAGAATTGGCTCATCCGAAAATACCCGTATTCAACTATCTGGCAAACAGCACCTTGACCCTGAGCAAATCAACCTTGGCCCTGCCATACATCAAGCGTTTGATGGCCTTGATTTTGTTGTTGCAACCCTCGGCGAAGCCACTGTTCCAGTCGTGTATCACGGAGTTTTTGACGGCGGCAAGGTCGTCATAAAGGCCGCTGGCGAAGGAACTGATGGGTTTGCTTGCGTTTTTTTCATAACAAGATCAGCCCCACGGTGAATGCCTATGAATTATTTTAGAAAGGTGTGATCTTAGTGTTTTTGTTCATCATGTCATTTCTGGGATCATTGGGAGCGCCCTTTTACTTTCTTCTATATTGGCCACTGCGGTTGCTTGGCTTAGATGGTCCCATCAATATGCTCTTTGAGTGGCTTACCCAGCTCTATTTTTCAATCATAGGCTAGCTCCGAACTATCTGAATACATCGCTGCCGTTAGTCACCTCGGTGCGGGCCAAGTCTGGCCGGCCCCAACTATTCAAACGGTGTGTGCCATATTCATGCAGGCAGAAAACAGAGGTAGAATATGCTCCCCTTCATTCAAATAGGATCATTTCGATTTCAATCCTATCTATTCATGGCACTGGTGGCTTTTCTGGCGAGTACGCTGTTGATTGTGCTGCGCCGAAAACCACAAGGTGTACCCGTATGGGAAGCTCTTGCCTTATCTTGCACAACGTTGGTGGGCGGCATCATTGGCGCAAAGATATTTCATCTCGCTGGCCGCGTCATTCAGGGCGAAGCGTTTTGGACTGTGCGGTTCTGGCAAAGCGTCCGGCTTGACAGCGGCTATGTATGGTATGGCGGCGTCATAGGGGCATTCTTGTTCCTGCTGGTATATGCGAAGATTCGAAAAATGCCTCTGCGCAATATGTTTGACCTAATGACGCCGTTCGCTCTTTCATTCGATGCGATCGCCCGCTTTGGCTGCCTGTTCGCGGGTTGCTGTTATGGCGTGAGAGTTGCTTGGGGCATAAAAATTCATGGTGTACCCAGGTTTCCCTCTCCGCTGTTTGAATCCGCGCTGTGCCTAATCATCCTGGCGTTGTTTCTGATTTGGAAACCCGAGCGAAAGCGCCCCGGTATTTTGCTTCCGCTGTTTCTGGCGTTGTATTCTGCCGGGCGCTTTTTCCTGGAGTATTTCCGGGGCGATGCGCACCGAGGATCGTTTTTGATCTTTTCAGCCAGCTTCCGCCAATTTGGCGCTTCGCGCTGAAAAAAAGCTTGCATTTCTCCGCGCCCTGTGCTATAATACCCCGGCGGGGTTGAAAAAATCCTGTTATGCGGCCCGGTAGTTCAGTTGGTTAGAACGCCAGCCTGTCACGCTGGAGGTCGACGGTTCGAGCCCGTTCCGGGTCGCCATACCCTTTTACTGCTTCCATAGCTCAGGTGGCAGAGCGCATCCTTGGTAAGGATGAGGTCCCGAGTTAAACGTAAAGGTACATTCCAGGCGGCAACCATGATTTCACCCTCCCCAGCGACCCCGGAAATTGAATACGCTTCTATAGCTCAGGTGGCAGAGCGCATCCTTGGTAAGGATGAGGTCAGCAGTTCGAATCTGCTTAGAAGCTCCACAGGTGCTCGGAACCCCCGCAAGCGATATGGCTTGCGGGGGTTCGTTGTTCCGATTCACTTCCTGGGAACTGCAATGCGGCGTCCCGGAAAATGGAACTCAATCTACTTGCAAGCGGAGGTCTTCGAGGAAGTATAGCGTCCAGTCTTTCTTGTGAAAGTAATGGCACTGGCTAATATAGGATTCGAAATCGCGGAAAATCTGAAATATTTGCTCATCATCCAGAAAAATCACATACTCACCATGGAATGCAAGAGACCCCTCAGAGATTGAGCCTAGGATGCTCAGCCCTGAACCATGAACATCAAAGCTAACATCCGCAGGTAGCGTTAAGTAGCCTTGGTCAAGCAGTCGGAATTTCATCTCCTTGCCTTTTTCGCTATTGATTCTCGCTACTATACGTTTTAGCAGTTCGGAACGCAAGGCATGCGAAGCGGGCAATAGCAATCGTTCCGTTGCTTCATGAAAGCGGCCGGACCTAGCAAATTCACGCATACCTTCAGGCGTGTGATATTGCGGTGGAGACGAAATGAAATACCTTTCATAGAATTTTAGTATGCGTTGCGTCCAGGTTGCTTTATTGGGAACATTTAGCTGCTTTGACAGAATTTGTTCGTCCATAAACGAACCAAAGCAGGGTGTGTCTGCAAATGTATATAGCAATGAGACTTTGGATTGCTCCGCAATGTATTTCATCAGGGCGTCTTCGTCCTTTGGGAAAACCGCAAGGGGCTTACATATCCGCTCTAATTGCTTCAAAAATGTCACATGGGAAGTGACGGCCTCTGCATTACAGAGCAAAATGCCTCTCCAAACTTTATGCGAGAACATAAGCACATGACGTGACGTAACAAAAAACAAGGGGTACAAACTGGTAGGGTTAGCCGTTCGCTGCCGATTGCCAGGGTAAATCGAAGGGCTATATCTGAGCTTGCAATAACGCAGGCTGTAGAATACTCTGCGCAGATTGTGTACCTCATCGTCCTCGTCGTCCCAAGGCAGAAAATGGAGAAAGTCAATCCTTTTCCCGCTTGTTTTCAATGAGGAGTATACGAGCTCATCAATCACCTCGAGCTTATACGGATAATTTGTGTATACAAACGGATTGTCTGTTTCCAATTCCCTGGACAAGAGATATTGAACAGCTTGGGCAATCGGCACATCATCCGCGAGAATGGTGGTTTCTTGCTCAAAGGTCACTTGGGATAGCGGCTCAATCGTGCCGTTCGAAGCCTCGGACAAGTGGTTCAGCGTATCTTCAACGAACCTGATACGCTGCAATTGCTCTTGCGTAAAGCGTTCTCCTGTGATGGAGTAAAAGGACCAGCAAATTGATTTGGTTTCACAAGGTGTAAACGAAAAGCTGTCCAGGATGGCGTGGAGCAAATCTTCCGACAAGCCTCTTGTGCCACTCAATGCTTTTTGCACGGTGGACAAATCATAGGTACACTTGGTTGCGATTTGCTGAGCGCTTATTTTTCGTTTTGTAAGGCATTCTTTCAGCAGGAGCAAGTATTCTGGCAAAGCTTTCTTTTCGGCCATAGTCAATCCCCCCTTAATCCGTGGTTACTATTTTATCAGGAACCGAATTGAATGTCAATGCCATTATACTTTAACGCGAGGCGGACACCGTGCATTTGAAAGTGTCCAGACGATGCCCTCTATGCATAGGAATTTCCCTGTGCTATAATAATGTTGCTTTCGAAAGCAATGAATCTAAACAATCGAAAACCGGAAAGGAGAACGACCATCATGAAGAAAATCGCTGCGACTCTTCTTGCCTTTGCCCTCATCCTTGGCATTGGTAGCGTTATCCCCGCCTCGGCGGCCAGCATCACTACGTTCCCTATTAAGGCTTATCCCCGTAACACCGGCAAGACCTACGCAACGAATGGTACGAGCTGGGCTGGAGATTATGACCTCTGTAACATCACAGCGGTCAACATCAGTGCAGGCACCTGCACAGCGACATATCCGTTGGATGGTGGCGGCACTTCTCAGCCCCGTACATTCGCACTCAGCAAGTTTTTCAGCAACAGCGGATTCGTAACGCAGGGCAACACTATCGCCAGTGCTACGGTGTACCGGCGCTCTTCCGGGAATGATTCCGCCGACTCAATCAACACCACAGGCGACACTACTGTCTGGGTTCTTGGGCTCGAAAATAATCGGCTGCAGATCATCTATAAGGTCACGGGACAATCTTACTACAAGATGGGCTGGGTTCCGTGGACGGCGGTTCGAACGGGTACAGTTCCCACGACAACAACCAAGCCTGCGACAACGACAGCACCGCCCGCAACAACGCTCACCACCTTCGGCGATTACGCCAACAGCGAAAAATGGCGGGTCACGCAGAGGTTCAACGATACGTCCACTAACCATAAAGGACATTTGGGAATTGACATCGTGACGAAAGGCTCTGACGCTGTACGTGCAGTTTTTCCCGGCACAGTAGTTTATGCGCGCTCCACAAGCAATAACGGTTACACCGTCACACTCAGGCATACTATCAACGGCAGGACCTTTTACTCTCTCTATTCGCATATGAAATCCAACCTGGAGGTCTACGAAGGGCAGCCCAACATCAGTGCTGGCTCGATTCTCGGCTACCAAGGTTCAACCGGCAACTCAACCGGCGCACACCTCCATCTTTGTTTCTACCAAGGTACTGCCGTCGCTGATATGTACGGCTATAACCGCAACTCCGCTGGGACGGCTGTGAGCTTTTCCTCTCCCAATGGCTACTGGGACTACCAGAGCCGCCGCTTCTTCGATCCCATCCGCGTTATTCAGACCAACGGCCAGATCATCGCTACCTATAGCAAATAATATCTCTTCGGGCTCCTGGGTCGGCGAACCGACCCAGGAGCCATTAGACTATCAATTCACCTTCAACCACCCCTCGAACGCCTCCAGTTTCATCTCCCCAGCCATCACCTTATCCCTATACTCCCTGGCCTGCTCACCCCAAACGACAAACTGCTCCTTGGTCATGCGCTTCGCCTTGATTCTGGCGAAGCGCGTTTTGTATGCTCTCTGGTACATCTGCATGGCGGGGTACTCCTCCAGCCTTGCCCGGAACATACTCACCGCGCCGATCTCCTTGCAGGTCTTGCCATCCTGGAAGATACGCTCGCAGTACTCCGCATTGCCATGCACATAGGACGGAAAATACCGTCCGCAGCAGCGGCATGTCTTGAAAGTGATTTCCCGGCGGATAAGCTCCCGCAGGAAGAAGTTCACCAGGTCGCGCACCGTCTTGGGATAAAGCACCTCGGCGAAGTTGTTTTCATCCAGCCGTTCGAAGCAGGTCTGTATCGGCTCGAAGCGAAACGGCTGCACCTGCGTGATGGCATAGTCCGCCAAGCGCTGCTGGATGGTCCACCCGCGTTGATCATCCACCCGCAGATTCTTCTGGATGAACTCTTTCACTTGGTCCTGCACGAGCCAACCATTCTCGGGATAGTACGTGACCACATTTTCCGTCGGCGTAATCTCCTCCGGCAGGCCAATGCCTGCCGCCTTGGGATCGTGCCGCAGCAACTCGAAATAGATGTGCTGGTCCGCGATGGGCGCAAAGTATTCCGGATCGTCCACGTGCTCTCCCGCCTGCCGAAACAGCCCATGCAGTTCACTGGCAAAATCTAAATCTAAATAATCCAGAAGACTTTGCGACAGTGCAAAGTCTTTTTTTATTATCTCTCCTGATGCCCTGTCGCGCCAGCGGAAGTATTCTCGGTCGCCGATGATGTACGCCTTAAAATCAGACGCGGTATCTATGTCCATGCTCACCTCTCCTTTGGAACGAAAATATTTTGCAAACCTATCATAAACCTCTTGACAAGCGATGTCAAGTGTGCTAGTGTCTATCCGCATTATTAAATAAAACTATTTACAAATGCAACGAAACGTGGTATAATGGAAAAAAAGCGAAGCGAGGTGTCCATTATGCCGCGAGTTGGGAAAAAGATCACAAGCACAG
>WRDW01000031.1 GCA_009779995.1 Oscillospiraceae bacterium | reverse complement strand
GCCGCTGCTGCGCACTTAGCATGATCACCGTGTTCTCCATATGACACCTCCTACAGTTCTTACCGTAAGTTTATCATATGTTGCATTGATTGTCAAGTATTAGCGCGGACTAGGTACTACAGGGATTCCGCCAATGGCGGCGAACATAGCGCCGCTGGCGCATCCCCTGTAGGGCGAGGCATTGCCCCGCCACTGGCTATGCAGCAATAAAAGCAAACGCCCGCCCGCCGCCAGCAGGGTTATCCGCGCTGGCGACGGGCGGTCATTCGGGTCAGGTTTTGCATCAAACATGCAACATAGGCTTGCTAAGTGAAAAGATGCAATGGTCATGACATCTAATATGTCCAAAGGCCGAGCATCTCTAGAAGCCACGTAATTATCCCAATTGGAGCAGACAGAAATTGCAGCAAGCCCATTACGAGTATCAACAGAATATACATGACGGTCTCCTTGTTATTTGTTACACCAGCAAAAACTCTTCCAGGCACTCGCGATTCAGCTCGATCAGCTCCCTGAAGAGCTTTTTGCCGTTCTCCTCGCCTATCCTGGCGATCATCGGGTCGCGGCAGAAGACCGCCTCCAGGGCGGCGTAGTCCTTCTGGAAATAGGCCTCCACGAAGTCAAGCTGGTTCTGGGCGTGGGCGTTGACCAGGGCGGCGGTCTCGGGGGTCATCTCGCCCGCGTCCAGGGGCTCCAGGCTGTCCAGGGAGAACAGGGCGTCGGTCTCCACGGCGGGGCCGCGCACGATGTTGCGCTGCTGGCCCTTGTTGGGGACGTTCACGTTGGTGGTCAGGTCCTCCAGGCCCAGCAGGGCGGTCATCTGCATCACGCCCTCCTCGCCGGTGCCGTGGATTTTCGGGCTGTAGAAGGGGGTATCCGCCAGCTTGGTCATGATGGTCTTCACGTTGTCGTTGAACACCCTGCGCGTCACGGGGGTGAGGGCGAAGCCCATGCGCAGCACGTCCTTCCCGGTGAGGAAGAGGTCCGGCACGAACTCGGCCAGGTGCCTGTCGCCCGCGGCGGCGGCCACGCCGTATTTCTCGAACAGGGTGAACTTCACGTTGTGCATGTTGTAGAGCCTATGGAACACGGCAGGGGCGTTCTTCCTGAAGAACGCCTCGTTGTTCTCCCGGAACATCTTGATGTAGGCCCCGTAGACCTTCAGCAGGTCGATGCCCTGGTACTCCGCCTTGTTGATCCAGGTGAAATGGTTGAGGCCCTGGACGTTGGCTGTGATGTCCGTTCTCTTGAGCTTGCGGAAGCTCCAGAACCAGTTGAAGCTGCGGCCCTTCTTGGCCAGCGCGAGCTTCACGGCCTTCAGGTCGGAATCCATGAAGGCCTGCCTGCCCTTCTCGTCCAGGGCGAGGTACATCCCCGCGATGTTGCAGATCAGGTTCTTCGTGCCGAACACCTCGTGGCAGCAGCCGAAGGCCTTGATCTCCGGGAACTCCCTGTAGAGTATGTTCATGCACATGGACATGGGGTTGGTGTAGTTGATCACCCAGGCGTTGGGGCAGTTCTCGCGGATCTTGCTGGCGAAAAATCTGTAGGACGGGATGGTGCGCAGCGCCCGGGAGTAGCCCGCCGCGCCCACGGTATCGCCCACGGACTGCCAGATGCCGTACTTCTCCGGGTGGTGGACGTCGTGGCGCATGTTCTCCAGGGAGTAGGGCAAAATCGAGATCACCACGAAGTCCGCGCCGGTGAGGGCCGCGTCGATGTCGTTGACCAGCTTGCAGTCCCAGCGGCTTTTGATTTTGTTCGGGTTCGCGCCCACCAGCTTTTCAAAATACTTGATGTTGCGCTGCGCGGCGGGGACGTCGATGTCGTACAGGCGAAGCTCCCCCGTGAGGCGGTCCTGCTTGAGCAGGTCAGAGAACAGCCCGTGGGCCCATCCCTTAGACCCGCCCCCGATGTAGGCGATGTTGATTTTTTGCATGGTAAAAAATCTCCTTTTGGCTAAAATTTTCTTACAAACTATTTTAACAAAAGATTTCCCAAAATGCAAGGATTATTATTGCATTGTGAAAAAAAATATGATATAATCGTGGGAATAGAAACAAGGAGGAGACCGCATGGCTTTAACTGAGCAGCAAAAGGACGTAATCCGGCACCCTGTGAAATGGTTCAACAGCACCAAGGAGGGGGAGCTGCCGCGCGTTGAGCTGGCCGGCATCGCCGGGGCCACGGCGGGGCAGGCCATGATGTTCGGCATGGCGGGCGCAAACTGGTTCTTTCACTTTTGCACGAATGTACTGATGATCAAGGACACCACCGTGGGGCAGATGACCAGCGCGGTGGCGATCCTCGACGCCGTGATCGACCCCTCGGTGGGATTGGCCATCGACAGGCACCAGTTCAAGGACGGACGCAAGCTCGTGCCCTGGATACGCAACCTGACCCCCTTCACCGCCCTCGCGGCCGTCATGCTGTTCGTCAACTGGGGCTTTTCCAGCCAGACGACCAGGATCGTCTATTGCATCGCCATCTTCCTGCTGTGGGACATCCTCCACTCCTTCATGAACACCTCCCTGCTGGGGCTCACGGCGGCCATTTCGCCCCAGTCCTCCCAGCGGGCGCGAACGGCGCAGTGGGTGGACTTCGGCAACATGGTGGGCTCCTATTTTCCCGAACTGCTGCTGCCCATGCTCGGCGAGGGCGGGGCCTTCGGGATGTCGCAGCGGAGCATCTACCTGATGTTCGCGCTCATCCTGTGCGGCGGCGGCAGCGCGCTGTTCTTCATGGCCACCAAGGTGAAGGAACGCATACGCGTCACGGGGGAGGGCACCGGGAACATATTCCAAAGCTTCGGCGTGCTGCGCCACAACTACATCCTGCTGCTGTTCGTGCTGGTGGACCTGGTGCGCGCCTGCTCCCCCACCGTCAGCGAGGTCTTCGTCTACCAGCAGGTGAGCTATCCGTTGAAGAACGGCGGGTCCATCTCCGCGTCGGCGCTGGTGGCCATCTTCATGGTTCTCGCCGGGCTGCCGGCGACTTCTGTCAAGCTTTTCGCCACAAAGATCGCCGACAAGGTGGGCGGGATGCAGCGCGTGCTGATCATCGCCGCCCTCACAGACATATTGACGCGCATCGTCTCCGCCTCCATCGGTATCAGTTCGATCTTCCGGCTCGTCCTGGTGTATGTCTGCGAGGCGATCAGCGACCTCCCCTGGGGCATCTACGGCGTGGCGCAGCGCTCATTGATCAGCGACAGCGTGGACTATGTGGAGTGGAAGACCGGGCAGCGCACAGAGGGGGTCACGATGTCCGCGCGCAACCTCACCGGCAAGCTGGGCTCCGGGCTGCGGCGCCTGGTGATGGGCTATACGCTCAACTGGCTGGGATACAAGGCCGAAAACGTGGAGCTGAAAATCCCGCAGAGCGCGCACTACAACAAATATGTGTGGCCTGTATATAAGCTGGGCACCGCGTGCGGCGCGCTGGTGTCGCTGATCCCGATCTTCCTGATGAAATACCCGGATACCCTCCGGCAGCAGGTGGAGAGCGAGCTGGCGGAGAGAAGGGCCCTGGCGGAAGGGAACGCGGAAGAAGTCCCGCAGGAGGCGACATGATACCATTCGCCATGTTCAGCCCCATCATCGCGGACATGATTTTTGTCCACGGGGTGAAGGGCACGAAGTATCTCTTTAAGAAAAGCGAAAATCCCGGGGCCTGGGGAAACAGGAAGAAGTTCCTGATCGGCCACACACTGGATGTGTTCAAGCTTGACCTTGAAAAAGCAAAAAAAGTCCCCGAAGGGAAGACAGCCTTCGCGCCCAAGCTGCGCGCCGAGGAGGCCGGGGTCGTCATCGAGCGCTTCTATGTGGAGACCATTCCGGGGTACTACCTCTGCGGCAACATGTATGTCAGCGCCGACCCGGCTGTCAACCAGAAGCCCATGCCATTGATTATGCTGGCCCACGGGCACTTCAACCGCAGCTGGGACAACCGGGACAGGTTTTTCGAGGACCACCAGTACCTGGGCGCGGCGTTCGCCAAGCGGGGCTTTCTGGTGGTGCTTTGGGACATGATAGGCCACGGCGACGACCGGATTGACGCGAAGAAGAAGCACTCCATCCTGAAGCACGAGGACAAGCGCAATACCGTCATCCAAACGTGGAACAGCATGAAGCTGCTCAGTTACCTGCTCTCGGAGCGCTTCATAAACGAGACCTCGTACAAAATTGACGAGCGCTACATCGCGGCCACCGGGGCCTCGGGCGGGGCGACGCAGGCGATCTACCTGTCTGTCCTGGACGACCGGGTGACGGCTTCGGTTCCTGTGGTGATGGTATCGGCCTACTTCAATGGGGACTGCAAGTGCGAAAACGGCGTGAACGCGCTGCGCACTTCAAAAGTGAAGAGCAACATCGCCGAGCGCATCGCCTGCTTCGCGCCAAAGCCCCTGCTGTGCATATCCGACGGCGACGACTGGACGCGCAAGTTCCCCGAAGTCGAGCTGCCCTATCTGAAGCACGTGTACGGGCTCTTCAACGCGCAGGACAGAATAGAAAATTTCCATGACAGGGACGGCGTACACGACTACAACCTGCTCAAGCGCCAGAAGGCCCTGGATTTCCTGTGCAGGCACTGGGGCCTGCCCGAAATGCCCTACACGGAGGACGACTACATCCTGCGCCCTGTGGAGGACTTGACGACCTTCAGCGCCGCCAGCGGGCTGGCAAGGCCGGGGGATTATGTGCGGGACAACGGGGTGCTGTTTGACTGGATCACAAAATAGGATGAACGCACATAGCCCCGCGAAGACACCCCCCTACCCCCCTCATGCGTGAGGGGGGCTTTTGTTGCTCTCAGCGAAAGCTATGAAAAGAGCAGAGAAAGCCCCCCTCGCGCGCGAGGGGGGTAGGGGGGTGTCTATCAAAGCGCTACCACCGGCGCAGGCCCAAAAGCAAGTAACGAAGCTGGTAAAGCCAATCCGCGAACAGCTCAATCAGCGCGTTGCCCACGCCGTAGCCGAGTAAATTCCCAATTTCCCAGAACAGGTTGAAGGTGCCGTAGCTCGTGTAAGGCAGCCAGATAAAGCCGCCCAGGAAGATCACGCACAGCCACTGGGAAAGGGAATACTCAATCGTGACCTTCACCTGCGCGCTTCTGCCGTCCTGGGTAGCTAAGGTGACATAGGTCACGCCGCGCTTGATACCGTAGACGCCGTAACGCAGGCAACTCGAGTCGTATTTGCTGATGTACCACCAATCTTGGTCCTCGTCCTCCAGCAAGCCGGAGAAATCGATGTGCTCATGGTAGACGGCCCTGACCTCGTTCCCCTTGAGCTTCAGCACCGGCTGCGTATCGCCCAGGCGGCTGACGACGACGTCAATTGTCGCCTCTTCCCCGCTGTAAGCTCCCACATACAGGTAGACAAGCTCGTTCGCCTTCATCTGCCGGTAGATCGCGAAATTGTAATTGCCATAGCTGTCGTCATCGTCGTCCAGCCAGTTGCCGTCCTTGTCGCAGAGATATGCCCAGGGGTCGATCGTGTTGACCCGGTAGGCCTCCCCGTCCTCGCTGTACAGGGTTCTGCCCCTCTCCGCGCCGTCTGACCTGAAGATGTAGTAGCCGTCCTGCGGCGCGGTGAATTTGTACCATTGGTAGGCCTCGCAGCTGACAGAGCCGTCAGCCCATGTGACGTAGGGGAGGAGCTCCAGCTTGGCGGGCGTGTCCAACGCCAAAACCAGGGCGTTTTCCATGCTGGTAGTCCGGGCAATGGCCTTCACCGTGATGGCCGTGTACCAGAAAAAAACCTCCTCCTGGTCAAACGTGCCGTACCACACCCCGTCGATCTCTTTTTCCGGGTGGAAGGTCGTCCACTGGTAGCCCCAGACATACAGCATCGCCTGGTTGTCGCCCACGACCCAGCCGACGTCGTAGTTGCGCTGCACATAAAAATCCCAAACGAATTTGTCCTTCGCGGGGGTTCTGTCGGTAATTGCGGCGTCGTAGTCCACAACGGCAGGGGCATCCAGCCCGCCGCCGCTGGCGGTGATGACCAGCCCCGCGAGGTTCGGCTGCTCCTCGTACATCACGAAGGTGGTATCTGTCGGCTGCGTGGTGATCTCCAGCACGCAGGGCGGCAGGGCCGCCAGGTCAACTGCGGCGGCGGTAAGCTCCGGGGCTTTCATGGGTGCGGCGGGGGCGGCTGCGCTCGCTACGGCGCTGACGCCCAGGGTCAGCAGGATAGCCAGAAGCAGTGCCAGGCCGCGCTTGAGTGTTTTTTTCATGGGGGGATTCCTCCTTGATCAAATTTTTACCCTTCGGGACACCCCCATTATAGCACGTCCTGCTTTGGTTTTCAATCGCCTGCGCAAATATTTTTCACGGTCTCGCCAAGCATCACAAGGGAGCCAAAAGGCGCGGGGAGGAGGCGCAGCCACTGGACCGACGGCGCGAGTGGGGGCAGCGCGAGGGCCTGCCCGTCCCAGCGCAGGGTAGTGGTCTGCCTGTCCAGCGCGAAGCCCACCTGCCGCCCGGGCTCCCCCAGGGAGAGGAAGCGGGTGTTGTTATCCACCAGGGCCGCGCCGCAGAGCATCGCCGTGACGCACAGCAGCAGCAGGCACGCCAGGGCGAAGCGCCGGAGGAGCTTTTGGGATTCGGGCATGAGAGCACTTCCTTCATATAGCCACAGCTGTAGGGGTGGCATTTTTGCCACCCGGGCGGCATGAATGCCGCCCCTACAGTATGTACCCTTCCAGCAGCCCCGATAACACGTCCCCCATCAGCCTGCCGCTGTAGATGGCCTCCTCCAAGGTGTTCGCGTCGGCGCCCATTTCGAGGAGCAAGGAGTAGGGCGTCAGGTCCATGTTGTACCTGCGCGGGGCGAAGAAGAGCGGGCGCATCAGGCCGGGATACCGCTCCTCGGCGGCGGCGTGCAGCTTGGCGGCGAAGCGCAGGTTCTCCTCCCAATCGGGGTAGTGCGCGATTGCCCCCTCCTGCACGCCCGTGATGATCATCACCTGGGCGGCCCTCTTGCCGCCGATTTCAGCCACGGGCCGGATGCGCACGCCGCTGTCGGTGTGGATGGCGTCCCGGTGGACGTCGAGTGTCACTAAAATGCCTGGGTTGTCCTCCAGGTGCTTGAGCACAGCTGTACGAGATTTATCGTAGGCCCCGGTGTACTGCCTGTCGTAGATGGTCCTGTCGTGGATCACCTGCCAGCCCGCGCGCTCGAGCACCTTCGCCATCTCCTCCCCCACGCGCACGATGCTCTTCGCGCCGTTCTCCGTGCGGGAGGTCCAGCCGACGGCGTACCATGGCCGCTCGAGGATCTCGAAGGCCTCGGTGGTATGGGTGTGGAAGATGAGTATGGCGGGCTTGGATTTGTCCAATTGCAGATCGATGGGCGCGGCCAGGTCCTTCGAGAGGTCGCGCTCTGGCTGCGACTTGGTCGTGTTGCGCGCAAAAAGCGCTCCCCAGGCGTGGGAGGCGTCCTTCGCGCCGTAGGCCTTGTCCCGGATGTCGCCGTCGCGCCGCTGGTCCGCGTACTCGGCCACGGCCTCCTCCATGAGCACCTGAATATCCGCCGGGGTGGCCCGCAGGTCGAAGTTTTTCACGTCTCCAAGCACAATTTTGTGGGTTGGGGCGTCGGCCAGGATGGGCAGTGCCGCGCTGCTGCTCTCCGTGGGCGGATAGAGCAGGCTGCCCGCGCCCTGGGGCAGCGCGAACCCCGCGCCCACCAGCGCCGCGCCGCGCAGCAGGCTGTCCGAGGCCAGCAGGCTGAGTATAGCCATAACCGCGCAGGCCATGCCCAACAGCCGATTGCGCCGGCGAGCGCCGGAGACAGGCGCTTCGCGTCGTTCATTCCAGGGTTGAGCAGGCTTCGGCGGCGGCGTTGGTTCCCTGCGGCGGGCTGTGAATTCTTGCACCCGGACATCCCCTCCTTCGCGTGAGTGTACGGAATATTTTTATGCGGGGGGAGGGGTAATTATGATGGGCTTGTTCGCGGGCGGCCTGCTGGCCCCCCCAAAGATTGTGTTCCCGCACAAGGAACGTCGCTCGATGGCTCAACCTCGCGTTTACTCCACCAGCTCCAAAAAGTCCTCAATCGTCAAGTGCGGCTGCAGCGCGCGGTTGATGGCCATGGCGCACAGCTTCGCCGCGCGCTCGATGAGCAGGTCCACCTCGCGCGGGGTGACCATCATGCTCGCCCACTCCAACGAATCCGCGGATTCGCCGGGGGCCCCGGTGGCGCTCTCCGCGCTGGCGGCGTTTACGGCGCTGGGTTCGGCGGCCTCGGAGAGATCGGCCACCAGGGTGGCGGCGTCCACCACCGTGGGCACGCCCAGGGAGATCACCGGCACGCCCAGCGTGCCTCGGCTGAGCTCCCGCCGGGCGTTGCCCACCCCGGAGCCGGGCACGATCCCGCTGTCGCTGAGCTGTATCGTGCAGCCCAGGCGAGATAGTTTGCGCGCGGCGAGGGCGTCCACGGTGATCACGGCGGCGGGCTCCGTGGCCCGCACGGCGGCGGCCACCAGCTCGGCGGATTCCATGCCCGTGCGGCCGAGCACCCCCGGCGTGAGGCACATCACGGGGCGCAGGCTGCCCAGGCCGGCGCTCTTCGCCAGCTCCCCCGCGATATGCCGCGTGGCCAGCACCAGCGCGCAGCAGCGCGGCCCCAGGGCGTCGGGGGTCATGCTGTCGTTGCCCAATCCCGCCACGAGCACCGGGCCCTCGGGCGGCAGCAGCGCGCGCAGCTCGGTGGCAGCGCGCTCCATGCCCGGGCCGTAGACCTCGGCGTACTCCCCCAACGGCGGCAGTTCCAGCGTCACGTAGACGCCCATGGGCTTGCCGATCGCCTTCACCCCGGCACCGTCCAGTACCTCCAGACGGGTCAGACGCCAGCCCTCGTGCGCCTCCTCGTTGCAGCGCAGGCCCCGCCGCTCCTTTTGCGCAAGGGGCTCGCGGCACTCCAGCGCCAGGTCTGTACGACAATTTATCTAATCACCCTCTCAAGGTTATTATTTGCAAAAAAACGCTTGCAATTCCAACGGCACTGTGATATACTATGTTTTGCCTTGACTGAAAGGGATGCCAGCATAAATTGAAAGGGGCAGCATTAAGTATGATCATCGAAAGCCAAAAAAGGAAGCCAATAAAATCCATTATTGTGGTTGTTGTTGTCTTAGCTTTGGTCGGCGGCGGAATCGGCTTGTATTTCGCGTTGCGAGGCGGTGACATCAAGGGCACATATGAACTCATCGAATTCGGCGGCATCGAATGGCGTGTTCTTGAAAGGCAAGGTGACAAGGCGCTTTTGTTGAGTGAATGGATCATTGACCGCCGCGCATATCTTGAAAAAGAGGAAGGCAAAGAGGAAGACGAAGAGCGAGAAACCACATGGGAACACAGTGATATACGCCATTGGTTGAACAATGATTTTTATAACAGGTTTTCCGCGGAAGATAAAGGGCGAATTGCCGAAACGCACGTGACGAATAGCGACAACCCATGGTTCCATACTCTCGGCGGAAATAACACGATAGACCAGGTATTCCTGTTAAGCTTGGAGGAAATGGTACAATACTTCGGCGACAGCGGACAATTGGAAAACAGGCCAAGCGAAACCACATATTCGATAAGCGATTTGTTTCGCTACGATGACGCTCGTGTAGCGTATGAAGCAATTACGCCACGTTGGCGATGGATGCGGTCGGGCACGCCAAAAGAGTGGTGGCTGCGTTCACCGGGCGGAAATCAATTTGGCGCCGCGCAAATTTTTGCAATTGGTGAAATCCATGTCTATGGCATTTCCTGCAGCAAACATGCCGGCATTCGCCCCGCCATGTGGGTTGCGCTATAGATCAGATCGTCTATTGATAGCAAAGACACTCTTTATTGCATGAAGAAAGGAGGTGGAACCACTCTATGCCCAACATCAAACAGGCGAAAAAGCGCGTGAAGGTCAACCAGGCCAAGGCGGCGCGCAACAAAGCGGGTAAATCCGCGCTGAAGACGGCGCTGAAGAAGGCCAAGGCGGCCGAAGGCGAGAACAAGCAGGCGCTGGTGCAGGCGGCCATTCAGTCCGTGGACAAGGCGGCTGCCAAGGGCCTGCTGCACAAGAACAACGCGGCCCGCAAAAAGTCCGCGCTGGCCAAGTCGCTCAACGCATAACGTGAAATGCCTGCAAACGCTCCGCATACAGGGGCGTTTTTGGCTTATTTGAAAGGAGAAGCACGATGAAACGCACTATCGCTGCGATTTTTTTGGCCGCCGTCACGCTCACAGCATTCGCCGCCTGCGGGGGCAATCCGGCCGAGGCGGATCCCTCCATCGTTACCGCCACCAATCCCCCCGCATCGGTTGAGGTCTTTCTGACCGTTACCCTACCCGACGGCACACAGACCAGGCAAGGGCTTATTCGTTCGGGCCCATCGGCCCAAGCGACCCTGGGCGAGGTCCTGGACGAATATGGCCTGGCCGAGCGCGACAACACGGGCATGATCGTCAAAGTGGCCGGCGTGCAGGCCAGCTGGGAGAAAGACCACGCCTATTGGGCCTTCTACATCAACGGGGAAATGGCCATGCACGGCGTGGACGAGGAAATTCTCGCTGACGGGAACGAATATGAGTTCAGATACACCAAGGGCTGAGTAGATGCGTAAACAACACAGAGACGCAGGGCTGCTGCGTCTCTGTATTGAGATGCGGTGCGCTCACACCGTAACGGCTGCCCCTATCCACCTGGCGTACCACTCAACCAGCTTGGCCTCGTATTCGTCCTTGCCGATGAAATAGGACATGGCGTGGGCCGCGCCGGGGATCAACAGCAGGTCTTTTTCAACCGTGGCGGCCCCGTGGCAGCGCACGCCCATCTCCGTGGGCACGAAGGGGTCGTCCGCCCCGTGGACGAACAGCGTGGGGACTTTGAACCCGGCGATGTTTCCATAGGGGTCGCTGTCACTCTTCAGGGACTTGCCCGTGAAAAGCCTGTACCACAGCGCCGTGCCCCACATGATGGGCGGAATGTTGAGCTTCAGGTCGCGCCGGGCGGCCAGCCAGAGCATCTCGTAGCCGTTGGTGTAGCCGCAGTCCTCCACCACGCACTTGACATAGTCCGGCGGATTGTGGGCGTTGCAGTTCATCACCGTGGCCCCGCCCATGGAGATGCCGTGCAGCGCGACCTCGGTGTCCGGCCCCAGGCGTTTGACGAACACTTCCGTCCAATCGAAGATGTCCCGCCACTCCAGCGCGGCAAAGCCGATGTACTTGCCTTCGCTGCGGCCATGGCAGCGGTGGTCCGGCAGCAGCACGTTGTAGTTCAGCGCCTCGCGGTAGAACTTAAGGAAGCCGCCGAACTCCCCCGGGCCGGTGGCGGTGTAGCCGTGGACCAGCACGGCCAGCTTGTTCGAGGGCCGGGCCGCCGGGAGATACCAGCCCTTGAGCTCCAGGCCGTCGAAGGAGCGCAGGCTGACGTCCTCCGGGCGCAGGCTTTCCAGGTATTCCTTGCCCGCGTTGTTGGCGTCGATGCGCACCTTCGCCTTCGGGTCCGGCTCGTGGAGCTGGCGCTTCTGCTTCTGTCTGGTCAGCGCCATTTTGAAGGCCGCGTAGCCCCCGCCGAAGGTCACCAAAAGGAACAGCGCCAGCAGTGCGATCAATATGTACACCCACATAGAAAAGCCCCTTTCTAAATTCATACAATAATATTACAGGATAAAGGAGCAATTGTCAAATGGTTTTTCTGCAGCAACTCCTCGCGGAGGAATTTCAAAGGCGCGGGTGCGAATGCCCTGTGAAGGTCAGCTTTGTTGAAGACGCAAGTATCTCCAACAAAGAGCGTTTCATCGTCGTGCAGAACGGCGATGAGATCACCATCACAGCGCAGGGAAAACGCGGGCACATCTTCGGGCTGGGGCGGCTGCTACGCAAGCTGGAGATCGTGGACGGAAAGGCCCGGCTCGTCTGCGACATCTCGGGCGATTTCTCTCCGCGCAAGCCCATACGGGGGCACCAGCTGGGCTTCCGGGGCAACAACAACACCTACGACGCCTGGACCCCCGCGCAGTTCCGCCGCTACGAGCTGGACATGATGTTCTTCGGCGCCAACGCCGCCGAGCACGTGCCCGACGAGGGCGGGAATCTCAGCGACCTGATGCCCATGATGCCCAACGACCTGCTGCCCCACGTCTCCGCCATCGCCGCCGAGCTGGATATGGACATCGGCCTGTGGTACCCCATAGATCACAAGCAACCAGAGGCCGAGGCCCTGGCCGAGCGCGAGCGCATTTTCAAATCCATGCCAAGGCTGGATTATCTCTTCATCCCCGGCTCTGATCCCGGCGACCTGCCGCCGGACGAGCTGTTCGTCCGGGGCGGGGACTACGCGCGCCTGATGAAGGAGTTGCACCCCGGCTCAAAGATGTGGATCTCCGCGCAGATGCCCCACAACTCCCCCTGGTGGCCGGGGCAGTTCAAGGAGGAGCTGGAAAAGCTGCCCGATTGGCTCGACGGCGTGATCATGGGGCCCAACCACGCCTTCAGCACCGAGCGCTGCCGCCGCGTGACCCCCGCGCGCTACGACGTGCGGCTCTACCCCGACATCACCCACAACGTGCGCTGCGAATACCCCGTGCACTACAACCTGGACGACTGGCACTTCGCGCTGGCCTCCACCCTGAGCCGTGAAAGCGTGAATCCCAGGCCCAGGGAGTTCCAGATGCTGCACCGGCAGACCCGGGGCTTCGTCTCCGGCTCGGTGAGCTACTCCGAGGGCGTGAACGACGACGTGAACAAAATGGTGTGGACGGACCTGGACTGGTTCGGCGACGGCATCGAGCTGCGCGAGACATTGGAGGACTACGCCAGGCTGTTCCTCTGGGGCGCGGACCCGGGGCGCGCGGCGGACGGGATTTTGATGCTGGAGATGAACTGGCAGGGCGACCCCGCCGAAAACCTGGGCATCAATCTCTGCCTCGCGCTCTGGGAGGATTTGCTGGCGAAGACGCCTTCCCTCGCCGACAACTGGCGCTTCAACCTGCTGCTCTTCCGCGCCAAGTGCGACGCCTACGTGCGGCAAAAGCGCCTGTTCGAGCTGGACGCCATCGCACGGGCGGACTACGACGCCCAGTACCCCGCCGGGCGCGAGCTGCTGTTCCCTCTGGGGAAGACGCTGTTCGAGCAGATCGGCATCCAGCTGGACGTGGAGAACTTCGGCGGCAAGGCCTGGGAGCGCGGCTGCACCCTGGACACCATCGACAGGCCCATCACCGACCTCCCCTGGCTGCGCCGCCAGAGGGAGCGCGGCCTGCTGGAGCAGAGCCTGAAGCGCAACGAGGTCGGTCCGGACGAGTTCTATTTCTCCTTCGCCCACCACGCACGCAACACCCTGGCCTGCCCCCAGGTGGGCGAGTTCTACCTCAACTTCCACGGCGACCGCGACAGCAACGACGGCAGCGTGCCCACCTGCGCGCTGCAGGTGTTCGACAACCTGCTGCTGCGCGCGCGCCTGGGCGGCTTCGCACAGGGGCAGGACTACAAGCTGCGCGTGACGTGGTTCCGCCCCAACCTGAAATCGGACCGCTACAAGATCACCGCCAACGGCAAGCTCGTCTTCGAGGGAAAAATCAGCGGCGGCGAGGCCGACCCCGCCTTCGACGAGGCCATGCTCGGCCCGGCCTACCTCCAGACCCGCACCTACGCCCTGCCCGCCGACGTCTTCGAGACCGGCTGCCTGGCCCTGGAGCTCAGCGAGCCCTTCTCCGGCGTGATGCTGGGTGAATTTTGGGTAATAAAGGGATGATAGGTGAAGAAAATTCCCAAGTTGTGAAATTTTAAAAAAATTTGCAAAAACCCCTTGACAACCTCTGAAAGAGATGCTATAATGGCTTCGAACTTAGAAATCAGCGTTTCAAATCATTATTGCTTTCTCCATTTTGCTTCATACAAACCCTTCAACCCTAACGCCCGGAGCCAACCGCTTCGGGCGTTAGGGTTTTTCCCGCTTCGCGCCTGTTGATTTTAAGCGAGGCAAAAGACGCCTGCAAAACAATTCCCCTTGCAATCTTTTTAAAACTGTGCTATGATGGATACATCACACAACCAGATTGGAGCCCTCCATGAATCGAATACGCAAAGCGGCCTTGCTGATCATTTCCATCGCGGCGCTGGCTGCCCTCTTCGCGGCTGCCGGTATGGCCGCGCCCGCCCTTAGCGTGGAGCGTACCTTCACCCAGCCCGGCGGCGGGCAGTTCCTCGGCACGCCCTGCGGCGACGAATTTTTTCACTACGTCAAAGCGAGCGACGGCGCTGTGCTCACCCGCGGGGAGGACGGCGTATGGTACCACGCAGGGACGGACGACCGATACCTGCTGGATGCGCCCGCCGCCCGGGCAAACGAGGCGCAGTGGACCGCGCAGCAGGCGGCGGCACATCCGGCGCCTGACTACAGCGAGCTCCTGCCGGATATTTCCCCGGGCGGCGGGCTGACTGCCCAGGCGGTTACGGGCAATCAGACCCTGTTGGTCCTCCTGGTGGATTTCCTGGACGTACAAATTCAATATGAGGAGCGGTGGGCCGACCTCGTCTTCGGAGAGGAGAACTCCGTCAAGCGCTATTACAGCGAAGCCACCGGCGGGAGCATCCATGTCGTCCCGGCACGGGAGAGCTATACAGGCGCGGGCGCGGCCAACGACGGCGTGGCGCGGGTATCGCTGAACTACAATCACCCGAACAACAGCAGCAGGGAAAGTACAATCGCGATCGACGCCATCAAGGCGGCGGCCGGCTGCGTTGACTACGCGGCATATGATATAAACAAAGACAGAAGGATCACCGGAAGCGAACTGCAGATCCTGGTCGTCTGCGCGGGCTATGAGGACAGCGGCATCGGCGAGACCCCCAGCGTGTGGGCCCATTACTATATGAGTCCTTTCGGCATCGGCTCGGAGGGCGGCAAAACCATCGTCAACTACATGATGGTCGGCGAAATTTATTGCTCGCAAATGATGACCATCGGCATCCCCTGCCACGAGCTGGGGCACGGCTTCGGCCTGCCGGACCTCTACAGCAACGGGGATTCCGCCGGGCTGGGCGGTTTCAGCCTGATGGCCAGCGGCTGCTATGGCGCAACAAGCGGCCAGTATTCGGGCGAAACCCCCGTCTTTCTGGATGCCTACTGCCTGGAGCTGCTGGGCGCGTTCCCGGTGCAGGCCCTGCCCACCGGCGCAAGCTTTGCAGGCGCGGTACAGAGCATGTCCACGGGGGACAAGAACATCCTGCGCCTGAACGTCCCTGGCGGCAAGGAATATTTCCTCATAGAAAACCGGCAATTTGAGATGTACGACGCGGGCCTGTGGAAATATAACACGGTCAGCGGCGGCATGGCGGTGTACCGCGTCAACACAGAGTTTAAAAACAACTATGTGGACGGCAGGCAGCTCGTCACCCTGCTGGAGGCCGAT
Organism: Oscillospiraceae bacterium; assembly: GCA_009779995.1. Lineage (GTDB taxonomy): Bacteria > Bacillota > Clostridia > Oscillospirales > Acutalibacteraceae > WRMQ01. The sequence continues at coordinate 9,065 of WRDW01000031.1, read as the reverse complement.
GAAGGCGTCCTGGGCTACTCCATGCTCCAGCAGAAAGGCAGGCTGTACGGCAACGACCCCTTCTACTACCTCAGCGAAGACGAGGCGCGCCCTATCTGCCTCAGCCGCGCCACCGTGCCCTCCACGCTGCTGCAAAACGGCGGCAGCGGTTGGTTCAGCCTCCTGTGCATGAGCGAGCCGGACCCCGCCATGGAGCTTTCGATAAGCCCCATCCTCACCGCCTCCCCCCAGGTGCTGGCGCTGAATTACCGCGGCGCGGGAAAAATCACCCCCACCTACGCCGCCGCGCCGGTGACCTACACCTCGAGCAACCCCGGCGTTGTAACGGTGGATAGCAACGGCAGCGTGAGCAGCGTCGGCACAGGCACGGCGGCCATCACCGTCAGCGACGCCACGGGAATGACCGACACCGTCGCCGTTACCGTGAGCTACGCCTGGTGGCAGTGGCTTGTTCGCGTGCTGCTGCTCGGGTTTCTGTGGTATTGACGCAACAATGTTGAGGCGCGCGGATTTGCGCAAACGAATGGCCGTGCGCCTCTGCTTTGCGTCTATTCCCAACGAAAAACGAAAAATTTTTCCTCCAAAAATGAAATTTTTCTTGCATTTCGCTTCGTGATATGATATTATGTTAAGAAATATTTTTAAGGAGGCTGACGCCGATGCAACTTGCTGCTGAGAGATTCACCAAAGAGGGACTGACCTTCGACGACGTGCTGCTTGTGCCCGGGGAAAGCGACTTCACGCCCAATATGGCCGACATCGGCAGCAGCCTGAGCCGCCATCTGCGCCTGAACACCCCCATCCTCACCGCCGCCATGGACACCGTGACCGAGGCCCGCATGGCCATCGCCATCGCCCGGGAGGGCGGCATAGGGGTCATCCACAAGAGCATGACCATCGAGCAGCAGGCCAGCGAGGTGGATAAAGTAAAACGCAGCGAGAACGGCGTGATCGTCAACCCCTTCTTTTTGGCCCCGGAAAACACCGTGCGCGAGGCGGACGCCCTCATGGCGCGCTACAAGATCTCCGGGGTGCCCATTTGCACCGACGGCAAGCTCGTGGGCATCCTCACCAACCGGGACCTGCGCTTCCTGGAGGACTACAGCCTGCCCATCGCCGAGGTGATGACCAGCGAGGGCCTCGTCACCGCCCCTGAGGGCACCACCCTGGACCAGGCCAAGGCCATCCTCATGAAGCACAAGATAGAAAAACTACCCCTGGTGGACGGCGAAGGCCGCCTGCGGGGGCTGATTACCATCAAAGATATAGAAAAGATCACCCAGTACCCGCACTCCGCCAGGGACGTGGGCGGGCGGCTGCTGTGCGCGGCGGCCCTGGGGGCCACCGGCGACGTCCTCGAGCGCGCGGCGGAACTGGCCTCCCACGGCGTGGACGCCTTCGTGCTCGACAGCGCGCACGGACACAGCCGGAACATACTCCTCGCCTGCGAGAAGGTCAAGGCCGCGTATCCGGACATCACCCTCATCGCAGGCAATGTGGCCACTGCCGAGGGAACAAAAGCTCTGATTGCGGCAGGGGCCGACACAGTGAAGGTGGGCATAGGCCCGGGGAGCATCTGCACCACCCGCGTGGTGGCGGGCATAGGCGTGCCGCAGATCACCGCGATTTACGACGCCGCCAACGCCGCCACGCCCTACGGCGTGCCCATCGTCGCAGACGGCGGCATCAAATACTCCGGCGAGATCGTCAAGGCCATCGCCGCCGGGGCAAACTGCGTGATGCTGGGCTCCCTGGTGGCGGGCTGCGAGGAATCCCCCGGGGCCACGGAGATCTACCAGGGCAGGCAGTTCAAGGTCTACCGCGGCATGGGCTCCATCGGCGCGATGGAGCAGGCCCAGGGCTCTGGCGACCGCTACTTCCAGGAGGATCGCGAGGCCCGCAAGCTCGTCCCCGAGGGCGTGGAGGGCCGCGTGCCCTACAAGGGCCCCCTGGCGGACACCATCTTCCAGATGGTGGGCGGCCTGCGCGCGGGCATGGGCTACACCGGGTGCCGCACCATCCGCGAGCTGCAGACCAAGGCGCAGTTCGTGCGCATCACCAACGCGGGGCTGATTGAAAGCCATCCGCATGATGTGTTCATCACGAAGGAGGCGCCTAATTATAGTGCGGGGTGAGGGGTGGGATAAATGAAGAAACTTATTGATTGGCTTAAGAAAAGCGAATCCATCCAAGTGTTTTTTTCAGTAGTTTTTCTTGTATTGATCGTGTGGTTTTGTCGCAATTTTTCGATTCCTGAACTGCTACGTAACTTTTTTAGATTAATAGCTTATATCCTGTTCCTCTTTGTTATAGGTAAGCTTGCGACCTATATAAAAGAAAGAATAAGTCGCCGCTTACTTCTCTCAGAGAAAATAAGCATTCAAGTTACTCTTGTCTCACTGTTCGCTATAGTGATTGGCATTCTCGTTTTTGGGATTCTCCAAACTCACGTGTATGAAGCTGATTCAAATATAGCAGATATTTTATCTACAACAATTACGATTGTGGGAACACTTACTGTTGGTGGTGCTGCTGTAATCCAATTGCGGAAGCATAAGCTATATGAGGAGCAGGCAGAACTTGACCGCGAAGTGAAAACAAAGCAGCTTGAGGCCATGGAGCAAGACCGTGCTGTAAAAGAAAAGCAGCTTGAAGCAACAGATATTGACCGTTTCACTAAGGCGTATGAACACCTACGAAGTGATTCATTGTTTGTTCGAATGGATGCGCTGCTTAGGTTAGAGAAGCTTGGTAAAGAAAAGCCAGAAGAGCAAAAGAGCATAGTACGCATTCTGTCCTCGTTCATTATTGATCACATTCAATCAGAACGCACTTTAGAAAAAGGATATTTCATTGCTACTCCCATTGAAGGCTATGAATTCCGACCCAATGTTGATGTTTTTTTCGCGTGTGAAATCGCTTCGCAAATTTGGGTAGATTCAAATCAAACTGTTGAACTATATTTAAGAAATCTACAGGCCCAGCAACTTGATCTTATAGGTGTTAAGCTTAAAGGAGCAAACCTTAGTGCTGCAAATTTTCATGGTGCCGAATTAGACAGCGCAGACCTAGAGGGAGCTGAACTTACATGGTCTAATCTCCTAGGAACGAAGCTTGAATGTGTACGTGGATTTAACATTAAACAGTTAACACATGCACCTGGCATCAAAATTGATGAAACAACTCTATTATCTCCTTCTATTCGCATAGAATACGACTTGTGGAGAGCTAGATTAAAAACTGCCGCAAGAATCGTTCCTCTGAACAAAGAAGACGATGACTTTGACGAATATCTAGTATAACCGAACAAGACGCAACCCCCGCCAACTAGGCGGGGGCCTTTTTTGAATGCATAGCGGGTTCGGCGTGGCGATGCCACGCCCTACGAGGGTTTCGCCAATGGCGAATGTGGAAAACGAGTAATCCCCGCCACGGGCGGAACCCTCGTAGGGCGAGCCATCGGCCCGCCGTTACCTGTGTATCATGAACGCATCAATTCCCATTTGCACCCTTGACACCCCCACCCGCGCATAGTATAATAATGCCATCAAACAACGAAAGGTGATACACAAATGAAACAGTACCTTCTCCCCCTTCCCAACGGCAAAACGGAATTCACCGGCGGGCGCGTTGCCCTGCCCCAGGCGCTTTGCTTGGATCGCGCGGATTTCGCACCGGAGGCCCTGGATGTTTTCGCGGAAAGAGCGGGCGTGACGCTTACGGACGAGGGCGCTCCCCTGCTGCGGCTCTATCGCAACGAGAAGTTCCCGGCGGAGGGCTACCGATTGCGGGTAACGGAGGCCAAGGGAATAGAGGTGGAGGCCGCCACAGAGCAGGGCCTCGGCTGGGCGCTGGTGACGCTGCTTTCGCTGATTGACGGCGGGAGCGCGCCCTGCTGCGACATTGAAGACCAGCCGATGTATGCATATAGGGGCATATTGCTGGACTGCGTGCGCCACTTCTTCCCCGTGGAGACCGTAAAGGCCTTCATCGACGCGATTTCCATGGCGAAGCTCAACATGCTGCACTGGATGCTGACCAACGACCAGGGCTGGCGCATCGAGTTGAAGAGCTTCCCCGAATTGCACGAGAACAACGCGCCGGAGTTCTACACGCAGGACGAGATTCGCGAAGTCATAGCCTACGCAAGCGCGCGGGGCGTGGAGATTATTCCCGAAGTCGACCTGCCGGGGCACACCACAGCGGTATTGAGCGTCTACCCGGAGCTGGGCTGCGCCGGGAAGAAAGTGCGACTGGGCGACGCGCCGGGGATTTATTCTGTGATTCTCTGCCCGGGGAAAGAGAGCGTGTTCGAGCTGCTGCTGCCCCTGCTGGAGGAGGTCGCCGGGCTGTTCCCCTCGCCGCTGCTGCATCTCGGCGGCGACGAGGCCCCCAAGAGCGAATGGGAAGCCTGCCCCCACTGCCAGCGCCGCATGGCCGAGGAGGGCCTCGATTCCGAGGAGGAGCTGCAGGGCTGGTTCACCGCCCGGCTGATAGAGCACCTGCGCACCCTGGGCAAGCGGCCGATCTGCTGGAACGAAAGCCTGCTCTCCGACTATTTGCAGCAGCAGGCCCCGGAGCTCGTCGCGCAATACTGGGCCGAGATGCACACCGAGGGCCCCACCCGCCGCTTCTGGGAGGCCGGCGGCGACGTGATTTTCTCTGACTATCTCAGCGTCTACCTCGACCAGCCCCACGGCTCCAACCCCATGAAGACCGTCTACGCCTATGGGCCCCGTATGCCCTATTTCAACCCCCCGGCCCCGCTGCCCGCCCTGGGCATGGAGGCCTGCGTGTGGACGGAGTACGTCGCCACGCCGGAAAAGCTGGCGACGATGGCCTTCCCCCGCGCTTACGCCCTGGCCGAAGCCGCCTGGACCGCCCCCGCCCGCAAGGACTACGCCGATTTCCGCCGCCGCCTGGACGCCTTCCTGGCCCGCTTCCCCGGCATGGGCTTCACCCCCCCGGCGCTGGCCGACCCCCAGGGCCTTGACCGCTACCGCGAGCGCCTGGCCTTCGTGAAAATGCAGGCCACGGCCCCCCGCCCGGAGAACAACGGCGGCGCGGGCGGGGCCATCGACGGCAAATTCCTGCTGCGGTGGGTAAAATTTTTCTTGGGATAAGGAGCAAACTCATATGCCGCTATTAAAGCACGAATTTCCTATCCTGGAGCATGACACCGAAAAAACGGCTGTCCTCATGCCAAACCGGCATGGCAAATTCCAGTTCCCCAAAAAGTGCGTCTACGGCTTTCTGGGCGATACCATCACAAACTTCGCTAAAGAGCATCAGCTTGAAGTCATCGGCGAGTTTCGCTCCATGATGAAGCCGTACCCGGTGTATCAAATCACGAAGGACGGCCAGGAGGTCGCGCTGTGCGGCGCGTTGCTGGGCGCACCCGCCGCTGCGGCCATTCTGGATTGGCTCATCGGCTACGGCGTGGAGGAAATCATCGCCATCGGCGGCTGCGGCGCGCTGCTTGACATCCCCGAAAACGAGTTGCTCATCCCAACGACTGCGATGCGCGACGAGGGCACATCCTATCACTACCTGCCGCCCGCACGGGAGATTGCGCTCAACCAACACGCCGCAAACGCCGCCAAACAGGCCCTTGACAGCCTCGGCATCCACAGTGAATTCGTGAAGACCTGGACGACCGACGCCATTTATCGTGAGACCAAGGACATGGTCAACTATCGCAAGTCCGAGGGTTGCTCTGTGGTAGAGATGGAGTGTTCCGCTATGGCCGCCTGTGCGCAGCTTCGCGGCGCTGTCTTCGGGCAGATATTATTCACTATGGACAGCCTGGCGAATATCGAACTGCACGACGACCGAAACCTGGGCCGGGATTCCTTCGGCAAGGCGATTCACATCGCGCTGGAGGCCGTGCTTCGCCTGTAGAGACGCATGGCCGTGCGTCTCTACGTTTATACTATTCCTGTTTTCAAAGAGCCCACTGTAATGCCTCTTTCTCCGATAGCGCTCAGCCGCTCCGCGGACACCCCCCTCTGTCGCTTCGCGACATCTCCCCCAAGGGGGCGACCCTGGCGGCTCGCGCAAGCTGCTGTTTTGACAGAGCCTCCGGGCGGCATTTTATGGCACGGGACGCCCGGAAGGCCGCCCCCTATTGCTTTCTCAGCCGCCGCACTTCCTCCGGCGTGAGCTCGCGCCATTGCCCGGCGGGCAGCAGGCCCAGCTTCAGCGGGCCCAGAGCCGTTCGCTTCAGGCGCAGCACCTCCAGATCAAGCGCCTCGCACATGCGGCGGATCTGCCGGTTGCGGCCCTCTCTCAAAATCAGCTGCAAGACCGTGCGATCAAGCTCCTCCGCCAGCACGCGCAGCTCGATTGGCTGCGTGGGCCTGCCGTCGAGCTCCATCCCAGAAGTAAGCTTTTCTTTTTCCACATCGCTCACAGTCCCGCGCAGGGTGACGCGATATATTTTCGCGACATGGCTGGACGGGTGCGTGAGCGCGTTGGCCAGCGCGCCGTCGTTGGTCATGAGCAGCAGGCCCTCGGAGTCTTTGTCCAGCCTGCCCACGGGGAACAGCCGCGCGGGGTAGTCTTTTACGAGCTCTGACACTGTACGCGCGGCGTGGGGGTCGTTCATGGTGGTGACGTTGCCCCGGGGCTTGTGCAGCATGAGGACCACCGGCCTGTCCCTCTGCTGGCCGAGGGCCTGGCCGTCCACGGCCACAAGGTCGTCCTGTGGATCGACAGACATACCGATTTCAGCAATACGCCCATTGACCGTCACCCGGCCCGCAAGGATCATCTCCTCGGCCCCGCGCCGGGAGGCGACGCCGCGCTGGGCGAGGTATTTTTGCAGGCGGATGGGCTCAGGCATCGATGTGACCCTCTTCTCTTAGCTTGTCCAATGACTTTTCAATTGACAGTTGCAGTTCCTCCTGCACATCGTAATAAATCGCGATTTGCATGGCGCAGGACAGCACGTTTTTGATCTCGCCGGCCAGGCTCGCCTTGCTGGGCTCGCCGCGCTTTTGCCGCTTCACCCCGCTGTTTTCCCAATGGGCGATTTCCCCCGCGACCTCGCCGCACTCCTCGGCAAGGCGGGCAACGATCTGGTAGGGCTCGTTGCCGTCCGGAAAGCGCTTGTTCAGGCCCTCGGCGAGCAAAAATAGTTTTTCCATTGAGCTGTCTGCCTCTCTGGGAGACGCATTGCCATGCGTCTCTACATATATTTCGATTTTTCGTAGAGGCGCACGGCAGTGCGTCTCCGCAAAGCTATCTTCTCAACCACCCCCGCATCCTCCCCCACCAACCCTGCTTCACCTGCGCCCGGCGCGGCCTCGCGGGTTCCACCGCGCTTTGCAGCACCAGGGGGACCTCGGCCAGGAGGGCGTCGCCATCGTAGTAGCGCGCCGTGCCGACGACTTTTCCGGCGGGCAGGGGGGCGTATTCGAAGGGGCGCAGCAGGAGCTCCCGGCGGATGTGGAAGGGCATCACGCGCACATGGGCGACGGGGGTCTCGTAAAGCATGACCTTCACATGGCTCAGCGCGCCGCCCGCCACGGGCAGTTTCGCGATGGGCAGGGCGGCGTCGTCCAGGGCGATGGGGTGGTACTGCGCGAAGCCGTAATCGTAGAGCTTGCGGTGATCCTCCCAGTCGTTCGGGGCGCGCAGGGTGACGGCGATGAGCAGCCGCCCGCCGCGCTCCACGGCGGAGACCAGGGTGCGCCCGGCCTTGTCGGTGAAGCCGGTTTTGATTCCCACGCAGCCGGGGAGCTCTCTCACCAGGCGGTTGTGGTTGCCCAGCGTGCGGGGATAGGGCGGGCTGCCGTAGCTTACACGTATTGATCTCTGTGAGCAGATTTCCCGGAAAGCGGGGTTCATGATGGCCTCGCGGCCCAGCAGCGCCATGTCGTAGGCGGTGGAGAGGTGGCCCTCGGCGTCCAGGCCCGAGGGGTTGACGAAGTGCGTGCGCGTCATGCCGATGGCGGCGGCGCGGCGGTTCATCCGGTCGGCGAAGGCGGGCAGGCTGCCCGCCAGGTGGATGGCCGCGGCGTTGGCGGCGTCGTTGCCGCTGGACATCAGCATCCCGCAGGCCAGGGCATGGCGCGAGACGGTATCTCCGGCCTTGAGGCCCATGGAGGTGCCCTCCACGCGCACCATCGCGTCCGTGGTGACGAAAGCAAGCTCTGGCTCCCCGGCCTCCAGCAGCAGCAGGGCCGTCATGATCTTCGTGGTGCTGGCCACGGGGGCCTGCGCGTCGCAGTCCCTGGCGTAGAGCACCTGGAGGGTCTGGGCATCCAGCAGCACGGCGTATTTCGCAGAGAGGCCCAGGGGGTCTGTGGTTTCGTTCTCCCGCGCCGAAGCGGCAGGGCCCGGCAAAATCGCGCAGGCGTATACCAGGCACAGCGCCGGCAGCGCGGCGATTGCTTTGATTGCAAGTTTTTTTCTGATCATGCATTTCCACCCGCCTTTGTCCCATTTCTATGGGGAGGGCAGGTGGATTATGCGGGTTGTCCTAAAATTACAGTGACGCCTCGGCCTCGGCGACGATGTCGGAGATTGCCTGGGCGATGACCTGCTCCTCGTCGTCCTTGCCGAACTTCTTGATGAGCTTGTCCGCCGTGTCGCTGACTTTATCGACGAGGTCGGGCACCATGCCGATCACGCGTTCCACGGAGGACTCGGAGGTGGAGATGTGCTTGATGCTCACGTCGCCGCCGCGCACGATCAGGAAGCATACCGGGGTGATGGTGACGCCCGCGCCGCCGCCGCCGCCGAAGAGCTCCTGGTTGTGCTTGGAGGGGAAGTCCGAGCCGCCGGAGGCAAAGCCGTAGCTGACCTTGGACACCGGGATGACCTTCACGTCGCCGAGCTCGATGGGGTTGCCGATGATGGTGCTGACGTCCACGACCTCCCGCAGCTTTTCGATGGAGGTGCCGAGGATGCCGGATGCGGATTTTTCTTTCATGGTGTTCTCCTCTGCTACAATATAGTTGCGGTAACACCCGGCAGCCAGCCGCGTTGTTTCCGCGCTTGTTGTTTTAGCCATAATAAGAGGGCAACCGGTCTGACGAATCTCCTCTTGGACTTTGCGT
>WRDW01000030.1 GCA_009779995.1 Oscillospiraceae bacterium | reverse complement strand
GACAAACAGCAAACAGAGCGGCTGAAGGTCAGCTTCGGCCGTATCCGGGATGTGGTCGCCGTCGCGGCTTGAAAAAAACTAACTATAAGGGGTTTCTAGGCCCCTTATAGTTAGTCGTAGTGGTGCGGATAAGAGGACTTGAACCTCCACCGAGTTGCCCCGACTAGAACCTGAATCTAGCGCGTCTGCCAGTTCCGCCATATCCGCAGCGAAAGAACACAGCTATTCTATCACAGGCGCGCGGCCCTGTCAAGCTTTTTTCTCGAAATTCTTGACCTTTTATATAGCGCGTGTTATAATCGAATGAATTATCTTGGGGAGTCCTGCAAATAAAAGTCAAGCCCTAAACGCGAATTTCTCGTGAATAGTTGACACCAACAGGCAGGACAGAATGGAGGGTATAGCGAAGCCCGGTGACAGGCAGTGCGTTTTTTGCGAGCCTCCACCGTGAGCAAGCGAGATGGTAATCATGGGCCAATGCCGCGTTGCGGCATCGCCCCACATTCCATTATGTTTTATGGAGCGTTGTCAAGGTCGGGTCGTATTTTTTGCCGGTCGAATCCTGAAGCGGCAAAAAATCTCCACCCTACCCTTGACAAGGAAAGCGATCTTCTTCGGGAAGCACCTTGTCGAGGTATTCCTTGACGCGGGCGTAGTAAATGCGCAGGAATTTGTTTGCGCAGGCGGTGGTGCACACATAATACAGCTTTCCCTCGGCCCGCTTTTTCGCGTAGAACTGGTAGACCGGCTCGCCTGCAGGCTTTTTCTTGACGTATGTATTGACCGCCTGGAACAGGACTTTGCGCAGCAGCGGAGAACCGTTTTTCGACGTCTTGTCGCTTTTGGACACGTGCTTGCCGGACGAACTGTCGCCGGGATCGACGCCAGCGAAAGCGACCAGAGCCTTGCGGCTGGCGAAGTCGCGCACGTCGCCGATCTCGCCCATCAGCTGCGGGCCGACGGTGGGGCCCACGCCATAAATCCCCATGACTACGTCGTATTCCGGCATCATTTGGGCCAGGCGCAGCATCTCGGCGCGGTAGATTTCCACAGTGCGGGAGATACTGGTCAGCTGTCTGGCGGCTTCGGTGACGAGCATTTTGGTGTTGGCATTTTTGGGCAGCGTGGTAACGTGGCCCAGGCTGCATATGTAGAGATCGGCGGCTTTTGTTTCCCTAAAATGGTAGCCCAAACGCTTACACCACTTGCGATAACGCTCAATGAAGGCGGCTTCGCTCATGTCGGCGATGCACTCGCAGTGCCAGAACGTTGTGACGAAATCCACCCATTTTTCGTGCCCATCCGGCCTGGCAGGGCTGTCATGCAGTTCGTTCGCGCCCGGAAAAACCTGATCCAGCATGGCGATGAGGTTGTTCTTCAGCTGCACTTTTATCTTGCTGTACAGGTTGTATTGACGGCTGAATTGCTTGAGCTTTGCCCTCGCAGCCTCCACGGGCGTGTACTCCCGCAGGTCATCCCAATACTTCAAGCCGTATCGGGCCATTTTACGGGCGTCCGCTTTGTCGTTCTTGTTCTTGCGCAGCGTGTTGTTCCCGAAGTCCTTTGTCAGCTTGGGATTGACCACGCTGACAAAGTTACCGACCTCATGGAGCTCCTGGGCCACCGGCTCATGGTATCGCCCAGTTGCCTCCATGACAACCCTTACCTCGGGCCCGTTGTAACCCAACGCCTTGATGTCATAGGCCAGGCGCTCCAGCGCGGCGGCGGTGTGCACGACATCGCGCGGTTTCCACACCATTTCCCCGGGGAAGCGTATCGCCGCCACCGTGCTGCGCCCCTTGGACACGTCGATCCCGACTGAGATTGCGTTCATCTATTTTCCTCCTGATTGTATTTTCGCAACTGGAACCCACCTTCGTTCATCGCCGATACAATCTCCTGAGTGACACGAACGCACCGACATCCCCGCAGGGAAGCGGCGGGACTACCTGCGTAAATCGAACGGCTGCGAATGGGAGAGATGGTTACTGACTCCCCACCGGGCGCGTGGCCCTTGGTGTCGTCGTAGGACAATTGCTCTCCCATTCTAACAGCTTTGGCGTGAACACGAAAACAGACACGGCTGGCTGCCGTGCCTGTATCCGTAATTATATTGTAGGAGGTATTGCCTGTGACCAAAACACTGTACGCCACCATGCCTGACGGCCGCCCCGTGGAGGCCTTCACTCTGGATAACGGCCTGCTGCGGGCCGAGATTCTCACCTTCGGCGCGGCGCTGAACCGGCTTTTCGCGCCGGACAGGGACGGCAAAATGGAAAATGTTCTCTCGGCTTTTGAAAGCCTGGAGGAGCGCATGGCCCGTTCCCAATACCAGGGCGAGGTCGTGGGCCGCTGCGCCAACCGCATCAAGGACGCAAAATTCACCCTGCATGGGCAAGAGTACCAAGTGACACCCAACGAGAAAAAGAACGGCAACTGCCTCCACGGCGGCGGCGAGTTTTCCCGCGAGCTCTGGCAAGTCAACCCAATCGACGCCACAATCCTAGAGCTGACCTTCGGCAGCCCGGCGGGCGCGCACGGCTTCCCCGGCCATGTGACCGCGCGGGTTTGCTATACTCTGCAGGGCAGCGCCCTGGTCATCGAGTACCGGGCCGGCAGCGACGCCGACACTGTCCTAAACCTCACCAACCACGCCTACTTCAATTTAGCAGCACAAGGCAATATTTTCGATCACATCCTGCAAATTGACGCGGAGCACTATCTGCCCATCAATGAAAAGTCCATTCCCACCGGCGAGCTGCGCCCCGTGAAAGGCACAGCCTTCGATTTCACAAGCCCCAAACCCATCGGGCAGGATATTTTTGCCGACGACCCCCAGCTTACCCAGGTGAATGGCTACGATCACAATTATTGCATCACGCAGGGAAGTCCAGACCCTGCCGTCGTCGTCTGTGAGCCAATCTCGGGCCGTAAAATGTCTGTGATTACAGACCTCCCCGGCGTACAGCTCTACACCGGCAACAATTTGCCAGTGCCCCATACGGCTTTTTGCTTAGAGACCCAGGCCTGGCCCGACAGCCCCAACCAGTGGCCCGAGCAGTGCCTGCTCAAGGCGGGGGAGGACTATCGGACGACGACACGGTTCGAGTTTTCAACCCATCTGTAGGGGCGGCATTCTTGCCGCCCGGGTGACACCAGCTTCTATTTTTCGGTGAGATGAGGCTCCGCCATGAACGACCAGAATATTTACGACAACCCGGCGTTTTTCGAGGGCTACCGTGCCCTGCGGGAAAAAGACAGCAACCTCAACGACCTGCTGGAGCAGCCCGCGATGGCCGGCCTGCTGCCCGATTTAAATGGGAAGTCGGTCCTGGACCTGGGCTGCGGCTACGGGCGCAACTGCGTCGATTTCGTGCGCCGGGGGGCCGCACGGGTTGTCGGGCTGGATATCTCCGAAAAAATGCTTGCCGCCGCGAGAGAGGAGTCCCGCGCCCCGGGGATTGAATATATCCGCATGAGCATGACGGAGCTGCCGCGCCTGAGGGAGACCTTCGATTTCATCTATAGCTCCCTCGCCTTCCACTATGTCGAAGATTTCCCCAGGCTTGCGAGGGAGATCTATCGCCTGCTCAACCCCGGCGGCTGCCTGCTGTTCTCGCAGGAGCACCCCATCGTCACCGCGGCGTTCGACGGCAAAGGGGGCTTCAACCGCAGGCGCGGGCGTCCCGTATCCTACACCTTTTCGAACTACAGCCAGCCCGGCAGGCGCGTAATCCACTGGATTGTCGACGGCGTGGTCAAATACCACCGCCCCATGGGCGAGATTCTGACCGCCCTGGCGAAGGCGGGCTTTGTCCTCGAAGAGGTCTGCGAGCCGGTGCCGGAGGACTGGGCCATTGAAAAGCTGCCCTCCATCGTGAAGGAATACCTCAAACCGAATTTCTTGATCGTCAAAGCGAGGAAAACACCATGATGCAAATCCTCGATTCCACCCTGCGCGACGGTGCCCAGGCCGAGGGCGTCTCCTTCTCCGTGAATGACAGGCTGGAGATTGCCCGCATCCTCGACGGCCTCGGCTTGCACTACATCGAGGCGGGCTGCGCGAACCCGAAGGAGCAGGAATTCTTCCGGCAGGCCGCCGCGCTGCATTTGAAAAACGCGAAGCTCTGCGCTTTCGGGGCCACGCGCCGCAAGGACAGCCGCGCCGGGGGCGACAATAATTGCCGCGCCCTGCTGGAGGCGGCCACGCCTGTTGTGTCCCTGGTGGGCAAGAGCAGCGCCCTGCATGTGCATGAAATATTACAGACCAGCCAGGCCGAAAACCTCGCCATGATAGAGGACAGCTGCCGCTTTTTCTCACAGAAAGGCCGCGAGGTGATCTTCGACGCCGAGCACTTCCTCGATGGCTGGGCCCTCGACCCGGCCTATGCCATTGAGGCCTTGCGGGCGGCGGCCAAGGGGGGGGCGCGCACGCTCGTGCTGTGCGATACCAACGGCGGCTCCCTCCCCTGGGATGTCGAAGAGATTACTCGCTTCGTCTGCAAAGAATTCCCGGATAGTACAATCGGCATTCATGCTCATGATGATAACGGCATGGCAACAGCTTCGACTTGTGCCGCCGTGCGCGCCGGGGCGCGCCACGTGCAGGGCACCTTCCTGGGCTTCGGGGAGCGCGTGGGCAACGCGAATCTCAGCGCCGTTATGCCGAATTTGCAGCTCAAACTGGGCTATAACTGCATCCCCGAAGAAAATCTAACGCGCCTGACGGACTGCGCGCTGCAAATCGCTTCCATAGCGAACACCGGCCTGCGGGGCAATACTCCCTTTGTGGGCGCGCGTGCCTTCGCCCACAAGGGCGGAATGCACAGCGACGGCGTGCTGAAAAACCCCGCCTCCTTCGAGCACATCGACCCCGCCGCCGTGGGCAACCGGCGCAGGCTGCTGGTCAGCGAGGTGGCGGGCCGGGCGGCCATCTATCCCAGGATACAGCGCCTCTACCCCGAGATAGACATCGAAAGCCCGGTGACAGAGCGCGTGGTCGCCGCCTTGAAAGACCTCGAGTTCGGCGGCTACAGCTTTGAGGGCGCGGACGCCTCGTTCGACCTGCTCATCCGGCGCTGCCGGGAAACCCTGCCCAGCTTTTTCGAGCTCATCGGCTACAATGTCCTCGACCGGTTGCCCTACGAGAATGAGCGCAGCGCCACCGCCACGCTGAAAATCCGCGTCAAGGGCAACCTGAAAATCGCCGCCGCCGAGGGCGAAGGCCCCGTCAACGCCCTCGACCTCGCCCTGCGCGAGGCCCTGCGCGAGTTCTACCCCGTGCTGGCGCAGGTGCGCCTGATTGACTACAAGGTGCGCATCATGGAGTCCGCCGCGGGCACGGAATCCCAGGTGCGCGTGCTCATCACCTCCAGCGACCACGCGCGCCAATGGACGACCGTAGGCGTGTCAAGAGACATCATAGAGGCCAGCTGGGAGGCGTTGGTGGACTCGATCATTTATAAATTATTGGAATGACCCGCCTGTAGGGGACGGCCTCCCGGACGTCCCCGGCCTAATAGACGATTTTTTTCACATGGGACGTCGAGGACGCCGTCCCCTACATACAAAAGGAGCAACATGAAGCGAACCCTCGAACCCATGGCCGCCTTCTTCAACGCCCGTGCGCCGAGCTATGACGAAGTTCACATCGGGCACATTTCTGGTGGCCTCGCCACAAAAGACCTCGTCGCGCGGTATCTGCCGGAGGGCATCGAAACTATCCTCGACCTCGGCTGCGGCACCGGCCTGGAGCTCCCGGCCATCTTCGCGCGCTTCCCGGGGGCTAAAGTGATAGGCATCGACCTCGCCGAAGACATGCTCGCCCTGCTGCACGAGCGCTGCGCGGGCTTCAATGTCGAAACCCTCTGCATGAGCTACTTCGACTACGATTTCCCTGTCAATCACTTTGATGCTGTGATTTCAGTGATGAGCCTGCATCACTTCACCCCGGCGCAAAAACTTGATCTATATTCAAGAGTGCGAAGCACACTAAAACCCGGCGGGGTATTCCTCAATTGCGATTACTATATCGCCAATCCCCTGCGTGTACGATTGAACTTTTATCGGCTGCGCCTAAAGTGCCAACAGCCCGGCGCGATGCACTTCGACATCCCGCTGACGCCAAAGCAGGAGATGAGCATCCTGCGCCGCGCGGGGTTTGGGGCTGTGGAAGTGCTGTGGGAACAGGGGAATACGACACTCATACGAGGTGAAAAATGAGAGAGTTTTTCAAATCAAAAAAGTGGCGCATCATACTCTGGGCAACAACATTGGTACTGTCGGCGGTGCTTTTGATTCCACTGAACTTCGTCAGCGCTTGGCAGGATAAGGTAGTGGAATTGTTGTGTTTCGGGCTGGCATGGTATGCGCTGTTGCTTAGTTATCGCGCAGGTAAAGGAAAATTGCGCCGAACGCTGTGTGTGTTCGGGGTGATAGTGATGTGTTATATTTCGCTGTCGCTTCCGGTCGCCTTGTTAGGCTTTACACGCAGTCCGATGGAGTATATAAATTCGCCAAACGGCGAAAACACAGCCGTCGTCATAAGAAGCAGCTTTAAAGCTACTTCCTACAATGTCACCCCTTTGCGAGCCAAGGTATTTATTCGTAGTGGAGAGGGAGTTTTGCTGAGCATAGGAGTAGACCCGCCAGACACATCGGAATTCATCTGGATTGACGAAAACACCCTGCAATTCGAGGACTGGGATGGCGAAACGCAAACAATCAGGTTTTAACAGGAGGCCTTATGACCCCACGCTCCATCTTCACCGCCGCCTTATCAATCCCACCCGAAGCCCCCATCGCTTGCGAGGGGGGTGGCCCCGCAGGGCCGGGGGGAGCTACCCCGCGCCTGCCCCGCATCGAGTGGGCCGCCTGGTGGGACAAGACCATCCATCGCTGGGAGGGCGAGGGCCTGCCCAAGCTGGGCTGGGAGGACTCCCTGCGCTATTTTGAACTGGACATCATGCGAAATCTCTTCGCGGACCCCGGGGCCGAGCCCATCGAAAGTGAAAGCGACTATGACCGCCTGCGGCCGAAGCTCTTCCCCAAAAGCGCCATAGACAAAGCCGCCCGCGAGGCGAAGCACCTCGCCAAAGCCCACGAACGCGGTGACTTCACCGTGCGATTTATCTTGAACGGCTTCTTCTGGTATCCCAGGCGGCTGCTGGGCATTGAGGGCCATCTGTATGCCTTTTATGATTATCCGGCGCTCATGCATCGCATAAATAAAGACCTCCTGGCCTTTAACCTGGAAGCGATCCATCGCGTGTGCAAAACCATACGCCCCGACCTGCTCTCTTTCATGGAGGACATGTCCTACAACCACGGCCCCATGCTCTCGCGGGCGTGCTTCGAGGAGTTCCTGCGGCCCTATTATCTCGAACTCGCGCAAGCGTTGAAAGCCTACGGCGTGCCCTTCTTTGTCGATACAGACGGCCTTGTTGACAGGCTCGTCCCTTGGCTGCTGGACTGCGGCGTGGAGGGCCTGCTCCCCCTGGAGCGCCAGTCCGGCGTGGACGTGAACGCCCTGCGCGCGCAGTACCCGGGGTTGCTGATGCTGGGCGGCTTCGACAAAATGGTAATGAATAAAGGCGAGGCCGCGATACGATGCGAGTTCGAGCGCTTATTGCCTTTGATGAAGGCCGGGGGCTTCATCCCCTCGGTGGATCACCAGACCCCGCCGGGGGTGAGTTTGGAGGACTATAGGTTGTATGTCAGGCTGCTGCGGGAGTATACGGAGATGATGTAGAGACGCACGGCTTTGCGCCTCCGGGAATGGGAAAAAGCCGCACGAGGGACGTCGCTCCGCGATACTCCCTCACCGCTGCGGCGGAGCTCCCTCACGGAGGGAGCCGGGGATTTAGCCGCCAGCAAGAAATGCAAGCACAAGCTTGGAAAACCGATGGCGCTTCCCACCTATTCCCCTGGCTCCCTCGTGAGGGAGCTCCGCCGCAGCGGTGAGGAAGCTCCGCGGAGCGGCTGACCGCCATGCAAACACATACATAAACCTGATGATGATTGAAAGAGAAACCCATCCATGTCAAAATTCCAAAAGGACCTGACCCAGGGCAACGTGGCAAAACACCTGATACTCTTCGCGCTCCCATTGATGGCCTCCAACTTCCTCCAGGCGCTCTACAACATGTCGGACATGTTCTTCGTCGGGCGCTTCGTCGGGGCGGTGGGGGCCACCGCCGTGGGGGTGGGCGGGCAGGTCACCTTCCTCGTGCTCAACCTGATCTCCGGCCTGGCTGTGGGCGGCACGGTGCTCATCGCGCAATACATAGGCGCAAACAGGCAGGAAGACGTCAAACGCACGATCAGTACGATTTTCACGCTCTACGGCGCGGCGGGCGTCGCGCTGACCTTCGTCATGCTCGTGGCCGACCGGTACATCCTGAACCTGCTGATCAGCGACCCCCTGGCCTACCCGGAGACGCTGAAATACACCAACATCTGCATGAGCGGGCTGGTCTTCATCTTCGGCTACAACGCCGTGAGCGCCGTGCTGCGCGGCATGGGGGACAGCCGCCACCCGCTCATGTTCGTGGCCGTGGCGGCGCTGCTGAACATCGGCCTGGACGCTCTGTTCTGCGGGCCTTTCGGTTGGGGCGCGGCGGGGGCGGCGTGGGCCACGGTGATCTCCCAGGGGGTGAGCTTCCTGCTCTCCGTGTGGTTCCTGCGGCGGCAAAAATTCCTCTTCGATTTCCACCCAAAAAGCTTTCGCATAGATAGGGACATAGTCAAGCAGCTGCTGCGCATCGGGCTGCCGAGCTCCGTCGGCGGCACGACGGTGTCGTTCTCCTTCATCGCCCTCACGGGGGTGGCCAACTCCATCGCGGGGATCGTGGGCACCACGGCGCTGAGCATCACAAGCAAGGTCAACTCCGTTGCGATCCTGCCGGGCTTCGCCATGCAGGCGGCGGTGTCCTCCATGGCGGGCCAGAATTTGGGCGCGCAGAAGCACGATAGGGCGTTCAAGACATGCCTGACCGCCATAGGCATCACCCTGTGCGTCACCCTGCCTGTGATGCTTATGGTGCGCGCCTTCGCCGTGCCCATCACGCGCTTTTTCCTCGGCACGGACGGCGGCCTGGACCCCGCCGTGGCCGCGGCCTGCGTGGAGCAGGCGGCGCTCTATATACGCTCCGTCAGCTGGGACTACATCCTCGTGGCCTGGACCTTCAATATCATCGGCCTGGCCCTGGCGGCGGGCCACACGAAATTCACCCTCACCACCAGCGTGATCAGCTCCATCCTGGCCCGCGTCCCGGCGGCCTGGCTGCTGGGCAGGACGCTTGCTATGGGCCTCGCGGGTATGGGGCTGGCCGTGCCCATCACCTCGGCGCTGGTGCTGGCCATCGACATAGTGTACCTCGCCAGCGGCCGCTGGAAGAAAAGCAAGGTGATGGTGGGGCCGCTGGAAATGGCGATGGAGTTTTAGAATTGACAGTTGACAGTTGACAATTTTTCTGGGAGAAAAAATATTTTGCCTGCCGAAATTACGAGCATCGCCCCCGATTCCCCCGCCGCGCGCACCAAAATCGCGCCCGGCGATGTCTTGCTGTCCATCAACAATCACGCGATCGGGGACGTGCTGGACTATCGCTTCTACGCCGCCGAGCAAAAGCTCAGGCTGGTCTTGCGGCGCAATAAGAAAAATTACACAGCAAAAATTCGCAAGGATGAATACGAAGACCCTGGCCTGGAGTTCGCCGACGGCCTGATGAACGCGCAGCGCCGCTGCAAAAACAAGTGCGTTTTTTGTTTTATAGACCAGCTGCCGCCCGGCTTGCGCGAGAGCCTGTATTTCAAGGACGACGACGCCCGGCTGGGCTTCCTGTTCGGCAATTACATCACGTTGACCAACCTGACCGACCGGGAGGTCACGCGCATGATTGCCATGCGCCTGAGCCCGGTGAACGTTTCGATACACACGATGAACCCGGAATTGCGATGCAAAATGATGGGCAACCCCATGGCGGGCGAGTGCCTCGCGTATCTTGAAAAATTCGCCAAAGCCGGCATTGACCTGAACATCCAGCTGGTCCTCTGCCCCGGCTGGAACGACGGCGAGGCGCTGCGCTTCACCCTGAAAAAACTGTTGCAATTGCCAACCGTTCGCTCGATTGCCGCCGTGCCGGTGGGGCTGACGAAGTATAGAGAAAATCTCACGCACTTGCGAGCTTTCAGCAAAGAAGAGGCACAAAGTGTGATAGATATTTTCGATGAATGGCATGTTGCAAGGGCTGAACGGCGCGCGGCGCAAGACGCCATCCGTGCCGCGATCGACAGAGGCGAAATCACCGATTTCATCGGCATAACCCTGCCGGATAGGGATATTGAGCTCTACCCATCCGATGAATTTTTTCTTTTGGCAGAACGCGACATGCCCGGCGTGACGTATTACGGCGAGTTCCGGCAGCTTGAGAACGGCGTGGGGCTGTGGACGGGCTTCCGGCAGGATGTGCTGGACGCGCTCAATAATTGTCAATTGTCAACTGTCAACTGTCAACTGACTATAGCCACTGGTGTTGCTGCGGAAGCGCTTTTGCGATTTCTTGTTGACGAATGCGAAAAAATATGGCATAATATGCATGTTAGAGTGCTGCCCATCGAGAATCGCTTCTTCGGCGAGAATATCACCGTGGCGGGGCTGCTGACCGGGCGGGATGTTGTGGAACAATTGCGGGGCGAGGCGCTCGGCGAGCGGCTGCTGCTGCCCGCCGCGATGTTCAACCGCGACGGGCTGACGCTGGACGGGATGACCATCGCAGAAATTGAAGGCGCGCTGGGCGTGCCGGTGGTGGTTGTGAAAAATGACGCGGAGGAATTTTTGGGGGCGATAGGCCTGACATAAAAGGAGGAGCACATGGAAGACCAAATCCAAACAAAAGAACCCCGGGGAGAAATCAAGCTGTCCTTCAAGGAGAAGCTGGCCTATGGCATGGGCGACGGCTCTTACCAGCTGACCTTCAGCACCAACTACCTGAACATGTACCTCACCGACGTGCTGGGCCTGGCCCTGGCCCAGGTGACGCGCCTGATGCTGCTCATCCGCATCTGGGACGGCATCAACGACCCCATCTGGGGCTGGATCGTGGACAACAGCAAGCCGGGCAAGCACGGCAAGTTCCGCAAATACCTGCTGTACGCCCCGCTGCCCATGGCCCTGACGACCGTCTTGATGTTCACCCGCGTGCCGGGGCTCACGCAGGGGCAATACCTCTTCTGGGCCTACGCCACGTACCTCATTTGCGAGGCGCTGGTGACGGTGGTGAGCGTGCCCTACGGCTCGCTGATCGGGGTGATCTCCCCCAACGCCGCCGACAGGACGAGCCTTTCGATGTTCCGCAACATAGGCGCGGGGATGGGGCTCATGCCCCCCGCGGTGATTTTGCCCATGCTGGTGTTCAGCAAATCCGCCGAGGGCGTGAATTACCTGGACGAGCGCAAGCACCTGGCCGCCATCGCCGCGCTGGGCGCCATCGGCGTGCTTATGGGCCTGTTCTGCTTCCTGAACACGAAGGAGCGCCTGCCCTCCGCGCAGGTGCAGCAGAAACTGGACATCAAAAAGACGGCCAGGGCGCTGGTGCGCAACCGGCCCTTCATCGTGATCTCGGCCTGCTCCATGCTGCTCATCGGCACGCAGATCTACATGACGACAATCAATGGCTATTTATTCAAAGACTACTTCCAGGACCCGGGGAAGCTGAGCCTGTACCCCATCGCCCAGTACGCATCGACAGTTCTGATCATCCCCTTCTTCACCAAGCTGGTGGCGCGCTTCGGCAAGAGGGAAATCGTCTCCGCCGGTGTGCTGGTCTCGGCGCTGGCCTGCGGCGCGCTGTTGCTCATCCGCACCGCCGACCCCATGGTGTACCTGGCCCTGTCTTTCTTCGGCGGCGTGGGCCTGAGCGTCTTCACCACCGCCAGCTGGGCCATGGTGGCCGACGCCATCGATTTCCAGGAGCTGCTCTCCGGCCAGCGGGAGGACGGCATCGCCTACTCGGTGTGCTCCTTCGCCCGCAAGCTCGGCCATACCGCCGCGGGCGCGGGCACCAACGTGCTGCTGGCCGCGATAGGCTATGTCGTCAGCGAGGCCAACGTGGTCGTGGCCCAGACCCCGCAAGTCGCCAGCGGCATGTACACCATCGCCACCCTGGTGCCCACCGTCACCTTCACGGCGCTGTTTTTGCTGTTCGTGTTTTTGTATCCGCTGGGGAAAGACAAGGTGGCCGAGCTGCAGGAGACGATACGGGTGCGGCGGGAAGTGGCGGAGGTGGTTTAAACCCCCTCTGTCATCCGAGATGACAGCTCCCCCAAGGGGGAGCCGGAGGTAGGAACGTCGCTGCGCGAAAAATGCTCCGCATCACCCCCTCGCTTCGCGGCCCCCCAAGGGGGGCATCCTGACGATGCGGAAAGGTTCGCTTTCTTAGTGAGTAAGGCTTCGGCCTTGTCAAAATGCCCCCCTTGGGGGGCCGCGAAGCGAGGGGGAAGTGCAGGGCACGCGCGAAGCGCCGCGTCCCCCGCGGCCCCTACACCCCGGATGGAAGGAGATACACATGGAAAAACACGCAAACAAAACCCGCACAGCGGCCATTGTGATGGCCGTGGCGTTGCTTGCGCTCTCCATTAGCATCCCCGCTGTGCACGAATATGGCGAAGCATATAACTTTAGGCTGCGTTTTACCGCTGCGCAGCAAATCAAGCTTGCCCGGGCAATCGGCTTCGAGCTGGCACCGGGGGAAACACTAGCGATCAATTACGCATATCATATCTATTCGCAGGATAGCATGACAGTTTATGTTGAAGGCCTTGCCTCGGAAGAGGATTTTCTCTCACGCCTTGCGCCGGAAACGGCGTTAGAAGAGAAATATGCGGCTGGCACTTATATCGGCAGCGGGCATGGCTTCATCCTCTATGGCAGCAATGGCTTTACCATGGAAATCACCCAGTGGAAGGGCAATTATGGAGCCACATTCAGAGTTCAGGGGCCCGCGGGCAAACCGGCGTTGGCTGTAGCTAAAAGATGCATGTGCCTGGGCTGGCCTGTGCTCATTTTTGCTCTGCCCATTGTACGGACGCTCGCCCGGCTGTCCGAGCTTGTGCTTGTCGCCGCGCTGGTTGTCCTGGCCGTCCTGCGCCGCAGGCAGGAGGACAAACAGGCTCGCGCCGACAAAGCGCGCAAGAGAATCCGCGTTTCCGTCGGCATAATCCCGCCAGTGATGGCGGTGCTCACGCTTGTGTTCCTGATCAGCCTCGTTGACGGCGGATACATGGGCTTCGATATTCATTGCCGCCCATGGCAGGAGAAGCTGCTTGCAAAGGCCATCGGCTTCGAACTTGCGCCGGGGGAGAAATGGGGTCACAGCTTCTACGAGCGCAACGCCTTTGACAAAGATGAAGTGCATGTGACTGTGAGGGAGATTGCATCCAAAGAGGATTTCCTTTCAAGGCTTGCACCGAAAACGTTACCAAAAGAAAAATATCCGGAGATGTCTGAGGAGTTTTACAAGAATGAGGGAATCATCCGCTATTGTCTTTATGGCAGCGAGGATTCTACTTTAGAATTTCATGGGCGCTCGTATACTGATGCCTGGTTTTATATCAAAGGGAACGCCGGCAGACCCGCATTGGCAGCCGCGCTAATCATTTTATGCTGCAATAGCCCTTGGGCCATATTCTTTATTACTCTGCCCATCATACTGCTCCTGGGCCTGCTATCCGAGCTCGCCCTCATTATCGCGCTGATCGTCCAACGCCGAAAAGCAAAAAAGGAGAAAAAATGAAACCCATCGTAGCCATCGTAGGCCGCCCGAACGTGGGCAAATCGACGCTGTTCAATAAGCTCACGGGCACGCGGCGGGCCATCGTGCACGATACCCCCGGCGTGACCCGGGACCGGCTCTATGGCGACTGCGAGTGGCTGCGCCACAGCTTCCTGCTGGTGGACACCGGCGGCATCGAGCCCCACAGCGACGACGTGATTCTCAGCCAGATGCGCCGCCAGGCCCAGCTTGCCATCGAGACCGCCGACGCGATCGTCATGCTTGTGGATATTCGCAGCGGCGTGACGGCCAACGACGAGGAGGTTGCCCTCATGCTGCGCAAAAGCGGCAAGCCCGTGGTGCTGTGCGTCAACAAGTGCGACAGGCCCGGCGGCATCCCGCCGGAGCTCTACGAGTTCTACAATCTGGGCCTGGGGGATCCCATCGAAGTCTCCAGCATACACGGCCACGGCACGGGGGATCTGCTCGACGAGGTCTGCAAGCTGTTGCCAAATCCGGAAGAAGAGCAGGAGGATAGCGACGAGATCCGGGTGGCCATCATCGGCAAGCCCAACGCGGGCAAGAGCTCGCTCGTCAATCAGATGGCGGGCGAGGAACGCGTGATCGTGTCCGAGATACCCGGCACAACCAGAGACGCGACAGATACACTTGTAGAGAACGACAAGGGCAAGTTTTTGCTCATCGACACGGCAGGCCTGCGAAGAAAGAGCCGCGTGAACGAGGGCATAGAATATTATTCTGTATTGCGGGCGAAATTGGCCGTGGAGCGGGCGACTGTCTGCGTGATCATGCTCGACGCCACGGAGGGCTTCACCGAGCAGGATTCGAAAGTAGCCGGGCTGGCTCATGAAGCGGGCAAGGGCTGCATCATCGCCGTCAACAAGTGGGATTTGGTCGAAAAAGACGGCAAAACCATGGACCAGCAGCGAAAGCAGCTCATGGTCGACTTCTCTTTCATGAGCTACGCGCCTATCATATTCATCTCGGCCAAAACGGGGCAGCGCATCGCGCGGCTGTGGGATTTAATAAAATTTGTGGACGAGCAGAACGCCATGCGCATCACCACGGGCAAGCTCAACGACATCCTCGCCGAGGCCACCGCCCGGGTGCAGCCCCCCACCGACAAGGGACGCCGCCTGAAGATCTACTATATGACCCAGGCCAGCACCCGCCCGCCAACGTTTGTGTGCTTTGTCAACCGCGCGGAGCTGTTTCACTATTCGTATCAGCGGTATTTGGAGAACCAGATACGCGGGGTGTTTGGGCTGGAGGGCACGCCCATTCGATTGATCACCAGGGAAAGGGAACGCGAAGACGTTTAGCTGAGAGGAGCCTTTATGTTTAGCTTTGGCAATGTCCTGCTTTTTTGTGTGCTTTGCGCGCCGGTGTATGTTCTCCCGCGCTGGCTCTATTGCCGGAAAAAGCGGCCCGGCAATGGCTTTGGGGGCGAATTGCTGCGCTTCGTTTTCGTGATGTACCTCGTCGCCCTGCTCTCGATGACCGTTGTGCCGGACTGGAGCTTCACCCAATATGAGGGCGAAGGGCTCGGTATCGAAATATATTGGCGCATGGGGACAATCAATCTTGTGCCCTTCCGCACCATCGCGATGTATCTGCGGGGCCACCCTTCGGCGGTCGTAAACCTGCTGGGCAACGTGGCCGTCTTCGTGCCGTTGGGGTTTCTGCCGCCGCTGATATGGCAAAAATGGCGCCCGTTCCGGAACATACTGATGCTGAGCGTGGCCTTCCCGCTGTTCATCGAGTTCGAGCAGCACTTCATTGGCCGCGCCTCCGACATAGACGATCTTATGCTCAACGCTATAGGAATCCTGTTTGGCTACGCGATGTGGCTGCTTGCAAATAAACCGCGCGTGCGTAAGGGGGAGACGCCATGACCATCCTCGGCATCGACCCCGGCTACGCAATCGTAGGCTGTGGCGTGGTGGACTACAGCGCCAACCAGTTCAGGCTCTTGGAAGCCAAGGCCATCACGACGGAAGCGAACACGCCCTTTGACCGGCGCCTGCGGGAGATTTACGCGGGCGTGGCGGGGCTTGTCGCGGCGCACAGGCCCGTGGCCATGGCGATCGAGAAGCTTTTTTTCAACACGAACGCAAAGACGGCGATTGACGTGGCGCAGGCGCGCGGGGTGATACTCCTCGCGGCGGCGCAGGCCGGGGTGCCGGTGTATGAGTATACACCTTTGCAGGTGAAGCAGAGCGTGGTGGGCTATGGCCGCGCGGAAAAAAAGCAGGTGCAGGACATGGTGAAGCTGCTGCTGCGCCTGAACGCCTGCCCCAAGCCAGACGACGTGGCCGACGCCCTGGCGATCGCGATCTGCCACGCACATTCGACAGGCTCACTGATGCGATTCATGAAATAGATGCCATTGTGTTTTAAAAATTGTAATTTGTGCATTGTGCATTGTGCATTGAAATTTGATGTGGAGGAATAAAGATGATCAGATCATTCGCGGACATTGACAAGAGCGAGCTGCGCGGCATGATACGCCGCGTGGACGGCCTGGGGCGCATCCTCATCCCCATGGAGTACCGCAAGGAGCTGGGCCTGGAGAAGGACGTGCGCATCGAGATCGCCGTGCTGGACGACGGGATGCTCGTGCGGCCCTTCACGGGCCCGACAGAGCCCGGGCCGGAGCGCCCTGCGGCCAGGCGCATCGACACCCTGGGCCGCGTGAACATCCCCGTGGCGGCCAGGCGTATGCTGGACATCGCCCTCCACGAGGAGCTGGAGATGTTCCTGCTGTGGGACGGCATGTTCATCCGGAAGAAGCTTGTGCGGGGGGCATGATGTACACCTTCCGCAAAGCCGGGCCCCGCGACATCGAAGACCTTCTCCGGCTGCGCGCGGACTTCATGGCCTGCTTCGGGCCCCTGGACAAAAGGGGCCGCGAGGCGCTGGGGAACTATGGCGAATTCTTGCTGGAAGGCCTGACAGGCGGCAGCTTTGTGCAGTGGCTGGCGGAAAACAGCGGCGAACTCGCCGCTGAGGGCCAAATCGCCGCCACGGGCAGCGTCAGCTTCTACCGCCTGCCGCCAACGAGCCGCCGCCCCAACGGCAGGGCGGCCTACATCGGCAACATGTTCACCTATCCGGCGCACAGAAATCAAGGCCTCGCGGCGAAAATTCTGCGGCTGCTGGCGCAGGAGGCCCGCGCCGCAGGCTGCGGCGTCCTGTCGCTCCACGCCAGCGACAAGGGCAGGCCCATTTATGAAGCATTCGGCTTTGAGGCGGCGCAGGATATGATGGAATACAGGTTTTAGGAGACATTTATGTTCTACAGCTTGACCGGCATCATTGTGCATATCGACGAAGCCATGCTGGCCCTGGAGTGCAACGGTGTTGCATTCGCCTGCTCAGCCACGGCCAACACCCTGCGGGAGCTGCGCACCGGGGAAAGGGCCACATTGTTCACTTTCCTGAACGTGCGTGAGGACGCCCTGGAGCTCTTCGGCTTCGGCACAAGGGCCGAGTTGACCTGCTTCCGGCAGCTGATTGGCGTCACGGGGGTGGGGCCCAAGGCGGCGCTGGCGGTGCTTTCGGCGTTTTCACCGGAACAGCTTGGGCATTTCGTCGCCGCCGGGGACGTCAAGTCCATCACAAGGGCCCAGGGCGTGGGCAAAAAGCTGGCCGAGCGCATCGCCCTGGAGCTGAAAGACAAGATGGCGGCTTTCCCCGGCGCGGGCTTCCGGGGGCAGGACACAGGCCCCGGCAACGCCTTCGCCATGCCCGACAGCGAGGCCTTGGCGGCGCTGCTGGCGCTGGGCTACCAGCAATCCGAGGCTATGCTGGCGCTCAAGGGCCTGGACGAGGCGCTTTCCACGCAGGAGAAAATCCGGCTGGCGCTGAAGAATCTAACCCGACTGTAGGGGCGGCACTTCTAAGGAGATAGGCAAATGAACGACATCGCCATCCGCCCGGCGCGGTCCGAGGACGTGCGCCCGGCCCTCGCCCTGGCCATTCGCGTGTATATGATCTACTCCGCGCCGCTGTACGCGCCCGAGGCCGTCGAATACTTCCCCACCAAATGCAGGGACGAGGAACGTATTCTTGAATTCATGGAGGGTAAGCGCCTGATGTTCACCGCCTGGGATGGCGAAAGGCTCGTGGGCATGGCGGCGCAGCGCGGGGCGAGCGTTTCGCACCTGTATGTCGATCCGGCATATCACAGGCGCGGCATCGCCACAAAGCTGATGGACGCATTGATTGCGGCCATGGGCGTGCCGGTGGTCACGCTGGGCTCCTCGCCCCATGCGGTGCCGTTTTACCTGCGCTACGGCTTCGTCCCCACGGACGAAGAGCAGCACAAGTTTGGAGCAATCTGGCAGCCCATGGCGTATGACGTGCCGGTTGAAATCCAAAAATAGCTGCTATCGCGCGAGGGACGTCGCTTCCGCGAAGCCATCCTCACCGCCTGCGGGCGGAGCTCCTTCCACGGGAAGGAGCCTTGGGGATTAGGTGGAACACGCCATCGTTTCACGAAACTGTGCTTGCATAGCTTGCTTACGACTAATCCCCCAGGCTCCTTCCCGTGGAAGGAGGCTCCCCGCCTCGGGCGGGGTGAGGATGGCTTCGCGGAGCGACGCATCCTCGTGCGACTTTCCTCAGTTGGCCTGCTGCACGATTGCCTTTCTATAAGGAGCATTTCATGGACGACGAACGCATCACCACCCCCGAGCTCACTCAGCAGGACGACGAGATTGAGCTCTCCCTGCGGCCCAAATACCTGCGGGAGTACATCGGGCAGGAGAAGGCCAAGGAGAACCTGGCCGTCTTCATCGCGGCGGCGCGGCAGCGCGGGGAGGCCCTGGATCACGTGCTGCTCTACGGCCCGCCGGGCCTGGGCAAAACCACCCTCGCGGGCATCGTGGCAAATGAGATGGGGGTCAATTTCCGCGTGACCTCGGGCCCGGCCATCGAAAAGCCCGGCGACCTCGCCGCCCTGCTGACGAACCTCAACGAGGGCGACGTGCTCTTCATCGACGAAATTCATAGGCTTTCACGCGCGGTGGAGGAAGTTCTCTACCCCGCGATGGAAGATTATGTTCTTGATATAATCATTGGCAAAGGCCCGTCGGCGCGCTCAATTCGCCTGGATTTGCCGCATTTTACGCTGGTTGGGGCGACGACAAGGGCCGGGCAGCTCAGCGCCCCTTTGCGCGATAGATTCGGCTGTATTTTTCGATTAGAGCTCTACACCCCGGCGCAGCTGGGCCTGATCGTCACGCGCAGCGCGGGGATTCTGGGCATCGCCGCCGACCCCGACGGCGCGCTGGAGCTGGCCTCGCGCAGCAGGGGGACGCCGCGCATCGCCAATCGGCTGCTCAAACGCGCCCGGGATTTCGCCCAAGTTGTCGGCAACGGCTCCATCACCCTGCAAAGCGCCCAGACGGCCCTGCGCAACATGGACATCGACGAGCTGGGCCTGGATTTGATCGATAGAAGGCTGCTCCACGTGATGATTACGCAATACAATGGCGGCCCCGTAGGCCTGGAGACCCTCGCTGCGGCAGTTGGGGAAGAATCGGTCACGATTGAGGACGTATACGAGCCGTATTTGATGCAGATAGGCTTCTTGGGCCGCACGCCGAGGGGCAGGATTGCTACTCCGATGGCGTATGCGCATTTGGGAATGCGCCCGCCGCAGGCGGCTTCGATTGAGAATGAACAGTTGACAATTGACAGTTTATAGGAGATGATTTTCTTGAAAAAGCTTTGTGTTTTGCTTTGTATTGCGGTGCTGCTGAGCCTTTCGGCCTGCGGCATGGGCGGCGAACCTACGCCGACCACGACCGAACCCACGACCGTTGCGCCGATTCTTGGCACAACGGAAATGTTCGCGTACGAAGGTTTGCGGCTTGAAATCACGAACGTTGCAAAAGCAGAGCAACGAAAATTCGTGGCTGACGATGGAGAGCCGCACGAAAACACAGTCTACACACTGTATCCTGGTGCGCAAATGCGCGTTATCAGCGCTGAAATGAATGACGGCAGCGACCATGAGGACGGATTGCCATATGCGAAGTGGTTCGTTTCGGCGAAGCGCGGTGGGGAAGATGTTCCAATCGAAAGCGGAATGTCGCCTCTTACAATCACACCAGACATGTACGGCGTGTTCGGCGGTTGGCTTTTCTGCGTATTGGCTTTTGAATGGTACGCACCCTCCTCGCCGGAATCGGAACAGATTCGCGCCGAGATTTTCGAGCCTGCGTTTGAGCTGTATTCCCGCTTTGGTTCGGACTCCCTTCAGACCGATATTAACGACGAGTACGGCCAAATTGGCATGGAGTATTATCGCGTCGCCGACCCGCGCTTCCCAACCATGGCCGCGCTGGAAGCTGCTTTGCGGGAGCTGTTTTCTGAGGAACTGACACAGGAAATTATGCGAAAGACGCCCTATGACCACCCGATTTATATTGAGCGTGAAGGTAAGCTTTATTCCCGCCTGGGTGGCCGGTCCCAAGACAAGGAAGTTATTTTCATCAGCATCGAAAGCGAGAGTGAGAACAAAATTGTCTATCGCGTGGCGGTAAGAGATTGGATGCTCAGCGAAGAAGAGTTTCTCTACACCCGTGAATTGATTGACGGCAAATGGGTGTTTACAGAATTTCCGATGGAGTGGTGGCAGGAATGCGACTAGACAACCACAACAAAATCATGGTCATCGGCAACAACGGCAGCGGGAAGAGCTATCTCTCGAAGCGGCTGGCGGCAATCACCGGCCTCCCGCTGGTGCATTTGGACGTGGCATATTGGCTGCCTGACCTGACCAAGCGACCGGAAGACGACTGGCGGCAAATGCACGGGAAGTTGATCGCGGAAGAAAAATGGATCATCGACGGCAATTATATGCAGGCCGATGCGCTGATATTGCGCTGGGCGGCGGCCGATTTGGTGATATTCCTGGATGTCAATCGAGTTGTCTGCCTGTTCAGCGCGGTCAAACGAAATTTTCATTCGCGCGAAGACGGGCCGCGTGACTTCCAGGAGACATGGGACAGGCGGTTCCTCGACATGTGCGTGATGATATGGCATTTCACGCGCGACAGAAGGGATATTTACCTTGCCCCACGGGAGAAAAATTCCGACACGGCGTTTTTCACGATCAAGGGACGAAAAAATATGCACAAGCTCTTGCGCGCATGGAAGGAAGAATGCGGCATAGAATAATTGTGCAGCGGAGTTGTAAAAGCGGATGTAGGGGACGGCCTCCCGGACGTCCCTGGGCAATAAAAACAGGGCTTTCTCCCGGACGTCCCTGGGCGTATAGGGCAAAGCTTTGCGCTTGGGGCGTCGGGGACGCCGCCCCCTACAGCATATGGAGGTATCTATGGGCAGACTTTTCGGCACCGACGGCGCACGGGGCGTGGCCAACACCGAGCTCACCTGCGAGCTGGCGATGAAAATCGGGCGGGCGATGGCACAGGCGATGGGGCTGGCCTCCGGCGGGGGCGTGCGGCCTCAAGTATTGATCGGCATGGATACCCGGGCGAGCTCCACCATGCTGGCGAACGCGCTTGCGGCGGGGCTCAACTCCGTGGGGGCCGACGCCGTGATGGCGGGCGTGGTTCCCACCCCCGCTGTGGCGCACCTGGCACCCCTGTGGGGCTGCGCGGGCGGGGCGATGGTCTCCGCCAGCCACAACCCCTGCGAATATAATGGAATCAAGCTCTTCCAGCGCAGCGGCAGCAAGCTCCCGGACGCCCTGGAGGAGCGCATTGAGGCGCTCATTCTCGATGAAATTGACCTGCCCCCGGCGGTCGTCGGCGGGCAGGTGGGCCGGACGATCCCTGGCGAGGCCGCTGTGCCGGACTATCTCCGGCATTTGCGGGCGGCAGTCCCGGCGACGCTGTCCTCTGTTTTGAAGATCCAGGGGGTGAAGCGCATCGCCCTGGACTGCGCCAACGGCTCCGCCAGCGTGACGGCCCCGCGCCTGTTCAGCGACCTGGGGCTGGCCTACGACCTGCTCTGCGCCGCGCCGGACGGCGAGAACATCAATGCCGGCTGCGGCTCCACGCACATGGAGCGATTGCAGGCGTATGTGCGCGGCAATGACGAAATCGCCGCGGGCTTCGCCTTTGACGGCGACGCCGACAGGCTCCTGGCCGTGGACGAAAATGGCGAACTTGTGGACGGCGACAAAATCGTCGCCATCTGCGCCAGGCAGATGAAGGCCGAGGGCCGCCTGAAAAACAATACGGCCGTCGTGACGGTCATGACGAATTTAGGCTTTCACGAGTTCTGCAAAAAGAACGAAATTGACAGAGAGATTACAACTGTTGGGGACAGATATGTCCTGGAACGCATGATCGAGAAAAATCTCAGCATAGGCGGGGAGCAGAGCGGGCATGTGATTTTCAGCGAATACGCCGCCACGGGGGACGGCCAGCTCACCGCCCTGATGCTGCTGGAGGCCATGCGCAAAAGCGGGCGGCCCCTCTCGGCGCTGGCGGGGGAGATGGAGGTCTTCCCCCAGGTGATGGTGAACGTGCGGGTCTCGAACCTCGGCAAGCTGCGCTGCAGCTCCGACCCGGAGATTGGGCTGGCTGTCGCAAAGGCCGAGGCGGAGCTCGGCGACGCGGGCCGCGTGCTGGTGCGGGTCTCCGGCACGGAGCCCCTCATCCGCGTGATGCTGGAGGGCCGCGACGCCGCGCGCATCGGGACCCTGGCCGGAGAGATCGCCGAGGTGGTGCGGGAGCGCCTGATATGAACGAAACGCTTACCGGACAAGCCCTTGAGACTATCAAGCACTATGATATGCTTTCGCCGGGCGATGAAATACTCATTGGCCTGTCCGGCGGCGCGGATTCGGTCGCCCTGCTGCAACGGCTGTGCTCCCTTCGCGATGAATACAAGCTGGACCTGTGCGCGGCGCACCTCAACCATGGGCTGCGGGGCCGGGAATCGGACGGCGACGAGGCCTTTTGCCGTGAACTGTGCGAGCGCCTCGCCGTGCCGCTGCATGTAAAGCATGTTGACCTGAGCTCCCTGGCCTCCGGCATAGAGGAGGCCGGGCGCAGCGCCCGCTACGCCTTCTTCGCCGAATTCCATCGCAAGATTGCCCTGGCGCATACGCTCTCTGATCGAATGGAGACGTTTTTGATGAACGCGGGGCGGGGGAGTGCCTTGCGGGGGTTGTGCTCTATCCCGCCGGTGCGGCAGTTGACAGTTGACAGTGGACAATACCAATTCTCAGATGAAAAAGCAAAGCAATCAGCCGCTTTGCTGTCGCAGCGGGAACCCATGTGCCAATGTACAGTGATCCGTCCCCTCATCGAGTGCTCCCGTGCCCAAATCGAAGAATATTGCGC
The DNA here is from genome assembly GCA_009779995.1 of Oscillospiraceae bacterium. GTDB lineage: Bacteria > Bacillota > Clostridia > Oscillospirales > Acutalibacteraceae > WRMQ01. The sequence continues at coordinate 2,336 of WRDW01000030.1, read as the reverse complement.
GGCAAACACTCTAACATACCGCACGGACAGCACGAACTTCGACACGGGCTATAGGCGCAACATGATCCGGCACGAGGTGCTGCCTCTGCTGGGCTGGGAGGCCGGGCCGCTGCGGCGGCTGTTCCGTAGCCTGGAGGCCGACGAGGGGTATCTCTCGATGGCCGCCGCGCGATACGAGGGCGATATTCCGGCCGCGCCGGAGGCCCTCAAGGGCCGCTTGCTGCGTAAAACGCTGGAGGCGCAGGGCCGCGAGCCGAGCCGGGCGCGGATGCGGGAACTGGAAAAGCAAATGGCTGTAGGGGCGGCATTCTTGCCGCCCGCGCCGGGTGACTCGGGTGGCAAGAATGCCACCCCTACAGAGAAAATATTGCATATCGAACCACTTCCCGAAAATTTCATAAAAAATTTACGTGAAATACCAAAAGAAGGCTTGGCGAATTGCCTGGATTGTGATACAATAATAGGGGACATTATTGCCGGGCGGCGAATCGCGGGCGACCGCATGAGAATGTGCAACGGCGCGGGCACGAAAAGCTTCAAAAAGCTGTGCCAGGAGCGGGGAATCCAACCTGGCGCGCGTGAAGATCTCCTGGTGGCCCGGGATGATCTGGGCCCGGTGTGGGTCGAGGGCTTCGGCTGCGCGCACAGGTGCGCGGTGACTGGGGAGACCCGGAGGGCGATAAGGGTCAGCGCAATGTAGGGGCGGTATTTTTGCCGCCCGCGCACGAAAGTCCGGGCGGCAAGAATGCCGCCCCTACAGCCCGGATTGGAGGATAATTTGGCCGAACATATCGAGCGGGTGCTGCTGAACGAAGATGACATAAAGGGCATCATAGATGACCTTGCCGCGCGCATCAGCGGGGACTACGAGGGCAAACGCCTGCTGCTCATCGGCATCCTGAAGGGGGCCTATGTGTTCCTGGCGGACCTCGCCCGGGCGATCAGCATCCCCTGCGAGGTGGAATTCCTGCGGGTGTCGAGCTACCGCAACATGGCCCGCCCCGGTGCGCTGGAGGTGCTCTCCGATCTCTCCATGCCCCTGGAGGACTACGACGTGCTGGTGGTGGAGGACATCCTGGACAGCGGAACGACCCTCGACTTCATGCTCGGCCACCTGCGGGCGAAGAACCCGCGCAGCCTGGCGCTGTGCGCTTTCCTGGACAAGCCCTCCCGCCGCTCGGTATCCGTGGAGGCCGACTATGTGGGCCGCGAAATCCCAGACGCCTTCGTGGTGGGCTACGGCCTGGACTACGCCCAGCGCTACAGGAATTTGCCGTATATCGGGGTGCTGAAACTGGAAGAATAGATATTAGATTTGCGACATTAGACATGTGAGAAAGGGTAACACATTGAATCCGAACATCCGCAGAATACTGACAATCCTTGCCTATGTGGCCATACCGTTGCTGCTGCTGACTATGGCGCTGCACTACGTGGGCCAGGCAAAAAAAGAAAAAGTCCTCTACTCCGAGCTGCTCAACGCCTTCTACGCCGAGGAGGTGGCCTACTATACCCTGAACCTGAGCAGCGGGACCCTGGAATACTGGACCTGGGCGCAAATGGAGGAGAGGGACGGCAAGTTTGTCCCGGCGGAGGCCGAAAAGAGCTTCTCGAAGAAGTTCACCCTGCCCAGCGTGGAGCTCTTCCTGATGCAGACGGACGACCTCGTGCAGGCCCACAACCAGGAGTTCCTGGGCGATCCGAAGGCCCAGATACAGGTGGACCTGGTCAACGGGGGCGGCGGCTCCTGGCTGATTCAGATCATCCCCACGATCCTCATCGGGGGGATGGTGGTGACGTTCGTCTTCATGATGATGCGGCGCATGAACAGCTCCATCATGGGCGAGAACAACCGGAGCATGAACTTCGGCAAGGCCCGTATGCGCCAGCAGGGCAAGGACGAGAAGCGCAAGATCACCTTCGCCGACGTGGCCGGAGCCGAGGAGGAGAAGGAGGAGCTCAGCGAGATCGTGGAGTTCCTGCGCGACCCGAAGAAGTTCAACGAATTGGGCGCGCGCATCCCCAAGGGGGTGCTGCTGGTGGGCCCGCCCGGCACGGGCAAGACCTACCTGGCCAAGGCTGTGGCCGGGGAGGCCGACGTACCCTTCTTCAGCATCTCCGGCTCCGATTTTGTGGAGCTGTATGTCGGCGTGGGCGCCAGCCGCGTGCGGGATATGTTCGCCCAGGCGAAGAAGAGCGCACCCGCCATCGTGTTCATCGACGAGATCGACGCCGTGGGCCGCCAGCGCGGCGCGGGCATGGGCGGCGGCCACGACGAGCGCGAGCAGACCCTCAACCAGCTGCTGGTGGAGATGGACGGCTTCGGCACCAACGAG
>WRDW01000029.1 GCA_009779995.1 Oscillospiraceae bacterium | reverse complement strand
TCCACGTGGCCGGGGGTGTCGATGATATTGATGCGATGGTCGTTCCAGAAGCAGGTCGTCGCGGCGGACGTGATCGTGATGCCGCGCTCCTGCTCCTGCTCCATCCAGTCCATGGTGGCCGCGCCGTCGTGCACCTCGCCGAGCTTGTGCGTCTTGCCCGTATAGAACAATATGCGCTCGGTGGTGGTGGTCTTGCCGGCGTCGATATGCGCCATGATACCGATGTTGCGCGTGTTTTCCAGTGCTGCCTGCCGGGACATGATTTCCTCCAATTCACAATTTACAATTCACAATGCACAATGAAGAACGCGATTACACTATCATTGTGCATTGTGGGCACAAAAGGCTATAGGGCCGTGTGCATTGTGCATTGTGCATTACCATCTAAAGTGCGCGAAGGCCTTGTTGGCTTCGGCCATCTTGTGGGTGTCCTCGCGCTTTTTGTAGGCGGAGCCGGTCTGGTTGGCGGCGTCGAGGATCTCGTTTGCAAGGCGCTCCTTCATGGTGCGCTCGCTGCGGTTTCTGGCAAAGGCCACGATCCAGCGCAGGCCGAGGGTCTGGCGGCGCTCGGGCCGCACGTCGATGGGCACCTGGTAGGTGGAGCCGCCCACGCGGCGGGCCTTCACCTCCAGCTGGGGCATGACGTTCTCCATGGCCTTCTCGAAGGTCTCCAGGGGGTCCTTGCCGGACTTGTTCCGGATGATATCGAAGGCTTCGTAGACGATGCGCTGGGCGATGCCCTTCTTGCCGTCTTTCATGATGCTGTTGATCAGGCGCGTGACGAGCTTGGACCCGTACAGGGGGTCGGGCAGCACGTCGCGCTTCGCGATTTGGCCTCTTCTTGGCACTTCGCTTCCCTCCTTCATAATAATTATGAAATCATTGGTACTTGCAAAGCAAAAGCTTCGCTCGGTGTCCAGTATAGAGAACCATTATACTAGCATGAACAAAATTCATGGTAATTATTCTCATACTGGGGGTTCGCGCAATTGTCAATTGTCAATTGTCAATTGTCAATTACTTTTTGTCCCGCTTCATGCCGTACTTGCTGCGGCCCTGCTTGCGGTTCTGCATCCCCTGGCAATCCAGCGTGCCGCGGATCACGTGGTAGCGCACGCCCGGGAGATCGCGCACCCTGCCGCCGCGGATGAGCACCACCGAGTGCTCCTGCAAATTGTGCCCCACGCCGGGGATGTAGGTGGTCACCTCGATGCCGTTGCTCAGGCGCACCCTGGCGATTTTGCGCAGCGCCGAGTTGGGCTTCTTGGGGGTGGTGGTCTTCACCGCCGTGCAAACGCCGCGCTTTTGCGGGCTGTCTCTGTCGGTGAGTTCGTTCCTGTGGGAGTTGAGCCCCTTGCGCAGCGCGGGCGCCTTGCTCTTTTTCACCAGCGTCTCGCGCCCGTTGCGCACCAGCTGATTAAAGGTTGGCATAGTTCTCTCCTTTCCATAAAAACTTACGTCGCGGAATGCAACTGATGAATTATATCATTTTTGGAAAGCGATGTCAAGAAAAATTTTTTTGAGGAGACAAAAAGCCCCCGGCCAAAAGAAAGCCAAGGGCGAAGAACATTTAGATGGCGCGCCGGGCCGAAGGCAGGTTGGCATAGGTAAGGCCATATTGCTCGACTATCTCTTGGACGACCTTCGCCTGCCGCCGGTCGAACTCCTCTTTCCCGAGCTCCTGCTCCTCTCGATAGAGCCGGTCGCGGATATCGTCGATCCACTTCTCGTAGTCCCTAAACGACTTCAACGTCAATCACCTCCATCGGCATAATAATCTGTACAGTGGGATAGCCATTCAGCCTGTTGACCAGGTCGGTTTTTTCTCTGGTGGAATAGCGGTTGATGTGTGCAAAGTTGAAGCTGATGATCGCGTTCATACCGTTCACCGCGGCGCAGGCAATATGCTCTCGGTCATATCTGTGCTTTTTGGATATAATGTTATGCAGGACATACTGCTGTGCCAGCGCCGCCACTTCATCAGACTTGCCTAACATCTCTATGCGGCTTTGTTCCAATAAATCCAGCATCATCCGTCGCTTGGGTTCCGTTGCCTGCGCCAATTCTTCAACGACGTAGTCCGACGCATACGCTTCGAACTTTCCTGCGGCGATTTCATCAAAAAGCTGGTGCGTATCCTTATAGAAGTCGCGTTCCGGCTCGAAAAACCAGTTGAACACAGTGGTTTCCAAATATATTTTCAATTTTTTCATTGTATACCCCCCTTGTAGATCTAGTATACACCCTTTCCTGCAAAAAAGCAACCCCCAGCGCAGGAGAAATCCAAAAACTCCGCCTTGACATTTCCCCAAAAATCCTATAAAATAGTACCGTGAGCCGGCTGGGCAGTCGCGCGGGTAACACCGTGAGGAAAGTCCGAGCCCCATAGAGCGGGATAGCGGCTAACGGCCGCCGAGGGTGACCTTAGGGAAAGTGCAACAGAGATATACCGCCAGGGCGTAAAACCCTGGTAAGGGTGGAAAGGCGAGGTAAGAGCTCACCGGCCGCGCGGGAGACCGCGCTGCCCTGTAAACCCTATCCGGCGCAACACCGACCGGACAGCGCGTTCGCGCGCGGCGCTTGCTCGGCGCTCAAGTCCAACGGGTGGCAGGACCGGGACAGCGATGTTCCGGCAAGATAAATGATTGCCTTCAATGACAAAACTCGGCTTACAGGCCGGCTCACAATGTCAAAGGTATCCCCGCCCCTGTCCCTTGCATAGAATGCAGGGAAAGGAGTGGTTTTTATGCCCAGCGCCGTTCATGCCGTCGTCTATGCCATGCTGATTCTCTTCGTTCTCCTGGGCGTGGTGGCCGGCGTCTACCTGCTCATGATGCTCCTGCTGCGCCCGAAGGCCCCGGGCCGCTTCGTGGTGGTCATCCCCTCGAAGTCCTCCCAGGCGGACGTGGCGGCCCTGCTGTGCGCGGCCCGGCTGCGCGCGGGCCTCATGGGGGACCTGGCGCGCAGCGAGGTGATCGCCCTGGACTGCGGGATGCCGGAACCGGCCCGCGCGGCCTGCGAGGCGCTGTGCCGCGAGCTGGACCACACCGCCCTGGTGCGCCCGGAGGATTTGCTGACAAAAATTGTGGATTGGTGAGATGTAGGGGACGGCCTCCCGGGCCAATTAAGCGGCGTTTATTTCATCCCGGGGCGTCGGGGACGCCGCCCCCTACAGTGGGCAGTATGAAGATGCATTCACAATATTCCGAGCGCCTGTGGCTGTGGTTTTTCCCGCGGCGCTGCGTGTGGTGCGCCGGGGTCTGCGAGCCCGAGGCCATGCTCTGCGCGGACTGCGCGGGCGCGGCCGGGCCCATGCTGGAGGCCGAACTGCTGCCGGAGACAGGCATCCCACTGGTCTCTGTGTTTACATATTACAGCAAGGCCCGGAAGATTCTGCTGAACTTCAAATTTCACGGGCAGAAGAAGAACGCCCACAGCATAGGCTATGCCATGGCCGACGCGCTTTCGGTTTCGGGCTTTGCGGACAAGCCCGGTTGGCTCTTCTGCGCCGTGCCCATGACGTCCGCGAAAGTGCGCGAGCGCGGCTACAACCAGAGCGAGCTGCTGGCCGCCGCCGCCGCGCGCTGGCTGGGCATGGAGCCCGCCCCCGGACTGCTCCTCAAAACGCGCGAAACCCGGGCGCAGCACGGCCTGCCCAGGGAGGAGCGGCTGGAGAATATAGCCGGGGCCTTCGCGGCGGCGGACCCTGACCTGATCCGAGGGCGTCAAATTGTGTTGTGCGACGACATCTGCACCACCGGGGCCACCCTGCGCGAGGCCGCGCGTGTTTTGAAAGAAGCAGGTGCGGAAGAGATCATTTGCCTGACATATTTGCGAACCGACCTATCCGAAATTGAGGAAGGAAATTTTTCAATATGAGCAACGCGAAGTATGACGTCGCCGCCTACATCTGGCCGTCCTACACCGGGCGCGAGCCCCGCAGCCGCATCTTCTGGCCCGGCGAGCTGGGCGAATGGGAGACAGTCGCCAAGCGTATGCACCAGAAGCCTCTCTGGGGGATGCGCGACGAGGCCGACCCCGCCGTGATGGAGCACCAGATCGCCGAAGCCCTGAAATACGGCGTTAATACTTTTATTTATGACTGGTACTGGTACGACAACCGGCCCTTCCTTGAGCCCTGCCTGAACGAGGGCTTCCTCGGCGCGACCAACAACACCCAGATGAAGTTCTACATCATGTGGGCCAACCATAACGTCAACCATCTTTGGGATTTGCGCAACAGTTCGAAGGATATGCGCACAGTCATCTGGGACGCCGCGCTGAACCTCGCGCAGTTCCGGGAGATTTCGCATCGCTGGATGGAAAAATATTTTTGCCTGGAGAATTATTATCGCATTGACGGCAAGCCCGTGCTTTCTATCTTTGACATCAATAATTTTTTGCGCGGCCTTGGCGGCGAAGGCAATGCCGCCAAAGCGATTGACTGGCTGCGCAGCGAGCTCGTGAAGCAGGGCTTCAACGGCCTGCATTTGCAGATCATAAAATTCGGCGGAACAGACATTTTCCCGAAAATAAAGGCCATCGGGGCCGACAGCGTCACGCATTACCAGACAGCCTGCTACACCCCCGCGGGCTGCGGCTACGCCGACTGGCTGCCCGCCATGCAGGCCGAATTTGATATGATCGACAGCCATGGCGTGCCGTATTTCCCGCATGTCTCCGTGGGCTGGGGGAGCCAGCCGCGCTTCCTCAAGCCGCAGAACGACGGCATGGCGAACTGTACGCCGGAGAACATCAAGAAGGCCTTGTTGCTCACAAAGAGCTATATCGATACGCACGCGCTGACCCCTCCCCTGCTCACCCTCAACAGCTGGAACGAGTGGACCGAGACCAGCTACCTCCAGCCGGACGACGTGAACGGCTACGGATACCTGGAAGCGGTAAGGGATGTATTTGGGGGGGACGGGTTGAATGGATACCCAGCTTGACATGATCGCGAAATCCTACGACAGGCACTTCATCGAATACGGAAAGAAAGATTCCCTAAGCTACGACAACCTGCCGGATTATATTACAGGCAACCCGGAATACCCCCAATGGAAAGCGGAACTGGAAAACGGGATTGCAGGCAAAGAGCCCATCGATATGAAACAGTATTTATCGCCTGCAAAAAGGATGAATTTTGTTTCGCTCGGCTGTTCCCTGAATCTGACACGCAAAGGGTACGGCAAATGGCCTTCAACCTATTACGGCGTTGACATCAGCAGCGAAACGATTCAGATGCTCAACCGGTCGGTGAAAGAAAATAAATTACCCATCGGCTCATTGCATTGCACAAGCATACACGAGACGCCCTTTGACGATAGCTTTTTTGACATTGGTGAATGCATCGGCGTGCTCGAGTACTACGAAAAAGACTTTGTCCTGCAAGCGATCCGGGAGTTTCATCGAATATTGAAGCCGGGCGGCAGATTCGTGCTTGATGTTCCGAATGCCGGCAGCCCGAGCGGGCGGGTCGCGATGCTGATTGAAGAGTGCATGGGGCGGCCTGATCATTTTAATATGTCTCCGCAGGAATTTGAAAACTTGATTCAGGATTATTTCGAGGTAGAGGACTCAGACAGAATCCGCGCGCAAAGCCATGGCTATGCTCACATGGGCATGATGTATTTATATTGCTTGCGTTGTAAAAAGTGAGGTGATCCCTATTCCCGGCCTGCAAATCGGCATCGACCTGGGCACAACCTCCATCCTGGTTTACGTCAAGGGGCGCGGCATCGTGATGCAGGAGGCATCGGTGGCTGCCCTGGACGCGAAGACCGGGGAGGTGCGCGCCCTGGGCAACGCCGTGCACAACATGGTGGGCCGCAACCCCGAGAGCCTGCGCGTGGTGCACCCCATGCGCGAGGGGGTCATCTCGGATTTTACGGTGATTCACGCGATGATCGCGCATTATATCAAGAAGCTGTGCGGGCGGCGGGTGTTCAAGCCCACGGTGATGATCTGTATGCCCGCCAGCGTCACGGGGCTGGAGCGCAGCGCCATCCTGGAGCTCGCCATCGCCGCCGGGGCGGCGCGCGCGTGCCTGGTGGAGGAGCCCCTGGCCGCGGCCCTGGGCGCGGGGCTCAACCTCACCGACCCCGGCGGGCAGCTTGTCGTCGACATCGGCGGCGGCACCACGGACGTGGCGGTGTTCACCATGGGGGCCATGGCCATCGCCCGCAGCGCCAAGGTGGCCGGCAACGCATTGGAGGACGCAATAATAAGATACCTGCGCCGGGAGCGCGACGTGGTGATCGGCCAGCTGACATCCGAGGCCGTCAAGATGCGCATCGGCTGCGCGCGCCTGCGCAGCCCGGAGCTGGCCATCAACATACGCGGGCAGAGCTACACCACCCGTATGCCCGTGAAGCTGGAAGTGAATTCCACCGAGACCTATCTCGCCATGCGCGAGCGCCTGCGGGACGTCACCGAGGCGGTGCGCGCCGTGCTGGAGGAGACCCCGCCCGAGATGGCGGGCGACATCTGGGACAGGGGGCTGATCCTCACCGGCGGCGGCGCGCTGCTGCGGGACATCGACCTGATGCTGCGCGCCGAGACCGGCCTGGAGGTGCGCGTGGCGCGCAATCCCGCCCAGTGCGTGGCGCTGGGCCTCGGGCGCATCCTGGAGGACGCCGCCCTGCTGCGCGAGAACAGCCTGATGTTCCGCACGGACGACGACATAGGCGAGTTTGAGAGGAACCGGAATTTATGAGTTTTTATCTCGGCCTGGACATTGGCACCACCAGCATCTGCGTTGTCGTAACTGACAGTACAGGTGAACTGAAATTCTGTGAAAGCGCACAAAACGACAGCGGCGAAACTGTGCAAAATCCCGAGCGCATCTGGGAAATCTGCACAGCGCTGCTGGATTGCGCCTTCGCCGCCTGCCCTGCAATAGCGGCCATTGGCCTGTGCGGGCAGATGCACGGGCTGCTCTATCTGGATGGGGCGGGGGGGCCCGCCAGCCCGCTCTACACCTGGCAGGACGAATCCGGCAATGCTCTCTTGCCTGACGGCACGACTTACGCGCAGGCCCTCTCCGCCCGCACCGGCCACGCGATGGCCAGCGGCTTCGGCTGTGCCACGCTGTTCGTCCACGCCCTGAAAAGTGAAATCCCCCCAAACGCGGCGCAAATCTGCACGATACACGGCTGGGTGGCCATGCGCCTTTGCGGCCTGACCCGCCCCCTCATGCACGCCTCCGACGCCGCGAGCTTCGGCTTGTTCGACCTGGAAACGCTGCAATTCGACATGAACGCGCTGCAAGCGGCAACCCTGCCCGAGGCCTTATTTCCAAAAGTGACAGCCGATTTCGACGTCCTGGGGACATACAAAAACAGGCCGGTCACGGTCGCCATTGGCGACAACCAGGCCAGCTTCCTCGGCGCAGCTGAACACCCGGACAGCACCGTGCTTGTGAACGTGGGCACGGGCAGCCAGTGCTCCCTGGCGAGCAGCTACGTGCCGCCGGAACGGCTCCCCCCCGGGGCGGAGCTGCGGCCCCTGCGCGGGGAGCAGTATTTGTACGTCGGCTCGGCGCTGTGCGGGGGGCGGGCGTTTGCGCTGGCGAAGGATTTTTTCGCGCAGTGCGCCAATTTTCTGGGGATGGAGCTTTCCGGCAGCGATGTCTACGCCGCTATGGATCAATTGCTAGCGAAAAACCCGCCGCCGTCGGGTGCACGGCTGCGGGTGGATACGCGCTTCGCGGGGACAAGGCAGAACCCCTCCCTGCGCGGAAGGGTCACGGGCATAGGCACGGACAACTTCACGCCCGCGCACCTGCTGTGGGGCCTGGTGGAGGGCATGGCCGGGGAACTGCACGGCTTTTACGCCTCCGGCGGGATGGAGCGCGATTTGCTGGTGGGCGCGGGCAACGGCCTGCGCCGGAACGCCGCGCTGCGGCAGGCGTTGGAGAGGGCGTTCGGACTGCCGCTCGCCGTGCCTCCCTACGGGGAGGAGGCGGCCAGAGGCGCGGCAAGGATCGCTTACGCCGCCCGGCTGTCGATCTCCTGCTCGTAGGCGGGGAAAGCCTGCGGCGGCGCCTCCACGGGGGCGCAGACGCCCCGGAGGATGCGCTGCTCCTCCTCGAGGGTCTCGCGGTAATTGCGCACGGTATCGGCCAGGGAGGATATGGCGCGGTTCTCCCAGCCGATGAGGCGGCTGTTGTTGAACGCGGCCACCACCAGCGCCGCGCCGAACAGCACCAGCATCGCGTATGGGAAAGCAGCTGCGAATGTCATGACGGAGCACCCCTTCGTAAGCGCAAATGTTCTTGTTAACAATAGTTTAGCACAAATATTCCCTTTTGTCAATACATTTGTTCGTGATTCTTTTCAACCTTTTTCGCGCCGGACTATGCTCTCTATGCTTAGTATACCACAAGATATTGTGTGTGTCAATAAAAATATCGCTTGTCGCGCGCGTTCACGCAAAATTCACCCCGGAAAGCCTTGTTTTTTTTCGCGCGCCGTGCTATACTTTTTAAGAAGGGTATTGAAAGGAACCGATATGGCTGGCAAGAACAAGCCCGCCCCGCGGGACGACAGCGTCTACCGCGTCAAGCACATCTCCCGCAGCGCGTGGGAGGAGGGGGCGCTGAGCCTGCCGGGCCTGACCCCCCGGGACGAGCGGGAGGACGAGCCCGCCCTGGACGACGTGGCCATGGACATGGCCATGACGGGCGAGATCCCGCTGGAATTGATCCGCGACATGCTGCGGGCGCAGGAGGAGAGCCAGGCCCGGAAACAGCGGCGCGGGAGCGCGCCGGGGCCCGCGGGCATGATACGCCCGGAGGAGATCGTGCCCGCGCGGGCCGAGGCCGCCGCCGAAGCCCCCACGCCCGAGGAGATCGAGGCGGCGAAGGAGGAGCTGTGGGCGATGCGGGCCAGGAGCGCGCTGCCCCAGGCCGAGGAGGAGAAGGAACCAAAAACGGACGCAAAAAAACTGGGACGCAAAAGGAAGAAGGCGCTCAAGATGCGGGAAGCCGAGGCGTCAAAAGAACTCGCCGCGCCCGCGCCCGCAGCGGCGGAGGAACCGGCGCGGCCCGAGACGCCGGAGCCGGCAATAGAGCCAATCGAGCCGGCCGACGAAGAAGCGCCGGATGAGGCGCAGCCGCGGGAAAAAGAATCGCGCGGGCTGCCGAGCCTGCTGGGCATCTTCGCGCTGCTGGCCCGCATCCGGCAGGGCCGGCCCGGCTTCCTCGACGACGGCGCGCCGCTCTACCGGGTCCCGCTGGCCGGCATGGGCGGAGCCATATACCGGAGCCTGTATTACTACGGGCTGCGCTTCGTGCGGCCGCTGCGCATGGCCGCAGGCTTCGCGCTGCCCCACCTGGCCGTCCCCGTGCTCACCCTGTGGCATCTCATGCGGGCCGCGGGTATCGCGCTGCACCATATCACCGTTGGCCAAGCCATGCGCACATTGCGCGCCGCGCGCGAAACACACATCCGGCGCAGGGAGGAACGCGCGGACAGTGGCTTCTTCCCGTCCCTGCGGGGGTGGCTGAAGGACTACTTTCCCATCCTATACGCCACGGCGAACATCGCCGCGCCCCTGGCCGCCCTGCTGGTGCTGCTGCTGGTGATCCAGAGCGTCTCCGGGGCCACCTACGCGCTGAAAATCGTGGACTACAACGGCAACGAGCTGGGGCACATCGCCGGCGAGAGCGTATATTTGCAGGCGCAGGCCGCTGCCAACCGCCACATCGCCCCCCTGCCCGAGACCGCCTCGGAGGAGGAGCCCGACGCCGGGCCCGGGCAGTCCTTCGCGCGCTTCGAGATCGCCCGGGTGCGGCCCGAGCAGCTCACCAGCGTGGACATCCTCACCGACCAGCTGCTGGAGAACGCCCCCAGGGAGGTCACCAGCGCCTTCGGCATCTATATCAGCGACGCGGACGGCGGCAACCGCCGCCTGTTCGCCACCATACAGAACAGCACCGACGCGGACAGCGTGCTGACCTCCATCAAGAACATGAAATCGGCCAATTTGCAGGTGGGCGAGAACGCCGCCCTGGGCTTCGTGCAGCAGGTGGACCTGGTGCAGGGCTTCTACCCCACGGACCAATTGGTGGACGCCCAGACCCTGCTGAAGCTGCTCACCCAGCCGGAGCGCGCGGAGACCGCAGTCACGCTGCGGGAGGGCGACAGCATCGGCGGCATCCAGAACCGCTACGGCATCTCCCTGAGTGAGCTCTACGCCCTCAACCCCGGCCTGCAGGGCAACGAGGAGAAGCTCAAGGCGGGCGACGAGATCATCGTGCTGCGGGAGATGCCCGTCCTGGAGGTGAAGGTCATCCAGACCGAGAGCCGCCTGGTGGCCATCCCCTACGAGACGATCGACACCATCAACAGCAAGCTCTACAGGGGCGAGGTGCGCGTGCGCGTGAAGGGCGAGGCCGGGGAGGAGCGCGTCACCGAGCGCGTGACCTACGTCAACGGCGCGCGCGTGGGCACCCCCGAGGAGATTGGCCGCGTGACGGTGAAGGCCCCCGTCGCCGAGCGCCGCGAGCTAGGCAGCAAGAGCGCCCAGCCCTACGGCAACAGAGATCCTGTCAACGTGCAAATCTCGGGCTTCACCTGGCCCGTGCCGGACTGCCACCGCATCTCCTCCCCCTACGGCTACCGGGGCAAGAGCTTCCACAAGGGCATAGACATCGCCGACGGCAACACCAACGGCAAGATCGTGGTGGCCGCGAAGGACGGCACGGTGGAGCTGATCCAGCTGGGCGGCTCCAGCTACGGCAACATGATCCTCATCAACCACGGCGACGGCTCCAAGACCCGCTACGCCCACCTGATGTCCGGCTCCATCTCCGTGCGCCAGGGCGAGAGCGTGGGCATAGGCCAGCCTATCGCCCGCGTGGGCAGCACGGGCAACTCCACCGGCCCGCACCTGCACTTCGAGGTGATCGTCAACGGCTCCACGCAGAACCCCAGGGGCTATGTGAACCCGTGAGACCTATCTTTATGATGATGCGCGGGCGGCTGGGAGCAGCCGCCCGCTGTGTATGCCGCCTCTGCCGCCGAAAGCGGTCAGCCGCTTTCGGCGGCAGAGGCATAGCAGCGCGTTTTTCCAGCGTGAACAGTATGAGAGGATCAACCATGCGCATCGACCCCGCCTTCTACGCCAGTGACGTCCTTGAGGCCGCGCCCGCGCTGCTGGGCAAGCTGCTGTGCCGCCGCCTGCCTGACGGCACCGTGCTGCGCCTGCGCATCACCGAGACCGAGGCCTACCGGGGCCAGGACGACACCGCCTGCCACGCCCGCGCCGGAAAAACCCGCCGCACGGCCGTGATGTTCGGCCCCGGCGGGTTCAGCTACGTCTATCTCTGCTACGGGATTCACTCCCTGCTCAACATCGTCACCGGGGAGGACGGCCAGCCCCAGGCGGCGCTCATCCGCGCCGTGGAGGGCCGCCCCGGCCCAGGCCGCGTGACGAAAGCCCTGTCCATCGACTGCTCCCTGAACGGGATTGACCTGCGCACGTCCGGCCTGCTCTGGCTGGAGGACGACGGGTTCGTTTGCCCTTCTATCCTTACTGGGCCGCGGGTGGGGATTGCTTATGCGAGTGAGGAGGATCGGGGGCGGGCGTGGAGGTTTATGGTGCTTTAATTTAGCCGAGGTTCTTCAAGCTTTTTTTGTGGTTTCCCTCTGGCGCTTGCACGAGGTGCACTCTCCCACGGTGATGGTGGTCGCATATAATAGCGATGAAGTGTTGAGGGCAATTCTCGTAGCACCATATATTCATCCTTATCGCCATTGACTGAAAAAACGGGGTTATGAAACGTAAAATCAATCAAGTCAGCAAATTTTTTTATGGCCATTTCCTTAGCTTGTAAAGAATCGTCTTCTTTTATCGCATTTATTAGCTCTTTCCCTGCATCATAGAGCCAAGGGAGATCATCACGAAATATGCTAAGACACATTAGTAGGCCGTAATCAATTAATCGCTCTTTCATGCTAAAATGCAATAGCTCTTCAATCATCATAGGATGGAACTCGCGCATCCCACCACGAAAGCGCACTATATCACTCTTATCTCTTGACCGCATATCGAAATCGCGCAAAAGAATTTCGATTCTTTCAATGACTTGCCTATAATCATTACTGCTGAGTAATTTCTGATTTCCTCTTGTTAAATCAAGCAATTCCTCCAGAATGAGCTTTGTTTTATCTGGTTCTGCGCTCTTCAACTTGTTAGATTCAGGAGGAATGTCCTTTAGTTTTTGTTCAAATATCGGATAGCACCAGCCAAATGCTCTTTCCAAACGCGTTGCGTCTAGTTTGCTATCACCACATGCATCATTGATGTCATTGATTAGCTTTCTAGCATTGTCCTCGCTGTAATAAATAACTGCTTGAAATTGAAGCAACGGACTACCTGTCAACTCAGACGGTTTTATATCATAGAGGAATGGAACAACAGGAATCTTGTGGGACGAGTTTGACAGCGCGCCTGCTTCAAACAAGAGCCATGGAGAAGATTTATTATCGTTTGTAATGCTCAGTATGCCGTACTGATTTTCTTGAAGTTCTTCTTTTAGCCGTTCAGCCCAGCGTTCCCCGCTGGTAATATCCTGATCCGATACAAAAGGAGTAACCGATTGAATTATGTCGCCGACAAATTCTTTCAGGGCATTTGCTACTTGATGGCTTCTCTCGCCCGACCAACTGATAAAGACACGCATTCGCTTCTTCCTCCATGATAAGTATAACATTAATTGTCACCTCCAATATACACTCTTATTCCCGCTCTGTCAATAGAATTCCACAAATTTGCCGTTTAAATTGAAGAATTTTTTTCCGCTTGCGGCTGCAAGCCCCTGGCTCCCTCCGTGAGGGAGCTCCGCCGCAGCGGTGAGGGAGCATCGCGGAGCGACGTTCTTCCCCATTTCCCTCCGTGGAGGGGTGGCCCGCAGGCCGGGGTGGTCGTGCGGAGCACCATCCCAAAGCCCCCCTCGCCTGCGAGGGGGGAGGTTCAGCGTCCCACGGGGACGTTGAACCGGGGGTAGCGCGCGGAGGGCACGCGCGTCAGCGCAGGGGCCGCCCGCATTTTTTTGCTTGCATTCCCCCAAAAACTGTGTTATACTCATTGTTGGTGTGAACCAGTACGAATGAGGAGATGCCGGAAAGGACAAGCCTATGCAACACCATCTGGAAGCCCTGCAGGACGTGTTCCGGGAAGTTAAAAGCGGGCCCTCGGGCCTCAGCGCGGCGGAAGCCAATGCGCGGCTGGAGCGGGACGGCAAAAACAAGCTGAGAGAGGCCGAAAAGGAGTCGCTCATCAAGCGCTTCTTCCAGCAGATGATGGACCCCATGATTATCATCCTGCTGGTGGCGGCGGCGATTTCGGCGGTGCTGACCATCTATGAGGGCCGGGCCACCGGCCACACCGAGTTCCCCTCGGACGTGGTCATCATTTTGACGGTGGTGATCATCAACGCGATTATGGGGCTCTACCAGGAGAGCAAGGCCGAGGCCGCCCTCGAGGCGCTGCAGGCCATGACGGCGGCGACCAGCAAGGTGCTGCGCGACGGGAAGGTCACCGGGGTGAAGAGCGAGGACCTGGCTGTGGGCGACGTGATCCTGCTGGAGGCCGGGGACGCCGTGCCCGCGGACGCGCGGCTGTTCGAGTGCGTGAGCCTGCAGATCGAGGAGGCCGCGCTGACCGGCGAGAGCGTCCCGGTGAGCAAGCGCACGGACAAGCTGCGCGAAAAAGAGGTCACCCTGGGCGACCGCAAGAACATGGTCTACATGGGCTCCGCCGTGGCTTTCGGCCGGGGCCGCGCCGTGGTGACCGCCACCGGCATGGCCACCGAGATGGGCCACATCGCCGAGGCGCTGGAGCAGGCCGAGGAGGGCCTGACCCCCCTGCAGATCAAGCTGAAGCAACTGAGCAAGATCCTCACCTGGCTTGTGCTGGGCGTGTGCGTGTTTATCTTCGGCTTCTCGGCGGCCCGCGAGCTGCTCTGGGGCGACGGCAGGCTCAATTTCTCCGACATGCTCAATTTCTTTATGATCGCCGTGAGCCTGGCCGTGGCCGCCATCCCCGAGGGCTTAGTCGCCGTGGTGACCATCACGCTTTCCATCGGCGTGACGAACCTCTCGAAGAAAAGAGCGATCATACGCAAATTGACCGCCGTGGAGACCCTCGGCTGCGCGCAGATCATCTGCAGCGACAAAACCGGCACCCTCACCCAGAACAAGATGACCGTGACGGAGAGCGCGGGCCCGGACCTCCCCCTGCTGGCGCGGGCCATGGCTCTCTGCTGCGACGCGGCCTTCCTGCCGGAGGGAGGCACCATGGGCGAGCCCACGGAGGTGGCGCTCATCAATTATGCCAAGGCCCTGGGGCTGGATAAGGGCGGCCTGGAGGCCGAAATGCCCCGCGCGGGCGAGGCGCCCTTCGACTCCTCCAGGAAGATGATGAGCACGGTTCATAAAACCGGCGAAAAATTCATCCAATACACCAAGGGCGCGCCCGACGAAGTGCTGAAAGTATGCACGAGCGTGCTGACAGATCAGGGCGTTATGCCCATGACGCAGGAGAAGCTGGACGAGATCCTGGCGGAGAACGCGCGCATGGCCGGGCAGGCCCTGCGGGTGCTGGCCGCCGCTTCGCGCGAATACGCCGCCATGCCGGAGAGCTGCGAGCCCGCCGACCTGGAGCGGGGGCTGTGCTTCCTGGGGCTGTGCGGCATGATCGACCCCGTGCGCCCCGAGGTGCGCGCCGCCATCGAGCAGTGCGGGCAGGCGGGGGTGACGGCCGTGATGATCACCGGGGACCACCGCGACACCGCCGTGGCCATCGCCAACGAGCTGGGCATTTTGGACGACGGCCGGAAGGCCATCACCGGGATGGAGCTCAGCAGGCTGAGCGACAAAGAGTTCGAGGAGACGGTGCACGAATATGCCGTCTACGCCCGGGTGCAGCCGGAGCATAAGGTGCGCATCGTCAACGCCTGGCGGGCCCGGGGCTGCGTGACGGCCATGACCGGCGACGGCGTGAACGACGCGCCCTCCATCAAGAGCGCCGACATAGGCGTGGGCATGGGCATCACCGGCACGGACGTGACCAAGAACGTGGCCGACATGGTGCTCTCGGACGACAACTTCGCCACCATCGTCACCGCCGTGGGCGAGGGCAGGCGCATCTACGCCAACATACGCAAGGCGATACAATTCCTGCTGGGCTCCAACATCAGCGAGGTGATGAGCATCTTCATAGCCTCGGTGCTGGGCATCACCATCCTCAAGCCCGCGCACCTGCTGTATGTCAACCTGGTGACCGACTGCTTCCCGGCCCTGGCATTGGGCATGGAGAAGCCCGACCCCGACGTCATGCGCCAGAAGCCCCGCCACGTCCGGGACGGCGTGTTCGCCGGGGGCCTGGGGACCGACTGCCTCTACCAGGGCGCGATCGTCACGGTGCTCATCATGGCGGCCTTCTTCATCGGCGAGTTTTTGCAGAACGGCCACTGGCAGTTCACCAACATCCTGGAGGCGGACGGCGCGGAGGGCATGACCATGGCCTTCCTCACCATGAACATGGCGGAGATGTTCCACTCCTTCAACATGCGCAGCCAGCGCGGCTCCATCTTCACCATGTCCCGCAAGAGCGGCACCAACTGGTGGCTGTGGGGCTCCTTCGTGATCTCCCTGTTCCTAAGCTGCGTGGTGATACTCGTCCCCGCCCTGCGGGAGGCCTTCAAGCTCACGCCCATCACCACAACGGAGTTCGGTATCGCCATGGGCCTGGCCTTCTCGATCATCCCGGCGGTTGAGATCGTGAAGTTCTTCCAGAAGAAGTTTGGAAAAAAAAACTAAACCACCCCGGCGCTGCGCGCGTGCGGGGGGCATCCTGACGGATCGGAAGCATTGCGTTCGACATGCCAAGCTGCAAAAAGGCAAAACAGGTGAAAATCAATGGCCAAACCCGATAGAGAAACAATCATGAAAGCGATCCCCCGGGCGGCGCTGCGGCTGCTGCCTTTGGGGGCGCTGTTGCTGCCGCTGTGCACGCTGGCCACCAGGGTCATATTGAAGAAGAGCGAGACGCGCTTCTACATCACCACCCTGCTCGGGGCGCTGCTCCACCCGGAGCAAACCTCCGCGTTCGTGAACAACACCCTGCGCAGCGAGCAGATGGCCGATACCCGCGCCTGGGTCTATGTGGCCATCGGGGGTCTGGCGGTGAGCATTGTGTGCGCGCTGGCGGGGCTCGCGTTTGTGTTCGCCAGGAAGGCGAAGGCCCTGTTCGCCTGCGCCGCCGTCTATTGCGCGGGCGCGCTGAGCGGGACAGGCATGGTGCTGGGGCTCGCGATGGCGAGCCGGGCGCTGGCGCTGGCCATGCAGGGCATGGGACGCCTGGCGGACGCGAGCCTCGCGTTGGAAACCGGCGCGTGGCTGCTGGCGGCGGCGCTGCTGCTGAACCTGATTGCCTGTGTTGTTGAGTGGCTCACGACACGAAAGCGCGAGCGGCTCAACGAGCTGGTGCACAAGCCGAAGCGGAAGAGGGAATAGCATCGCGGACCCCCCTGCGTCAACGCTCCTGTGGGCCGTCGACGCTCTCGCGCGGACCCCCCCGCGCCTTCGGCGCTTCCCCCCTCGCTTGCGAGGGGGGCTTTAAAGTGCTTTATCCATAACTTTCGTAGAGAGCAAAGAAAGCCCCCTTCGCCTGCGAGGGGGGAAGGCGCGCGGCTCCGCAGGAGCCGTTAGCGCCGGGGGGGCCACGCGAGGTGGGAGGGATATTTGCCATATCTTCTCATCTGTGTACAAATTATGAATTATCGCTTGACATTGTCGCCGCGTTGGCGTATAATAGAGAGATAGAAGAAAAACACGTCACATGGGGAGGTGGGAGATCATGACCGAACGAGGACATGGGGACAGGCGCGGCGCAAAGGCCTGTTCCTTGCAGGACGACCCGGACCCGCATTTGTGCGGTGAAGGGGATTTCCCGGGCCCTGCGGGCGTTTGGGAATAGAGCAGGCTTTTGCGTAACGTCCTGTCCATACATTGCGCGCCTAATAATGTATGGAAGGGACTGGTTGCTATGCGGCGTTTTTTATTCAGGTTTTTGAAATTCAACAGGAAAAAGAGCCAGGCCATCGCCCGGAAGCAAAACGAGACCGAGGGCCGGCTTCGCCTTTTCGCGCACCAGGGCGAGGGGGAGCTGCTCAGCCTGCTGGAGAGCTCCCTCCGGGGGCTCACCACGGACCAGGCGGAGGAAAAATTGGAGGAGACCGGCCCGAACGTTATCGCGGTGGGCGGGCAGGTGGGGCTGGCCGGGCGGCTGGCCCGCGCGGTGATCAACCCCTTCAACCTGGTGCTCTTCCTCATCGCGGGGATCAACCTGCTCACCGACGTGATCCTCGCCCCGGACAGGCCCGACTACACCACCTCGCTGATCATCCTGGGGATGATCGCGGCCTCCAGCGCCATCGCCTTCATCCAGGGCGAGCGCTCCAACGCCGCCGCCGCCAGGCTCACCGACATGATCAGCAACAGGGCCGACATCTGGCGCGACGGCAAAATCGTGGAGCTGCCCATAGACGAAATTGTGCCGGGCGACATTGTGAAGCTCTCGGCGGGGGACATGATCCCCGGGGACGTGCGCTTCATCAGCGCGAAGGACGCCTTCGTGGCGCAGGCGGCGCTGACGGGGGAATCCGCCCCGGTGGAAAAATTTTCGTCGCTGCGCAGCGAGGGCGAATCGCTTACGGATTTGTCGAACCTCGGCTTCATGGGTTCCAACATGGTCTCGGGCAGCGCCCGGGCCGTGGTGCTCACCACGGGCAACGACACCTACTTCGGCTCCATGGCCAAGAGCCTCTCGGGCGACAAGGCCAAGAACAGCTTCGAGCGCGGGGTTGACTCTGTCAGCAAGCTGCTGCTGCGCTTCATGGCGGTGATGCTGCCCATCGTGTTTGTCGTGGTGGGCATCCGCGGCGGGGACTGGTGGGAGGCCCTGCTCTTCGGCGTGGCGGTGGCCGTGGGCCTGACCCCCGAGATGCTGCCCATGATCCTGACCACCACCCTCGCCAAGGGCGCGGTGACGATGAGCCGCCACCAGGTGATCGTGAAAAATCTCAGTTCTATTCAAGCCTTCGGCGAGATGGACATCCTGTGCACGGACAAGACCGGCACCCTCACCGAGGACAAAATCGTCCTGGAAAAATACATGGACGTGCACGGCAACGACGACGCGCGGGTGCTGCGCCACGCCTACCTCAACAGCTATTTTCAGACCGGCTTGAAAAACCTGATCGACCTGGCGATCATCAACCGGGCGAGCGAACACGGCATGGACGCCATCCTGGGGAACTACGAGCGCATCGACGAGATCCCCTTCGACTTCGTGCGCCGCCGCATGAGCGTGGTGCTCGAAGACCAGACCGCCAAGCGCCAGCTCATCACCAAGGGCGCGGCGGACGAGACCCTCGCCGTGTGCGGCTATGTGGAGTACGACGGCAAGATACTCCCCCTGGAGGGTGCCCTGCTGGAGGAGGCCCGGGCGGTCTACGAGAAGCACAACCGCGAGGGCCTGCGCGTGCTGGCCGTGGCCCAAAAAAATGATGTCGCCGACGAGGCGCACTTCGGCGCGCGCGACGAGAGCGCCATGGTGCTGCTGGGCTTCGTGGGCTTCCTGGATCCGCCCAAGGAGAGCACCAAGGTGGCCATTGAGGCCCTGCGCGACCACGGCGTAAGAACTGTCGTGCTCACCGGGGACAGCGAGGGCGTGGCCGTGAAGGTCTGCGGCAAGGTGGGGGTGCCCACCAAAAAACTCCTCACCGGCAGGGACGTGGAGGCCATGGACGACGGGGCCCTGGCCCTGGCGATCCGGGAGTGCGACCTGTTTAGCAAGCTTTCGCCCTCGCAGAAGCAGCGCGTGGTGGAGATGTTCCAGGCGCAGGGACACACCGTCGGGTACCTCGGCGACGGCATCAACGACGCACCGGCCCTGCGCCAGGCGGACGTGGGCATCTCCGTGGACAGCGCCGTGGACATCGCCAAGGAGACCTCCGATATTATTTTGCTGAAAAAAGACCTGATGGTGCTGGAGGAGGGCGTGCTACACGGCCGCCGGACCTTCGGCAACGTGATCAAATACATCAAGATGACCGCCAGCTCCAACTTCGGCAACATGTTCTCCGTGCTGGCGGCCTGCGCCTTCCTGCCCTTCGTGCCCATGGCCCCGGTGCAGATTCTTCTGCTGAATTTGATTTACGACCTGAGCTGCATGGCGCTGCCCTGGGACAACGTCGATAAAGAATTTCTCCAGAAGCCCCGCCGCTGGGACGCCTCCTCCATACGCAAATTCATGCTGTGGATAGGCCCCACCAGTTCCGTGTTCGACATCACCACCTACCTGCTGATGTTCTTCGTCATTTGCCCGCTGATCTTTGGGCCTTTCAGTGCGCTTGCGCCCGGCTCGGATGCCTGGAAAGGCTTCATCGCGCTGTTCCACGCGGGCTGGTTCGTGGAATCCATGTGGAGCCAGACCCTGGTGATCCACATGATACGCACGCCGAAGATCCCCTTCCTGCGCAGCCGCGCCTCCGCGCCGGTGACGGTGCTCACGGCGCTGGGCATCACGGGGCTCACGCTCATCCCCTTCTCGCCCTTCGCGCAGGCCCTCGGCCTGATGGCCCTGCCGCCCGTCTACTTCGCGTGGCTCGCGGCGACCATCGTGTGCTACATGGCGCTGGTGACGGTATTCAAACGCATATTTGTCAAGAGGTATGGGGAGCTGCTGTAGGGCTCCCCCGTGCGCCAACGCTCCGCAGGAGCGCTGACGCTGTCCCCCCTCGCGCGCGAGGGGGGCGGCGCGAAGCGCCGGGGGGTGCCCGCGAGGGGGAGGCGCAGGCGCAGGGGGTGTCCGCACCTCTACACAGCTTTCGCCCTCTTCTTAATATTCACCTGAGAAAGCACGATCCCCAAAAACATCAGCGCGCCGCCCAGCCAGCCCTTCCAGCCCAGCTGCTCCTTCAGCAGGAGGAAGCCGCCCAGCGCCGCGAAGAGGGACTCCAGCGAGAAGATGATCGCCGCCTTGGCGGGCGGGACATGGCGCTGGCCCACGATCTGCAGGGTGTAGGCGATGCCCACGGAGAAAAAAGCCCCATAGAGCAGGGGCACGCGCCCCGCCCACAGCGCGGCCAGGGTCGGCTGCTCGAAGAGCGCCATGGAAATCAGGCTCAATATGGCGCACACGGCGAACTGCACCACCGAGAAGCGTATGGGCCGCACCCTGGAGGCCAGGGAATCCACCATCATGATATGAAACGCCCAGAACACGGCGCAGGCCACCAGCAGGGCGTCGCCGAGAGTCACCGCGCCGAAGCCCTCCGGCACACTCAAAAAATACAGCCCCGCGAAGGCCGAGACCGCGCCAAGCGCCGTGAGCAGGCCGGGCCTCTTCCCCAGGGCGATGCTGAAGATGGGCGTCAAGACAGTATACAATCCCGTGATGAAGCCAGATTTCCCCGCCGACTGCGTGAGCAGGATGCCGTATTGCTGCAGGGTGCTGGCGATGAACAGGATCACCCCGGTGAGCGCGCCGGTGAGCAGGGTCTGGCGGGCCTCGCCGGGCCTGCCGCGCCCGCGTTCGAAGAGGAGGATCACCGGCAGCAGGGCGAGCGCGCCCATGGCGAAGCGCACCCCGCCGAAGGTGAACGCCCCCATGAACTCCATACCCTGCACCTGCGCCACAAAGGCGAAGCCCCAGATGAGCGAGGTCAAAAACAGGCACAAGGAGGAGAGGGTCTCTTTTTTGCGGTCGGTCAAGAGGTGGCTCCTTCAAAATCCTCTAATTTCGCCCAAACCATGCGGCATTTGCCGCCGTCATTTTCGGCGCAGCCGGCGATCACATGCGCCGGGTCGGGCGTGTTGAGATAGTGCTCCAGCATGGCCCGGAAGGTCACGGAAAGCGTGCGGTTCAGCAGCTCGCTCTCGGGAATCCAGTGTACAGTGCCCTCGTCGGTGGTGACGGAGGGCTCGGCGTCGGTTTCGCCGAAATAAACATAGGTGTGGCCGACGCAGCTGCCCCTTTGGCGCACAATGATATAGCGCAGCGCAAGATTGCGTATCTCT
The DNA here is from genome assembly GCA_009779995.1 of Oscillospiraceae bacterium. Classification (GTDB taxonomy): domain Bacteria; phylum Bacillota; class Clostridia; order Oscillospirales; family Acutalibacteraceae; genus WRMQ01. Next base: position 5,322 of record WRDW01000029.1, on the reverse strand, counting down.
CCGGCGTCAATGCCGGTTTCTTCTTTAATCTCGCGCAGGCAGGCGGCCTGGGGGTTCTCGCATTCATGGCTTTCCATGCCGCCGCCGACGTTGCTCCAGGTGTTCGGCAGGAATTTGCGGTCTGCCGCGCGGAGCATCAGCAAATATTCATTGTTGCGTTTGAGGAAAGCGCCGGCGCTGTGGGCCAGGTTGATCATGTTGCCACCCCTACAGACACAATATAATTACAAAATACTGTTCAAAAACTGCCGCGTCCTCGGATTTTCCGGGTTGGTGAAGAGCTTCTCCGGCGGGGCCTCCTCGGCGATTTTGCCCTCGCACATGAAAATCACCCGGTTGGCGGCCTCCCGGGCGAAGCCCATCTCGTGGGTCACCACCAGCATGGTCATGCCGCTGCGGGCGAGATCGCGCATGACGCCCAGCACCTCGCCCACGAGCTCCGGGTCCAGCGCCGAGGTGGGCTCGTCGAAGAGCATGACGCGCGGCTCCATCGCCAGGGCCCGCGCGATGGCCACGCGCTGCTGCTGCCCCCCGGAGAGCTTGGCCGGGTAGGCGCCGGCCTTTTCCGAGAGGCCGACTTTCTGGAGGATGTCCCGGGCGATGGCCTCGGCATCGGCCTTGGGGATTTTCTTTACTTTCAAGGGGGCCAGCATCACGTTTTCCAGCACCGTTTTGTGGGGGAATAAATTAAAGGACTGGAACACCATGCCCATCTCCAGCAGCAGGCGCTTGTACTCCTTCGGCGCAGCCCTGAAAACAGTGTTGTTTTTTTCACGGTGCAGGAACAGCTCGTCCTCGATGAAGATTTTGCCCGAAGCGATGGGCTCCAGCTGGTTCAGGGCGCGCAGCAGGGTGGACTTGCCCGCGCCGGAGGGGCCCACGATGCACACCACCTCGCCGGGGTCCACCGCGAGGCTCACGTCGATGAGCACCTGCAGGGGGCCGAAATTTTTGTATATATTCTCCATGCGGATCAGGCTCATTACTGCACCTCCTTCCTTGATTATAAATGTATGGAGAATCGCTTCTCCAGCCGGTTGAATGTGAAAGTGAAGAAAGCCGTGATAATCAGGTACAGCACCAGCGCCGGAAAATACACGGTCATGGTGGCGTTGGAGTTGGATATCTTGAAGGTGGTCTGCGTCAGGTCCGCCAGGCCGATCATCGTCACCAGGGAGGCGTCCTTGAGCACCATGATGAACTCGTTGGCAATGGGGGGAATCAGCCGCCGGATGGACTGGGGGATGATAATCAGGCGCATGGTCTGGGCGTAGGTGAAGCCCAGCGCGTGGGAGGCCTCGAACTGGCCCTTGTCGATGGACTGTATGGCCGCGCGGATGATTTCCGCGCAGTAGGCGGCCGTGTTGAGCGTGAAGGCGATGACCGCCGCCGAGAAGGCGCTGTTGATGGCAAGGCGTTTATCCAGCATTGGCAGGCCGAAGTAGACCACCAGCAGCTGCATCAGCAGCGGCGTGCCCCGGAAGAAGAAGATGTACGCGCTGCAAAAGGCCTGTACCGGCTTGAATTTCGTGATCTTGCCCAGGGCGAAGAAGACGCTCAGGAACACCCCCGCAATGACGGAAACAATCGTGAGCGAAATGGTGATGCGCGAGCCGTCCACCAGGGGCGGAATCCACAGGACGATGTCGGCAACGGCGCTCTTGGCCGACTGACGCCGCAGCAGAGAGGCTTTGCCGCGCAGCTCGGGCGTGCGCAGGGCCTCGCGGCGCTCCGCTTTGGCCTGCTTGAGCTGCGCCTTGTCCGCGCCTGTGGGCTTATCCGCCGGATCGCCGGTCTCTTTGTATTTGCGGTTTTGGGCGTCGAGCCTGTTCTGCGCACGGTCAACCGGGGCGTTCAGGGCTTTGATTTCGGCCTCCAGGCCGCGGTCGATGTCCGCCTTGATCACCCTGCCCGCAAAGCCGATATAGGTCTCCGTCGCCGCGGAACGCACATCGCGCCCGCAGGCCACGCCAACGACCAGCAGATTCACGTCGGCCGGGTAGTAACGCGTGCCGCTTGCGGCGATGAACTCCTGCGAGATATTGTCCCGCAGCTGCTGCTGGGAGGGTTTTAAAAGCGCCAGCGCCGCGCAAACCAGCAGCAGGGCAATGGCCACGATGCAGCCGGTCCGGTGCTTCAGCAGGAAAGCGGCAAGCCCCGCGCGGGCATTGCGCTTTGAATTAACTGCCATCTGGTATCAGGCCTTTCATGTAAATGAGAAATGAGAATGCAGAAATGAGGAATGCATCCCTATTTCCGCATTCTGCATTATAATTTCCCGTTTCTTACTTGGAACCGAGCAGCTGCCAGTCCTCGCGGATCTCATCGAGCCTGCCGCTGGCCTCCAGCTGCGCCAGGGCATCGTTCACGGCGGCCAGCAGGGTCTCGTTGCCCTTTTTTACCGCGATGCCGAACATCTCTGGCTCGGCGTCCGCGTCCTCGGACTGCACCCAGGTCATCTCGAATACGCCGGGCTCGCGGTAGAGATAGTCCGCCGTCACCACGCTGTCGCACAGCACGGCGTCCACGCGGCCCAGGCGCAGCTCGTCGAAGCACTGCAGCACCTTGGCGAAGGAGGCGACCTCGCACGTCAGGCCCGTGGTGTTGATTAAATCATCCAGGTATTTCGTGGAGGTGGTGCCTTTTTGGTAGCTCACCTTCTTGCCCTGGAGGTCCTGGGGGGAGGCGATGGGGTCGCTGCCGGCCAAGACGACGATGGACTGCCAGTTCTTCACGTAGGAGTTGGAGAAGTCGACAATCTGCGAGCGCTCGCCGGTGATGGTGACGGCGGACATCACGATGTCGTATTTGTCGATGTTCAGCCCGGGCAGAATGGTCTCGAAGTCGTGGTCAACGTGCTCCACCGCAAGGCCGAGGATCTCCGCGATGGCCTTGCCGAGGTCGATGTCGAAGCCGATGGGGGTCTTGCCGTCGGTGGCGAACATCTCGAAGGGCGGGTAGCCGATTTCGGTGCCGATGGAGAGCGTGCCGGGCACCAGCAGCTGCAGCTCGGTGGGCGGGTTTTCGGCGGCGGTGGTAGGGGGCGCTGTGGCGGGGGTCTCGGTGCCGCCGCAGCCGGCGAAGAGCAGCGCGGCCATGGTTACTGCGCAGAGAATAGCGAGAATGCGCTTCATAAGTAGGTTCCTCCCTTTTTATTGTGATAGCACGGCCCCTCGGCTTGTCCGGCGGGCGCGTTTCATCTATTTTACAAAATTAGCGGGGCTTTGTCAATTGTTTTGCGAATATTCATTTTGGATAGGGAATATTCACGAATGCCGTTATATATTGGCATGAGCATTAAAGCCCCCTCGCCTGCGAGGGGGGACAGCGTTGGTGCTTCGCAGAAGCGCCAACGCAGGGGGGGCTATCCACGAAACATTTGACAAGCCCCCCAATCCATGCTACAATATCCCCATGGAAAACGTGTCCTCCACCATCGCCCATGGCGGCTTCGTGCTCGCCTGCGAAAGCCTGTGCCTCGGCTACGAGAGCCGCGAGGTGCTGCACGGGCTGTCTTTCACGTTGCGCCAGGGCGAGTGCCTGACGGTGCTGGGCGAGAACGGCGCGGGCAAGAGCACCCTGCTGGCCGCCCTGCTGGGCCTGAAAAAGCCCAACCACGGCCGCGTGATTTACGGGGCGGGCCTCACCCGCAGGCAGATCGGCTACCTCCCGCAGCGCAGCGCGGTGCAGAAGGATTTCCCCGCCGCCGCGGGCGAGGTGGTGCGCTCGGGTCTGCTGGGCTCCATGGGCCTGCGGGCGGGCTACAGCAGGGAGCAGCGCGCCCGCGCCCGCGAGGCGATGGCCCAGATGGGCGTGGAGGCCCTGGAAAAGCAGTGCTTCCGGGAACTCTCGGGCGGGCAGCAGCGCCGGGTGCTGCTGGCGCGGGCCCTATGTGCCACGCAGAAGCTCCTCCTGCTGGACGAGCCCGACGCGGGCCTGGACCCCGTGGCCGCCGCCGGCCTGCGGGAGGCTATCAAATACCTGCACCGAAGCTGCGGCATCGCCGTGGTGATGGTGACGCACGACATCGATTCCGCCCTGCGCGAGGCCGATTTCGTGCTGCATTTGGCGCAGGGCGAGGCGCAATTCTTCGGCGCGCCGGAGGAATACAGGGCGTCGCCGTTGGGGAAGGATTTTGTGCGAACGCAATGACGCGGGTGGCAATAATGCCACCCCTACAGCCTTGCTTCCCATCCGCACTGGCCTGTAGGGGCGGCCCGCAACCCAGCCAAAACAGGAGCCGTCAATGCAACTCATCCAACAGATCTTCCAATACGACTTCCTCTGGCGGGCCCTGATTGTCGGCCTGCTGGTGACGCTTTGCTCGGCCCTGCTGGGCGTGCCCCTGGTGCTGCGGCGCTACTCCATGATAGGCGACGGGCTCTCCCACGTGGGCTTCGGCGCGCTGGCCGTCGCCGCCGCGCTGCACTGGGCCCCCCTGCCCGTGGCCATCCCCGCGGTGATTTTTGCCGCCTTCCTCCTGCTGCGGGCCGACAGCGCAAAGCTGCGGGGGGACGCCGCCATCGCCCTGCTCTCCACCGGATGCCTGGCCATAGGCGTGCTGGCGGTGAGCCTCGGCGGCTCCAACGCCGACCTGATGAATTACATGTTCGGCAGCATCCTGGTGCTGAACGAAACGGACGTTACCATGAGCCTGGCTTTGGCCGCAATTGTGCTGCCGGGCTTCGCCTGGTTCTACCACCGGGTGTTCTCCGTGGCTTTCGACGAGACCTTCGCCAGGGCCTCGGGGCTGCGCACCGGTTGGTATCAGTTGCTCATGGCCGTGCTGACCTCCTGCACCGTGGTGCTGGGGATGCGCCTGCTGGGCACCCTGCTCATTTCCAGCCTCGTGATCTTCCCCGCCCTGATCTCCATGCGCCTGTGCAAGAGCTTTAAATCCGTTGTACTCTGCTCGGCAATCGTCTCGGTGGTCTGCTTCCTGCTGGGCTTCTGGATCTCCTGCCTCGGCGCGAGCGGCCTGCCCACCGGCGCCACCATCGTGGCGGTGAACCTCGCCGCCTTCGGCCTGTTCGCCCTGCTGGGCTGGGTCAGGGCGCGCAGGCGGGCGCTGCACAGTTGACACGAGGACCCCCACTGCGTCAACGCTCCTGTGGAGCGCTGACGCTGTCCCATCTCGCAAGCGAGGGGGGCTATCTCTTCTCTATACGAAATTTTTGGTATGAGCACCATAAGCCCTCCTCGCTTGCGAGGGGGGGAAGCGCCGAAGGCGCAGGGGGGGGGGGGGGCCCCCGGGGGGGGCCCCCTCCACCCCCCAACCGGGGGGCCCCCCCCCCCCCGCCCCCCCCCGGCCCCGGCCCCCCC
>WRDW01000028.1 GCA_009779995.1 Oscillospiraceae bacterium | reverse complement strand
AAACCTCACAAACCGAAGCCGCCATGGCTATCTTCGCCATGAACGCCGCTGGCTGCCTCTGGGCGCTGGCGCGCTTGCTTTTTGGGCGGGCGTGGGTGGTTGTGGGTTGTTCAGGAGGGCCTACATAGCTACCCCCGCATCGCCGTCATCGGCTGCCCGGGCTCCGGCAAAAGCACCCTGGCCCGGCAGCTCGCCGAAAAAACCGGCCACCCCCTCATCCACCTGGACTACCATCACTGGCAGCCCGGCTGGGTTCCCGTTCCCAAGGACGAGTTCCTCGCCATGCAGCGCGAATGGGTGCAAGGCGAGCGGTGGATCATCGACGGCAACTACAAGGGCTCCCTGGAGATACGCTTCGCGGCGGCTGATCTCGTGATTTGCCTGGACCTGCCGCGCCTGTTGTGCGCCTGGCGCGTCATTCGCCGTCACGGCACGCAGCGCCCGGACATGCGCCCGGGCGTCATCGAGGGGAGCATCTTTACGAAGGATTTCGCGGAATTTCTGGGCTTCGTCTGGGGCTTCCGGAAAAACACCACGCCGAAAATTCTCGCCCTGCACGAGAAATACCCCGATGTCGCCTTCCTGCGCGTGAAGACGGCCAGGAAAGCGAAAGCTATTGCAAAGCGGGCGTGAAGGTGGTATAATTGAACGCACATTGTAGGGGTCTCCCGGACGTCCCGGGCCTTGAAAGGAGGGCTTCTCATGGAATCTGCCAAGCAGCAATTACTGCACGCAATCGAAGACCTCCCGGACGCCTACCTCGCAAAGCTGTTGGCCGTCGCGTTATTCTGCAAAGAGAAAAACGAGCAGGGAATAGAAGTGAAAAACCTGTTCGACCCCATGGGTATGTTCTCCCATTGGGATAACCCCGAAGACGATGAGGCGTGGAACGATCTGTAGGGGTGGCATTCTTGCCACCCGCATCTGAATAGAAGGAGGCCTAACATATGTCCGGCCATTCCAAATGGAGCACCATCAAGCGCAAAAAAGAGAAGACCGACGCCCAGCGCGGCAAGATTTTCACGAAGGTCGGCCGCGAGATCAGCGTGGCCGTTCGCGAGGGCGGGCCCGACCCGGCCTCCAACACCAAGCTGCGCGACGCCATCGCCAAGGCCAAGGCCAACAACGTGCCGAACGACAACATCGAGCGCATCATCAAAAAGGCCGCCGGGGACGGCGGCGGCGCGAGCTACGAGGACATCGTCTACGAGGGCTATGGGCCCTCCGGCGTGGCGGTGGTGGTGGAGGCCCTCACCGATAACCGCAACCGCACCGCGGGCGAGATGCGCCATTACTTCGATAAATACGGCGGGAACCTCGGCCAGAGCGGCAGCGTGGGCTTCTTGTTCAGCCGCCAGGGCGTGCTGGTGGCCGAGGCCGCGGGCATAGACGAGGATACCCTCATGGAGGCCGCCCTGGAGGCCGGCGCGGCGGATTTTCTCAGCGAGGAGGAGGTCTTCGAGATACGCACGGAACCCAACGACATAGGCCCTGTCCGCGACGCCCTGGAAGCCCAGGGCTACAGCTTTCTTTCAGCAAGTGTGGAGTACATCCCCAACACCACTGTCGCGCTGAACAGCGAGGACGACATAAAAAAGATGACCCGCCTGCTGGAGATGCTCGAGGACAACGACGACGTGCAGGAGGTCTGGCACAACTGGGAGGAATAATGCTGAATGCTTAATTCTTAATGCTGAATTGAGGAGGCGTCATCATGACAATTATCAAGAAAATCCTGTGCATGGCCCTGTGCCTCGCGCTGATGGCGGGCGTGGCCGCCCTGAGCGCGAACGCGATCCGCGCCAACGACCCAGCGCCCCGGCTTATTCCATTTGCCGCGAACGCCGCCGGGGAAAACAGCCCCCGCTGGCAGAGCCTGCCCGGATGGGCGCAGTTCATCCTGCGTTGGTTCTTCTTCGGCTGGATTTGGATGGAGGAGCCAAGCACGCAGCCTCCAGTTACAACAACGACGACCACCACCACGACTACAACCACCACTACGGCGTCCACCGGCACCCTCCCGGCAGACACCGACCCCCTCACGCTTAGCAAAAATGATCTTATTCAATACTTCAATGACGCCATCAACCGTGTGCGCACAAGTAAGCCCGGCTACACCTTTATGGAGCGCACCATCATCGACGATACGAAGATCAGTTCGTCCAGCAGCATCTTCAGCGCCGTTGCCCTGCCCATTGTAAGGCTGGCAAAGGCCATGTACAGCGATTGGAGTGAGCCCTCCGTCACGCCTGGAGGCGCGGACCACAGCGCGGTGGTATCCAAGGTTGACCTGCAATCCATCTGGGTGAAGAGCGCCTCATGCACTGACAGTGGCCAAAACTACGTGATTCGCATCGGCCTCATCGACGAGCGCGTGGCGGCCCTGCCCGCCGACGCGAACGAAACCATGCACGGCAGGATCGCCATGGCCTACGACAGGAGCGGCATTGCCGAAGGCGCGGCCGAATTGAGTCTGGACATCAACAAATTCGACTGCCTCTACAGCGGCAGCTGCATTGAATTGACGCTCGAAAAGGCCACAGGGGCCGTGAAAAAGATCACCGCGCTCATTCAAGCTGACATAACGATGTTAGCAAAACTGCCCGTGTTTTCCGCAATCGATGTCTCCCTGCCGCTGGGCACGGAGATGGTATTTGCGTTCTGACAGCCAGCCCGTAAAGCAAAGCACTTTACAGAAAGCTGACAATAACAGGAATTGCCTTCGCGCGACATCGCATGACTGCCAAGACTTTGGGGCATTTCTGCCCGACAAAAAAGTATGCTGCAAAGGGCAATGCCTTTACAGCAAAAAGAAGCAATTTAGGACGTTGGGGACGCCTTCCCCTACAGATTGCGTTCGCTAAAGAACGCCTCCAGTGCCGCTATGCGCTCCTTCGGGGGCGCTTTCAGCGCTTTGTGGGCATATATTCCGCCGAGGTTTTCGTGCTTGGCCGCGCCCAGATTGTGATACGCCAGCAGCTCCACGCGCCGCACGGCGGGCAGGTTTTTCAAGAAATCCCGCAGGGCCAGCATGTTCGCTTCGGTGTCGTTCACCCCGGCGACCACCGGCACACGCACCCAGATGGGCGTCTCGCCTTGTCCAAGCCTATGTAAATTCTCCAGGATGCGCCCGTTCCCCGCGCCCGTGGCCTTTTTATGTGCGGCGCTGTCCATGCATTTGCAGTCGAACAGCAGCAAATCTACGAAAGGCATGATCTTTTCAAAAATCGAAAATTCTACATGACCTGCCGTATCAAGAGCCGTATGTATGCCCTCTTTTCGGGCGGCTTGCAGGAGCGCCGCGCAAAATTCCGGCTGCAACAGCGGTTCCCCGCCGGAGACGGTCATCCCCCCGCCGGAATTCCTGTAAAATGCCGCGTCGGCCCGCACGGGCTTCATCACGTCCTCCACCGTTCGTTCTTTTCCGGACATGACCAGCGCGCCCGCGTAGCACTTCTTCGCGCAGGCCCCGCAGAGCGTGCACTTTTCCCTGTCGACGACATGCCCGTCATCGTTCAAGATATGGCAGCCCAGCGGGCAAATCTCAAAGCACCTGCCGCAGGCGATGCACTTTTGCGGATAGAACAGCAAATCCCGCCCCATCCGCCAGGATTCCGGGTTGTGGCACCAGAAGCAACGCAAATTGCAGCCTTTGAGGAACACGGTTGTGCGTATCCCCGGGCCGTCGTGCACGCTGCAGCGCTGTATGTCGAAGACCATGCCGGTTTGACTCATAGAAACTGCCTTTCATTTTTCGTATTGCAGCAGGAAGGGCTGCGTATAGAGGTTGCCGCCCGGGCCCCACAGCTCCGCGCGGACATAGGCGCCAAGGCCTTCGCAGCCCGCCAGCACGATCGCATCTCCCGAGGCGATGATTTTGCCGTCGGAAATCCAGAGGATGACATCGCAGTTTTGCGTTTCGATGGAGATCACGCCGTCCTCCGCCGTGATTTTCGTGACTGCGGGCATGGGCTTTTCAATGGGCCTATGATTGAAATAGAAGTCTTCACCATACAAAAAACGAAACTTGTCCAGCTGATCCTCCCGCATTTTGAGCAGCAGGCTCGGGTGCGCCGCAGTCATCTCCGGCAGGCCCGGGCACGCCGCAAGCAACTCCGGCGTCGGAATAAAGCTGACATAGCGGCTGGCCGCAAAAAACGCGCCGTCTTCCAGGCACTTGCGGAAATGCGCTACGGTATTTTCGGGCATCATCGCCTCAACCCAGCCAACGCCGTCTTCGATCCCTTTCACGTCGTGCGTATCAGTGCTACCCATGGCAAACACATTGCGGCCCATGGGCGCAAAATGCCGCAGCAGGATATCCCAAAGCTTGCGGTCATAGTCACCTCGTTGCTCTATGCCGAGCAGCGAAGGATATTTCTCAAGCAAGCGCCGCAGCTTTTGGACGTAAGAAGCATGCTTGCCCTCGTAAACTTGCGCGTATGGCTTCTCCCCGTTTTTCATGGAGGAGGTGGGGTGGTTGATGACGCACAGGGCCCCGGCACTGTCCGCGCGGCGCAGGGCTTTCGTGTAATCCGCTTTGCCCATGGCGGCGCTGGGCGTATCGCCGAACCAGCTGCACACATGGGCCCATTGGTTGCCGCCGGGGCTGTGCTCGGTACCGAAGGGCACGCGCAGCATCCCCCGCCCACCGCGGCCGGCTCCCTCGCCGATCTCCCGGAGACGCTCCTCCGTCAGCCCGGTAGGTTTCCGGAAGGGGCGTTTCTGGAAGGTGAAAATTTTCCGCAGGGGCCGGAAATTCGGCTCTGTCCAGCCGCGATCCACAATGCCGTGGTCGGTAATCGCCAAACAGTCGTAGCCGGCCTCATAATAGGCCTCGATCATCTCGCTGAAGTCCGCCTTACCGTCCGACGCGCAGGTGTGGCAGTGCAGCTCCGTGCGGTGGGACCGAAAAGAGTCCCAATCGATGTTTCTGTATGGGCTATGAATCCTCATATATGCCGCCTTTCAAAAATCACACGATCTCCAAATCCAGGCCCTGCGGCAGTTTGGGAAAGGGCGCGGCCGGCAGCGTCTGATACCAGTAGGCCACGGAAGAGATGTCGTCCTGCAAGGGTAAATACGTCCCGTCGCCCCGCCAGCCCAGGGCCTGCATGGTGACTTTCAAATCGCTCTCAAAGCGCACCGGGTCCATGATGTGCCAGCGGTACAGCGCGAAGCGCTGCTGGGAGTTGTACAGCCCGTCGGGCTTCGAGAGCATCTGCATCCCTGTGTAGGGCGAAGAGAAATCCTGATAGCCTTCGGCGTCAAAGTTGTACGAGCCGCAAAAATAATCTTCGGTGCCCGTGCCGCAGATGGTGGGGAACTCCCCGTCGCCGTCCATGAAAAATTTAATCTCGCCCTCGCCCCACCAGCCGTTGTTGTTCACGCCCCAGAGCATACTCGTACCCACAAATTGCCCCTTGCCCTGCACGCCATCCAGAATCGTATAGGCCTCGCCGCGCTTCAGGGGGTTACTGCGCCGAAACTGCGCGTGAAAATACGCCGCGTCCTCCGACACGCTTGTAAGGGTGTAGTCAATTTGATAGTACAGCACCATGCCCTTGTGATCTGTATTTTCCATGGTGATTTTGCAGCGCCTGCGGAAGGGCATCTCCCAGTAGCAGTTCATGCCCGTTTTGGGGTTCACGCACACCGCCAGGGAGCGCACGCCGAAGAAGCCCCTGCCCTTGGGTTCCATGGGGTAGGCGAAGAAATCCCCCACGGGGCATTCGATCGAAGGCACGTCGCTGCCGTCCCAATACACGCGCAAAATCGAGTGCCGCCAGCGGCCCGTGGGCGTCATCCAGATGTGCTGTATGGCCCCCTCGCCCTCGATGTCGGCCAGCACGCGCTCCTCCCCGGCCTCGATGAAGATGCTCGGCGAAACCTTCCAGCCAACACCGAGATCCCGCGCGGCCATGCCGCCTGTGCCCTCCTGCGCCATGCCGCCCCTGCCCTTTTCCCCGGTGAAATTCTCCGGCGAGATGGAGCGCGTTTTGGCGTCCGAAAGCCTGGAAAGATTGCCTAAATGCATGGAAAGACCGTTGAACATGGGGGCGCCCTCCTTATTCATCCGCCGCCGCCTCCGGCCCCTTCACCCCCTTGGTGAAGAACCCCAGGCGCAGGTATTCATCCGAGCCCATGTAGGTGCGCACCCGCACCGAGCGCGTGTAATACAGCATGGCGAACACCAGGCTACAGGCCAGGAACGCCGCCTGTATGACCACCGAGGCCTGCTCGTAGGCCGCGAAGCCGTAGAGGAGGCCGTCCGCCAGCTTGAGCGCGATGTCCAGCGCGGTGACGGCGAAGGCCAGCTGGCGCGTGCGCAAAAAATACGGGTTGCGGCGGAGGATTTCTATCCCCGCGAAAAAATAGATAAAAATCAGCAGCAGGGAGGCCACCTGCCCGGCCAGCAGCAGCCAGCCCCGCGCGCCGTCGTACATGCTCCAGCCGCGCAGGACATCCATCAGCCCGCCCTCGCCGAACTGCAGGAACACGCCGCCCAGCTGCAAAAAATAAAAAATCGTAAAAACCAGCAGCCACCCGCCGAGCTTTTGGTATTTGTGGGTTGTTGTCATACTGAAACTCCCTTCATTTGCGCGCACGGCCGACCAAAGGTCTGCCCTACGGGGATACGGCCGGAGGCCGGGGCCAAAGGCCGTGGAAAAAAGCTCAATTTGGCGTAATTCCCCGACCTCGGGTCGCATCCCCGTAGGGCAGACCTTCGGTCGGCCGTGTGATTGTCATTCCCCATCCGGCACGGCGGGCTGCGCCCACTTCATTTTCTTCGTAAAAAACGCCAGCCGCAGGTACTCGTCCGAGCCCATGTAGGTGCGCACGCGCACGGAGCGGGCGAAATAAAGCGTCATAAGGCCCAGTCCAAGGGCGATGACAAAAAAGCTCCATATGTCGCTGGCAAAGGTTATTCCTTCCGGATATCCATACAGCAAATGAACTGTCAGCTGCACAGGCGCATTGACTATACTGCCAGCATAGATCAACTGCCAGGCAAGTACAAAGCGTGGATTGCGCTGGATAGCCATGATGGCATATACAGCATCCATGATCATTTCATAAAGCAGGCATAGCAGAAGTAATAATTGCAGCCAGAACTCTAGACCGCTATAGGTCTGCCAATTGCGCAAAAAGCCGGTGTTCGAAAACAGCTCAACTACGCTGTAGAATACAGCGAGAATGGCCATCACCACCCAGAACAGCAGCCACCCGCCCAGCTTTTGATAGGGATGCGATGCGTTTTGCATTGGCGCGGGGTTGTAATCGGACATAGCGTGTGCCTCCTTAAAAAATTTGTTGACATTTCGTGGAATATGGGCTAAACTGGTAGAGGTGTTGCGCGGTAGCGGCGGTTTACTCTCCGTCCCCCGAAAGGGGGTGAGAAGATGGCAATTGAGATGTACATCCTGGCTTTCCTCGTGATCGCTACGGGTTACCTCATGACTATCCGGGGTTCAAAGAAGTAAACCGCCCTCCAGCCTAGCAAGCAAAGGGCGGTTTCTTCCTGGTTATTAAGCAAGGGACGAAGAGCCGCGTTGCCGCGCACCCACCCTTGCTTAATATTATACACCGCCGATAACCGCTTTGTCAAGCGGTTTTTCTAATTCTGTATGATCCTCTCAACAACAAGCTTCCTGAACTCCGGTGTCAGCAGCGCGAAATACACCGAGAAGCCCGTGATACGCACGATCAGGTCGGGGTATTTCTCCGGGTTCTCGTAGGCGTCCAGGACCTTCTGGCCGTCGATAATGTTGATGTTCACCAGCGAGCCGCCAAGATCGCAGCAGTAGGTCGTCAGCCAGCTGGCGATGTTGTCTATGCCCTGCTCGCCTTTCGCCAGCACGGGGTCGATCTCCAGCTGGATGGGCGCGGTGTTGCCCCAGGCGGGCTGCACCCCGGCCACGGCCACGCCCATGGCGGTCAGCGCGCCGGATTCCTTGAAGCCTGGCTCCGGGTTGGCCCCGTGGGTGACGGGCGCGCCCTTTTTGCGGCCGTTGGGGGTGGCCATCACGGCGGCGCCCATGCCGATGGTGTTCGCCCAGCTGAACAGCCCCGGGATCATATTGAAGCCCATGGGGGAGGTGCTCTTCTTCGTGTGATAGTTCAGCCTGTTTACGATCTCCTTGGCGTATTCGTCGGCGCGGGTGTCGCCGAAGCCGTAGCGCGGGGTGCTCTTCATGTAGAGCCGCATGTCCTCGCGGCCCTCCCAGTCTTCTTTCAGCGCGCTGAACAGATCCGTCCAGGTCATGGCCTCCTCGTCTTCAATCGCGCGTTCCAGGCTCGCAAAGCTGTCGGCGACCGTGCCGAGGGCCACGAAATCGATGCAGAAGTTGTAGTTGTCCACCCCGCCGCCGGAGACGTCCAGGGCCCGCTCGATGGGCCCGTGGCACATGAAGTTCAGCGCCATCTCGGGCCGCATGTGGCGATAAAATTTATATTGCATATCGACTGTCTTTTTAATCGTATCGATGGCGGTGTCCAGGTGTTTGTCGAACAGCTGCCACATGCGGTCGACGCTGTATAATTCCTCTCCTTGGAGGGGTGACCCGGAGGGTCGGGGTGGTTGTGCGGAGCACCTCTCTTCTTCGAGTTCCAAAATGGCCAGCTCGAATACTTTTGCCATATTTATTTTTACGACGTCATTGAGAGTGTACTCAGTCCCCGGCAGGGCGCACCAGTTGCAGCCGACCTTGACGCGCGTTCTGGCGACTTCGGCTGTATAACCGTTCTTCATGAAGCCCTCGACCATGACGCGATCGCCGAGATAGCTGGGGTTGCCGCACTTGTCCTCAAAGAGATACTCCACGCTCTTGCGCACAAAATCTTTATTGATATTCTCATGGATGCGCAGGCAAACAGCAGTGGGAATCTTGATCCAGTGGCAGGCCTCGATGGTCATCCAGGAGATCTCGTTCGTCCTGTCCGTGCCGTCGGGCCAGGTGCCGCCGATCTCGTAATACTGGGTGTCTTTTAATAAAAGACAAGCGATATGATAGATCGCTTCGTCTTCCGTAATGCGGCCATTTTTCAGGTCATTGCGATAGAAGTCAGTCAAAAGTTCTTCCATGTTCCCGCCAGCCCCCGAGCCGTTGAACATGCTCGACTGAATCAGGAAATACGTGAGGAACTGGCAGGCCTCCACGAAAGTCTCAGGCGGGTCGTTCATGAGCTTAAAGCTCATCGCGGACATGCGCTCCAGATTGGCTTTCAGGTCCGGGTCGGGCTGTATCTCGGCTGCGGCCCTGGCGGTTTCGGCGTTGTGCTTGATCCACTGCTGTATGCCCTGAATCACCAGCTCCTCACCCTGGAGAAATTCAAGCTTTTCCGGGTCGTCCTTGTGAACTGCCATGTATTCGCGAATTTTAGCCAGAATCCCCCCGAAGCCAAGTTTAAAGCCTATGTTCTTTACGTCGTGGTGGAAGTGGTGCGAGCCGCCCAAGCCCGAGTTCAGGTTGTATTTCCCGTGCAGCCGCCGCAGTTCCTGCAGCTCCGGCGGGTTGAACTCCGGCTCGGGCCGCCAGCCGCCCCAGCCGCGCCACTCCAGCTTGTCGAAGTAGGCCCCCGCCAGGGAGCAGTAGGGGTCGATATAGGGCGGGGTGTTGTCCAAAAAGCGATAGAAATTCTGCCCCCAGCCCATGGGGCCGAACACGCCGCCGGGGTGGTTGAACTCCATCTCGAAGCTGTAGCCCTCGGGCGGGGTGACCCAGCCCTTGTCGTCGGTATCGAAGAAGCCGCGGCGGTGCTCATAAGCCTTCTGTTTCTTTTGCGTCTGTGCAACTTTCTGTTCGCGCAGGATATTCGTTTTTTCCCGGTAAGTCAGCATTTGGTCATCCTCCAAAATCTGTATTGTATATAGCGCGCCTTATGTATCATACGCTATTTTGGCGGAAAACGCAAGTGTTTTTTATAAAAGCCCCCGCGCCGGATGCCCTCCGGCGCGGGGCCTGCTTGCTGTCAAATGGGATCAGTCGTAGTCCCTGCGGTGGTCGTTGTCGCGCTCGCACTCACAGTCGTCCTTGTGGCACTCGCAGTCCACTCTGGCGCAGAAGGGGGTGAGCTTCATCTTGGGCTCCACGATGGCGTCGATGTGGCGGAACGGGATGAAGATGACGCGGCTGCACTTGTCGATGATCTCAACGGCCTCCTCGCACACCATCAGCACGATGCCGCAATACCGAACGCCGTCGCTGGTCAGAATCTCAACAGGCTGGCCCTTATAGCGATCGATGATTTTTTCCAGCGAGCAACAGCCTTTGCGGTTATAGTCTTCCACTTTTTTACTCCTTCTTCGTTTTTTGTTTTTTTAAGCTTGGCCAGGCTCTCTACACTATATGAAGCAGGCCCCCGGATGGTGCACAATCCGCGGAGGCCTCATAATATGTATCGAGCCTATGCAGAAGAAGGACCTGCCATGACCGACGGATCGCCGATGAAATACGTACAATATACCCCGAAGCCGCCCGGCGGGCCCGCGCCGCGCGGCCTGCTGCGCTGCCGCAAATGGTGGGAGTTCAGCTGCGTGGAGGTCTGCGTGCGCGGGCAGGTGATCTCCGGCACGCCCATCTTTGTGGAGGGGGACGTCATGCGCCTGGTGGACCGGCAGCACAGCTACTTCATTCCGATGGAGAAGATAGATTACATCCGCACGGGCGACGGGCTGTGCGCAGAGTGTCCTCAAAGCGCTCCGCCTGCGCGGGAGACACATCCGCGCCCCGCATCGCATACGCCAGCCCCTGCTGTTCCCACTTCGGCTTGCCAAACTCGTGATAGCGCAGAACCTGCACCGGAAAATCCCCCAGACGATGAAACAGGGCCCCAAAGGCGGCGGCGGCGCTCTCCGAAGCGTTCACCCCCCCAATGAGAGGGATGCGCACCAGCAGGTTCGCGCCCGCATCCGCCGCGGCCGCGATGTTCGCCAGCACCTGCCCGTTGCCCTGCCCCGTCCACCGCCTGTGCGCGGCATCGTCGTAGTGCTTGCAGTCGAGGATGAGCAGGTCGATCAGGGGGAACAGCGAGGGCAGGTCCGGGTGGGAGGCGTTGCTCTCCACGCAGGTGTGAATTTTTCTCTCCTTCAGGCCCTCCAGGGCCTCGCGCAGCGCCGGGAACCGGCAGGTGGGCTCCCCCCCGGTGAAAGTCACGCCGCCCCCGGCGATGAACAGCGGCGCTGCCTGTTCGGCCTCTTTTAGAATATCTTCGACAGGCTCTCCCGGCCCTTCGAAGGGCAAAAAGCACTCGGGGTTGGCGCACCAGGGGCAACGGAAATTGCAGCCCCGCATGTGGTAGACCAGCCGGTTGCCGGGCCCATCCACCGCGAAGCTGAAGCCTTTTTTGAATAGGTGCATTGTTTGCATTTGCCACTGCCTCCGAAAGCACTCAGCCGCTCCGCACGGCCCCTATGGCCTTTTGGGCCGTGCGGAGCGGCTGACCGCTTTCGGCGGCAGAGGCACAGCAGTGCGTTTTCACCGTTCATTCTTCATATATAAACGCCCACAGCAGCGCCGCGTTTGCCTCTTTCTTCAGCTCAATGACCGACATGCCCTGTTTTGTGGCGTAGCTCCACGTGTGATCGGCCGGCACCCTGAACTCCTCCACCCCGTAGCCCAGCAGCAGCGGCGCCATGGCCGCGAGGTTCGCCAGCTGCAGCTGGCTCATATCCGTCTTCACGCTGGAGAGCGTGTCCCCGCCCAATAGGCCCAACAGGCGCAGGGGGTTCCTCTTGCAGGCTGAAATCAGGCTGTTCATGAACTTGCGCTGGCGCGTCGTGCGCATGAAGTCGTCGTCGAGCTTGCGGATGCGGCAGTAGACCAGGGCCTGCAGGCCGTCCAGCTTCACCGCGCCCAACAGCTCGCCGTCTTTTTCATTCGTCTCCCAGTCCCTCATCTGCCTGCGCATCTCCTCCAGCCCGTCTTTGCCGCCCATCTTTTTGAAGGGCCCGGCGGTTTTGTAGAGGTGCTCGGCCTCTTTGCGCGTGATGGCGACGGAGACCCCGCCCAGGGCGTCCACGAGCCCCTGGAAGACCTTGAAATCCACCATGACGTAATGGTCAATGCGCACATCGAAATTCCCGGCGATGGCCCGCATCACGGCGGCCGGGCCGCCCTGATGAATGGCCGTGTTGAGCTTGCCCGATTTGTCGAGCTGACCTGTCTTGCTGTTTGGCAGCGGCAGCCAGCTGTCCCGCAGGAAGGAGGTCAGCTTCAGCTTGCGGTGCGCGCGGTCTATGCTCAGCAGCAGCATGGTGTCCGTGCGGCCGCCCTCCTCCTCGTCCACGCCCAGCAGGAGGATGTTCGTCACCCGCGAGCTGCCCGCGGCGGCGTCCAGGGCCTTGCGGTCGATTTCTTGGATGGCCTGCCGGTCCAGCTTCCCCGCCGCGCTGAACGCCAGGGCGTAGCCGCCCGCGCACAGCAGGAAAACAAACGCCAGCACAAGGGCCAGGGCGCTCCTGAAGGGGCGGCGCTTTTTTCTCATTCTTTCGCCTCTTTTAGTGGCGTTGCCTCCCCCGGAGGCCTTCGCGCCCGCTCCGGCGGCGCTCTTTTTTTCGCGGGCGGGCCGCTTCGCCTGCTTTGCCAGCGGCTTCGGCAGCCCGCCCTGCGGATCGTCCTCCAGGGCGCGGTCCGCGGCGGCGGCAAGCTCGGGCGCCCAGGGATTTTGCGCCCCCGGAGGGTACCCCGCGGCGTTCGCCCGGTTTGCCTTTTCGTGCTGCGCTTTTGCCGTCCATCGCCGGATCTGCGAGAGCAGATCCTCGTCGGCGTCGTCAAACGGATCGTCGTCAGCCCGCGTTTTCTTGTTGTCCTCCATTGTTCACCTCCACATCGCTGCTGACTGTATTATATCACAAAACGGGGGGAAAAGCAAGGAATAAATCGAGGTGATTGACAGATTCTTCATGCTGATGTACAATATACCCAAGAAATCAAAGGAGCCATCACAATGAACACACTCCTCACCCGCTGGGGCCGCGCCCTGGAGAGAGACAATCCCCTGCCCGAATATCCCCGCCCGCAGTTCGCCCGCGCGGCCTGGATGAACCTCAACGGCCTGTGGGAGTACGCCATCCGCAAAACCGGTGATGCGTTTGCCGGCTATCAGGGGAAGATCGTCGTGCCCTTCTCGCCCGAATCCCAGCTTTCAGGCGTTGGGAAGACCCTCCATCCCGACGAGACCCTCTATTACAAACGTGAATTCACCCCGGAGCCGGGCTTTCTAAAACACACGACCCTGCTGCACTTCGGCGCGGTGGACCAAGCGTGTAAAGTATACCTCAACGGGCAGGAGGCCGGGGCGCACGTAGGCGGCTTCACGCCCTTTACTCTGGATATTTCGTCCTATGCGCGCGAGGGCGCGAACGAGCTGCGCGTGGAGGCCGCCGACCCGACGGACACGTCCTACGGCAGCCGGGGCAAGCAGAGCGCAAAGCCGGGGGGGATCTGGTACACGGCGCAGTCGGGCATCTGGCAGACGGTGTGGCTGGAGAGCCTGCCCGAGAGGCATCTCTCGAACGTGCGCATGGAGCCGGACATCGATGCCGCTGTGATCAAAATCACGCCGAGCGACGACTGCACGGCCATATTTCAAGAGCAGGAATTCGCGCTGAGAGCAGGCGAAGCGGCAAAACTCCCTGTGCAGGATGTGCGCCTGTGGAGCCCGGAACACCCCCATTTGTATGAAATTTCATTTGAGTGCGGCGAAGATCATGTTCAGAGCTACTTTGGGATGCGCAAGTTCTCGCTGGGGAAGGACGCGCAGGGTATCCCAAGATTGATGCTCAACAACGCGCCCTACTTCCAAAACGGCCTGCTGGACCAGGGCTACTGGCCCGACGGCCTGCTCACCGCGCCAAGCGACGAGGCCCTGCTGCACGACATAAAGGCCTGCAAGGCCCTGGGCTTCAACATGCTGCGCAAGCACATCAAAATCGAGCCCCTGCGCTGGTACTACCACTGCGACCGCGAGGGGATGCTCGTGTGGCAGGACATGGTCAACGGGGGCACGAAGTACAGTTTTGGCGTGGTGGGGATTCTGCCCTTCCTGGGCGTGCACCTGGACGACGGCCCGAAGAATTACAAGCATTTCGGCAGGGAGAGCGCCGAGGGCCGCGCGCAATATTATGAAGAGCTGGACTATATGCTCTCGCACCTGGCAAACTGCGTGAGCCTGTGCATGTGGGTGCCCTTCAACGAGGGCTGGGGGCAGTTCGACGCCGGGAAGGCTGTAGAATTTATTCGCAGGCGCGACACGAGCCGCACCATAGACCACGCCAGCGGCTGGCACGACCAGGGCGGCGGCGACTGCGTGAGCCCGCACATCTATTTCACGCGCCTGAAAGCGCCCTCGCCTGATAAATGGCGAAATCGCGCCTTCGTGCTCAGCGAGTTCGGCGGGTACTCCCACGCCGTGGCGGGCCACGTGTGGAACCCCGGCAAGGTGTTCGGCTATCGGAAATTCAAGACGCTCGACGCCTTACAGGAGGCCTACGCAAAGCTTTTCGCGAAGCATGTAAAACCCTTGGTTGAAAAGGGCCTGAGCGCCGCGGTCTACACCCAGGTGAGCGACGTGGAGGACGAGGTGAACGGGGTGATGACTTATGACCGGGCGGTTGTGAAAATCGCCCCCGTTTCCTTTGCCGCAAGCGAAAAGACTGCAATGTAGAGACGCATGGCAATGCGTCTCCTGTGAAGCAATACATTCATTTCAATACCAGAGACGCACGGCAGTGCGTCTCTACGCATTTTCCCTCAGTTTTTTAAAAAACTCCCTTAGCACCGCCGCGCATTCCTTCTCCAGGCAGCCCCCGGTCACCTGCGGGCGGTGGTTGAAGGGCAGGGCGAACAGGTCCGTCACCGAGCCGCAGCAGCCCGCCTTGGGGTCTTGCGCGCCGTAAACAACGTGCGGGATGCGCGCGTTGACGATCGCCCCGGCGCACATGGGGCAGGGCTCCAGGGTGACATAGAGCGCGCACTCCCACAGCCGCCAGCCCCCGAGGCGCGCGCAGGCCGCGGCGATGGCTTCCAGCTCGGCGTGGAGCAGCGCGCACTTGCCGCGCTCGCGCCGGTTGCGCCCTTCGCCCACGATCTCCCCGCGCCGCACCACCACCGCCCCCACGGGAACCTCCCCGTCCAGGGCGGCCTCACTGGCGAGCGCCAGGGCCCTTCTCATATATATTTCAGCCGCCGGGGCGTCAGGCTCCGGCGGCGTTATGCGCGTATTGGGGTCAGGCCTCATAGATAAACCCGCCGAAGAGGAACATGAACAGCCCCAAAAACAGCCCCCATTCGGAGACCATCAGCTTGAACAAGCCCATTGCATTTCCCTCCTCGCATAAATTTACATCTTTATTATAGCACATATTTTTGGGGAATGCAAGTGTTTTTTGGGGGTTGGGGAAAATATTCTTGATACTTCCCCAAAAACACATTGTTTCTCAACGGCGCTGCAATGCCGCGCCCTACGAGGGTTCCGCCCGTGGCGGAGGTGGAATGCGTGAGCGATATTCGCCATTGGCGAAACACTCGTAGGGCGCGCTTTGGCACGCCGTGGAAAGCCTCTACCCTAAATCTCACACAACGCTGCACCCCGTATAATAATGCTCCAAAATCTCCCGATACCCGCTGCCCTGCCGCGCCATGAAGTCCGCGCCGTATTGGCTCATGCCTACGCCGTGGCCGTAGCCCAGGCATTTGATCTCGAACGCGCCGTCTTTATTGAGCGCAATGGTGAAATTCGCGCTGCGCAGCTCCAGGGCCTCGCGCAGCTCCCGGCCCGTGAGGGTCTTGTTGCCCACTGGAATCGCCATCACGGTGCCCGCGTCACTGCGCTCGGGCGCGCCGAACCAGTCGGCGGGGTCTTTCCCCAGCTTCAGTCCGTCGAATTTCTCCAGGGCCTTTTCGATTTCCCCGGGCGCAAAAGAAACCGTCCTGCTGTAGTCCGGCGAGAGCTTGTCGCCGGGGCTGTCCACGCTTTGCAGGTAGGCGAAATCGCTGCCCCAGTAGTTCCCGCTGCTCTCGGTTTTCCCGCCGCTCAGGGAACTGTAGGCCGCGAAGACGGGCCTGCCCTCATAGGTGATTGACTGCCCCAGCACGGCATCCACGGCCTTCTCCAATTTGGCCTCGTAGAGCTCGTAGTTCTCCCCCCAGCGCTGTTTGCGCTGCGCCGGGCCCTCGTAGCCCTGGTCGCTCCTGCCGGAGTCGCTCAGGGTGTCTTTCCCAGCGATCTCCCGGCGGTAGCGGGCATAGGTGTAGCTGGCCACGGCCTGGGCCATCAGGGCCTCCGGGTGGTTTCCGGCGTCCATCTCCGCCGCCACGCAGCCGACGAGGTACTCCCGCATGGCCAGGGTCTCCGTTTGGCCGCTGGCGCTGCGCACAACCTGTACGGTCTCCCCGTCGTCTTTCGAGGGCTGCGCCCGCGCGGGCTGCGCCTTGGCCGCTTCTGCCGGCGCCGTCTCCTGCCGTTGCATGACAGGCGCTCCGCCCGTCTCCTGCCCCTTCGCCTCTGTCAGGCTCACCAGGGGGATCAGGGTCATCAGCAAAAGAACCGCCAGGGCGAAAATAAACTGCTGCCTCATGAAATCAACCGCCTTGACTTTTGCCCCGCAAAGGGGTATAATGGAATACGCTCATGTCAATTATATGCGGAAGGTCATAGGATATATGAACAACAATGGCATATCGCGCAGGCCTGCCCTTGTCGGCCTCCTGTTTGCCGCGGGGATGCTGCTCCTGCTGCTGCCGCTGCGCCTCTGGCAGCAGCTGCGCCTGGTGGAGGACCTTACCGGCTTCTGGATGGAAAAAGATTTTACTGTTGTGTTGCTCTACATCGGCTTGGGGCTCCTCGCGGCCCTGCCCTGCGCGGCGGCCCTCGCCCTGCGCGGCAGCGCCGTCCTTGACCTCACCCGCCGGTGCCGCACGCCGGAGGGCGTCACGGCGGGGCTGGCGGCCCTCGCCCTCGCGTGGGACGCCGTCATGGCCTTCGGATACGCGGCGCGGCTGTTCTCGGGGCAGGGCGGCGCGGTATTCAGCGTCCTGGAGGAACAGTCCCCCTCCCTCATGGCCTATTATATCCGCTCCGGCGCGATGGCCTGCCTGCTCGAGGGAGTGTTCGGGTTTTTGAGCGCGGTGTTTTTCCTCCGGCTGGCCGCCATAGACGTCCGGCCCCAGAAGAACGCCTACCTCGGCCGGGCGCTGGCCCTGGCCCCCTTCGCCTGGTGCGTATGCCGCATCCTGCGGCGCTTCTCGCGCACCATCGCCTACCTGAAGGTCTCCGACCTCTTCCTGAGCCTCGCGATGCTCGCGGCGCTGATGATTTTCCTGCTGGCCTTCGCGCAGAACGTCGCCGGCCGGACCAGCGGCTACAAGCCCGCCGCGCTGCTGGCGGCGGGAATCCCCGCCGCCGTGCTGGCCCTGCTGTGCTTCGTGCCGCGCGTAGTCGCCTACGGCCTGTTTGGCAGCATGAGCAGCTCCACCATCCCCCAGGATGCCCTGATAGAGTGGTGCGACCCCGCCATGGCGGCCTTCGTGCTGGCGTTCGTGGGGGGAAGGGTGAAGAATGGTCAATCCATACAGGCCAAGCAGTGAAAGCTCGCACGAGGAACGTCGCTCCGCGATGGTGCTCCGCGCAACCACCCCGCCTGCGGGCACCCCTCCACGGAGGGGAATTGGGGATTAGGCGCTAGCGCCATCTCGAATTTACAGACCTGTGC
Organism: Oscillospiraceae bacterium; assembly: GCA_009779995.1. Taxonomy (GTDB): domain Bacteria; phylum Bacillota; class Clostridia; order Oscillospirales; family Acutalibacteraceae; genus WRMQ01. Next base: position 10,439 of record WRDW01000028.1, on the reverse strand, counting down.
TTGCACAGCCAGTGTACGACTAATCCCCCCATTCCCCTCCGTGGAGGGGTGCCCGCAGGCGGGGTGGTTGCGCGGAGCGCCTCCCCGCCGCAGCGGCGTTCCTCGTTCGGCAGCACAACCTGTAGGGGCGGCATTCTTGCCGCCCGCGATATAAACCGAAAGGACATATAAAATGCCCAAGCCCCGCAAAAAGCCCGCCCCTGCCCCGGACGCCCCCGGCAGCAACGCCCACATCCCCGGCGCGGGGGAGATCGTGCGCCAGCCCGTGACCGAGACCGTGGAGCACAACTTCATGCCCTACGCCATGAGCGTCATCCTGTCCCGGGCCATCCCGGAAATAGACGGGTTCAAGCCCTCGCAGCGGAAAGTGCTTTACACGATGTACAAGATGGGCCTGCTCACCGGGCCGCGCAGCAAGAGCGCGAACATCGTGGGGCGCACCATGCAGCTCAATCCCCACGGGGAGGGCGCGATCTACGACGTCATGGTGCTGATGTCCCGGGGGCACGAGCGCCTGCTGCACCCCTATGTGGACAGCAAGGGCAACTTTGGGAAAGTATATTCCCGCGACATGATGTACGCCGCCTCGCGCTACACCGAGGCCCGCCTGGACGCCATGGCCGCCGAGCTCTTCAAAGATATAGACAAAGACACGGTGGATTTCGCCGATAACTACGACAGCACCATGAAGGAGCCGAAGCTCCTGCCCGTGCGCTTCCCCAGCGTTCTGGTGAACCTCAACAGCGGCATCGCCGTGGGCATGGCCAGCAGCATCGCATCGTTCAATCTATCTGAAATCTGCAAGACGACCATCGCGCTGGCCCGCGACCCCGGTCATGTCATCATAGACACCCTGCCCGCCCCGGATTTCATGGGCGGCGGGCAGATTCTGTATGCACGCGCGCAGTTCGAGGAGATATATGAGTCGGGCAGGGGCACGTTTCGTATGCGCTCGAAGTACACTTATGATAAATCAAACAATTGCATAGACGTCTACGAAATTCCGCCCACGACCACAGCCGAGGCTATCATCGACAAAGTCCTCGAGCGCGCCAAGGCCGGGACGATAAAAGAAATAAGCGATATTCGCGACGAAACAGACAGGACAGGCTTGAAAATCACGATTGATCTGAAACGCGGGGTGGACCCGGACAAGCTCATGGCCCGGCTGTTCAAGCTCACCACGTTGGAGGACAGCTTTTCCTGCAATTTCAATGTGCTGATCAACGGGAGCCCCAGGGTGCTGGGTGTGCGGGCGCTGCTCAATGAATGGATTATCTTCAGAACAAATTGCATCAAAAGATGCGTCAGCTTCGACCTGAACAAAGCAAAAGAAAGATTGCACCTGCTGGAGGGCCTGGCGAAGATTCTCCTGGACATCGACAAGGCCATACGAACGATTCGCGAAACGGACGAGGAGAGCGAGGTCGTGCCCAACCTGATGATCGCCTTCGGCATCGACCAGGTGCAGGCCGAGTATGTCGCCGAGATCCGGCTGCGGCATCTCAACAGAGAGTATATTCTGAAGCGCACGGCCGATATCGAGCAGCTCATCAAAGATATAGCCGAGATGGAGGGCATCCTGGGCTCCGAGCGCAAAATCAAGAACATCATGATCAAGGAGATCGAGGACATCGTCAAGGCCCACGGCAAACCAAGGCGCAGCGAAATTATTTACGCAGAAGAGCTGCCCGAAGCCGTGACTGAGCAGGAAATCGAGGACTACCCGGTGACGCTGTTCCTCACCCGCGAGGGGTATTTCAAGAAGATCACCCCGGCCAGCCTGCGCATGAACGACCAGCACAAGTGCAAGGACGGCGACGCCGTAGTCCAGGTGGTCGAAGCCGGCAACGCCTGCGACCTGCTGTTCTTCACGAACAAATGCCAGGTGTATAAATCCGGCGCGGGGGAGTTCGAGGACACCAAGGCCAGCGCGCTGGGCGACTTCGTGGCCGCGAAGTTGGAGATGGACGAAGGCGAAAGCGTGGCTTACATGGCCGTGACCAGAGATTATTCAGGGTATATGCTCTTCGCCTTCGACAACGGCAAGGTGGCCAAGGTGGAGCTCTCCGCCTACGCCACCAAGACCAACCGCAAGAAGCTCATCCGCGCCTACAGCGACAAATCGCCCCTGGCCGCCGCGCTGCAGCTCGGGGCCGACGGCGACTGCGTGCTGGGCGCGAGCTCGGGCCGGGTGCTGCTGTTCCACACCGGGGCCATCGCCCCCAAGACCACCAAGGACACCCAGGGCGTGGCCGTGATGACCCTGCGCAAGAACCACCGCGTAGTCGATCTGCACGCCTATGTTGAGGGCGAATTGAAGACACCTGCGCGGTATCGCACGAAGAATTTGCCCGCGGCGGGGGTGATCGCCACGCCGGAGGAGAAGGGGATGGTGCAGGTGGGGCTAGAGGTGTAACACGCTCCCCCCTCGGTGCTCCGCACAACCACCCCGCCTCTGCGGAGGCACCCCTCCCAAGAGGGGAATTGAGATTGGGGACGTCGCTCCGCGAAAATGCTCCGCATTACCCCTCGATGCTGCGCATCGGCCCCCCAAGGGGGTATCCTGACGAAAGGGAAAGGGTTCCTGTGATGACCGAACCCCTCTACACCCCCCGCCTCGCCCTGCGCGCATTCACCGAGGCCGACGCCGAGGACATCTTCGCGTGGGCGAGTGACGAGAGGGTGACGAAATTTTTGTCCTTCATGCCGCACGAGAGCATAGGCGCAACAAAAGAAGCGCTGGCCGGGTGGATTGGCGAACACGCCAATGAAGATCACTACAGCTGGGCGATTGAGTTCGGCGGCAGGGTGATCGGCAGGATATATACGAACTATGTCAGCAGGCGGCACAGGCGCTGCGAGCTGGGGTATTATATAGGCTATGACTACTGGAACTTGGGCCTGATGAGCGAGGCGCTGCTGGGCGTGCTTGCGTATTTCTTCAACCAGTTGGACTTCAATCGGGTCGAGGCAATCTACGAGCCGGGCAACCCGGCCTCGGGCAGGGTGATGGAGAAGTGCGGCATGAAATACGAGGGGACGCTGCGGCAGTTTTTCCTGTGCCGGGACGGGACGTATGAGGACGGGCTGCTTTATGCGATACTGAAAGAAGAATTTATTGATATATCAGGAGGTACCCCATGCTCAACATCGGCTTAATCAGCAAATGGCACGTGCACGCGGGCGGCTACGCCAAGCAGCTCTCGCAGGACGAGCGCGTCACAATCGTCTCCGTCTGGGACGAGGACCCCGAACGCGGCAAGGAATGGGCGGAAGAACTGGGCGCACAGTTTTTCGCGGACTACGACGAGTTTCTCGCCAGTGACATCCAGGCTGTCGTGTGCGATTCGCCCACCACCTGGCATGAGAAGCTGCTCACCAAGGCGGCCCAGGCGGGCAAGCATGTCTTCACGGAGAAGCTGCTGGCCCCAACCACGCAGGAGGCCGAGCAGATCGCGCAGGCCGTGCGCGAGGCGGGCGTGACCTTCACGATTTCGCTGCCCTGCAAGGGCGACAGGAGCGTGCAGTACGTCAAGCAATTGATCCAAGACGGCAAGCTGGGGCAGGTCACCGGCGCGCGCTTCAGGCGCAGCCACAACGGGGTGAACTGGCTGCCGAAATACTGGTTCGACCTCGCGCAGTCCGGCGGCGGCGCGCTGATGGACCTCGGCGCCCACCCGGTGTACATCATGGGCGACCTCTTCGGCGTTCCCAGGCGCGTCACCGCCCTGATGACGGAGCTCTTCGGCACGGGCAGCGACGAGAACACCATCGCCGTGGCGGAGTTTGAGGGCGGCGTCCTCGCCACCATGGAGACCGCCTTCGTCACCCAGGGCGTGCCCGACCTGCTGGAGGTCTACGGCACGGGCGGGGCTGTCTATGTGCGCGCGGGGCAGGTGGTGCAGAATATCGGCGACGGCTGGGAGGAAGTGGATTACGAAGACCTGCCCGAGGGGAAACCCAATCCCCTTTCGCAGTTTATCCAGGCCTGCCTGGAGGGCATTTCCGAGCCCGAGGGCCTCGGCCTGGAGGACGGTATTCTGATGACGCGCATCACCGAGGCAGCCTATAAGGCGGATGCCAGCGGGCAGACGGTTGTGTGGTGACACCTGGACGCCCCCGCGCCTTCATCCCCGCGTGCATGGCAGATGTCAACAGCAATCTGCTTTTTCAGCTCTTCAATATCATCAAATTTCTTTTCCGGGCGCAGGAAGCGCAGCAGGCGCACCGGCACGCGCTGCCCGTATAGGTCCCCCGCGAATCCCATGATGTGGGTTTCGCTGCGCACCGCAGTGCGCAGTTCGCTGCGCGCCTGCGGCGGGCAGCCGCCTTCGGCGCTGTGATGGATGGTGGGTGCAATCCCTATGTTGGTCACGCTTGATTGCCATTCGCCATTCACAAATGCCTGCGAGGCATACACCCCATGCCGGGGAATCGCGAAGCCCGGCGCAAACGCCTGGTTGAACGTGGGGAACCCCAGCCTGCGCCCCACCCGCCTGCCTCCCTCCACCGGGAAGGCGTAGCCGAAGGGCCTGCCCAGCATGGCGTTGGCGTCGGCCAGACTCCCCTCCCCCAGGGCCTGCCGTATGCGCGTGGAGCTCACCGGCGCGCCTTTGTAGTCTATTTCAGGCGTAGTGCAAAGCGCAATGCCGTGCGCGTCGCACAGCGCGCGCAGTTCATCCACATGCCCCAGCGCCCCCGCGCCGAAGCTGTAGTCATAGCCGCAGCACAGCGCCCCCGCATGGAAGCGCCCCAGCAGCACATCCTCGAAGAATGCCCCGGGCGGCATGTCCTTGATTTCGTTAAAGCTTGCGAAGAGTATCTCCAGGCCCAGCGCTAGCAGCCGCTCGTCTCGATCCTCATCTGTCAGCAGACGCGGCGGGGCCCGGCCCGTGAGGGCCTGCAGCGGGTGCTGGTCAAACAGCAGCACAGCGGGCGCAAAGCTATTTTGATTTGCGGCGGCCTCCAGTACGGCCATGTGCGCCGTGTGCAGCCCGTCAAACGTCCCGAGGGCGATGGCTCTTGTCAATGTCTTGTTGTGCATACAAGAATTATATCCCATGGCGTGCGCTAAAGCAAGTGTTTTTTGCAGCCGAACAAATATTTCGCTCCCAGCTATTGACAATGTGAAAATTCCCTGATATAATGTCGTTGTAGCGTTGTCATACGGTAGGCGGTTAAATCCTGCCCCGACCCGGTCACGGGGAAGGGAGGTGTGTGGATGGAATACTTAGTGCTTTTGGTAGTAATACTGATCGTTGCAACAGGATACATTAACGCATCAAAGAAATAACCGCCCCAGCTTCGACCCTGAGCGGTTAATTCTTTAACTTTCTCGGCAATAGGGGCTAACCGTCTATATGGCGGCGCTACCTCTGTATTCATTATAGACGATTCGCAGAAAATAGTCAATACAAAAAATGAAAATTTTTTTTGTGCCGCGAAAAAAGGGGGTGTTCAAAGGGCGCAACATGTGCTACAATGGGTGTGATATTAAATTATAAGGAGCTGCCCCATGAAACGACTGCTGATTATATCATTGGCTTTGGCGCTGCTGCTGATTGCGGGCTGCGGCGTAGCGCCCGAAGCGCCGACAGAGCCGACGATTGAAATAACAACTGTCGTCACAACCACAGAGGCAGCAGTTGAGAAGCCCTTGCCGCTCTACCACCCTGACGAAATTAAATTAGCGCCAATCGATGTTCTCACCAATGAATATGAATATAGGCCATCGAAACGAGAGGTATATTACACTATTCCCGGTGCACTCATTAATTTATGCCCAAGAGGAACAATGGATGAAGTAGAAAAGCTGACCGATAAAAACAGAGTTAACGGTGAACCGACAGAAATGCGAATGGTTACACTGATTAAGCTTTGCAATATTCCCAGAGAAGCGTTTGAGGAAGTGATTAGGTGTAGAGCTGAGCTAAATGTCTCATGGGGCTGGGATATGTCTGACGAAAGCAATGAAGTCCCCAACGCCGACATCATCTATACCTTCGATAATGAGATTATTAATGCCTACTACCGCAGAGAAAACCCGGTTGTACCGGATTGGCTGACGAATTTGCAGTAAGTAAATTCCCTTGCAACCCCAATCCATCCATGCTATACTATCAAAAACACCCTCGGGAGGAAACACACATGCAGCAGCGCATCGCCGTGGTATCCGGCAAGGGCGGGGTGGGGAAATCCACCGTGAGCGCCTGTCTGGCCCAGCAGATGGCCGCGCGGGGGCACAAAGTGCTGCTGATCGACTGCGACATCGGCCTGCGCAGCCTGGACCTCATCCTGGGCGTGGACGAGCACGTGCTGTTCACCTGGGCGGACGTCGCCCTGGGGCGCTGCGCGCTCCAGCAGGCGGTGATGCTCTTCGACAAGCTGCATCTGCTGTGCGCGCCGCTGCACCCGGAAGACACCCTGCGGGAGGACATGCTGCAAACGCTTGTCAAATCCTGCGGGGAGTACGACGTGGTCATCATTGACGCCCCGGCGGGCATAGGCTTCGGCTTCCGCACGGCAGTGCTGGCCTGCAACCGGTGCCTCATCGTCGCCACGCCCGACCCCATCTGCGTGCGCTCGGTGTCCATGGCGTCCAAGCAGGCCGCGCGCCTTGGGTGCTCCGATATTCGTCTATTGATCAACCGCTTTGACCGAAAGCAGGCGCTGCGCGGGGAGTTCCTCATGATAGACGACGTGATCGACCTCACCGAGACGCAGCTGCTCGGCGTGGTGCCCCAGGATACCCGCCTGTTCGCCCGCACGGCCGACGGCGCGCCCCTCCAGGAGAGCATCGTGACACACGCCCTGGCGCGCGTGGCGGCAAGGCTGGACGGCGAAAATGTCCCGCTGGCGATCCCGGCGGCAGGGTAGGCCATGCTGTAGAGACGCACGGCATCTAGTGTTAGATAACGAGCGTCCCAAAAACCCAAGTAATTAACGATTTTTCAAGGCTGGTGTAAACGGGAAACTGTATCAAACGAACCGAAAAACAAAAATTGCCCTGGCAACACCAAATCCGGGGCTGTTTTTGTTGTCGCAGTTGATGGGGATGATGTGAATCAGGCACTTGCCAGGCGCTCGCTTATATGCTATAATTTACATACCAACATCACCAGAAGGAGAACGAAATGAGTACAACGCTGTATTGGAATTCATTGGTACGGCATGGGGACGCTACGCTATTCATGGCAAAGGACAGCGCGGGCAAATTTTTGGCCGTCCATGGCGAGGGGGAAGCCTGGGACGCCCTGGAGGGCAGCGTGGTATCCCTCCCGGGCGGGCCTGTGAAGCGCTGCCCGCTGACCAATGCCAACGCCGAAGCCATCCGCGGGCTCTTCCCCTTTACCAGGCCGGTCAGCCGGAAAGGGCGCCCGTTCACCATCGGGCTGGGCGACAGGCTGGGGGTCGCCTCCGCCGGGCATATACGGCTGGTGAAGGGCGCGGATGTCTTCCCTGTCCTGGCGCAGCAGTCCATCCGCGAGCTGAACCTGACCGGCCGCACATATCAGGACGTACTCGCGGCGGCGGTGTGGGCGGTGTTCCAGGAGGGGTACCGGGCGGGCTACGGCGCGGACGGCGACCATCTGAAAACCCGGGAAGAGGTGCAAATGGCGCTCGATTGCGGGTTTACCATGATCACGCTGGATTGCTCCGAGCATATCCGCAACGATTTCGCCGCCCTCCCCGCGTCGGAGCTGGAAGGCCATTACCGGGCCCTGGACCCCGGCCTGCGCACGCGGCTGGAACAGGAGTATCTGGACAGGCGCTTCCCTCTGGACGGCGGGCAAAGCATCTCTTTCTCGGCGTCGGACTTTCAACGGATCGTGCTCGTTTATGATGACGCCATCCGGCATACGATTGCGCTGTACGACGAGCTGCTGCGGGGGAAAGACGTAGATTTCGAAATGTCCATTGACGAAACGCTGTCCACCACATCCCCTGAAGCGCATTATTTCGTGGCGCGGGAGCTGCAAAAGGCCGGTGTGGAACTGATCAGCCTGGCCCCCCGGTTTTGCGGGGAGTTCCAGAAGGGCATTGATTACCGGGGCGAACTGGCCGAATTCGAGAAGGAGTTCGCTGTGCACGCCGTCATAGCGAAAACGCTCGGCTACAAGCTGAGCATCCACTCCGGAAGCGATAAATTCGCCGTCTTCCCGATTATATACCGGGAAACAGGCAAAACAGTGCATGTAAAAACGGCGGGAACCAACTGGCTGGAGGCGCTGCGGGTGGTGGCGGCGCGGGAGCCGGGCCTGTTCCGTGAAATCCTCGCTCTCGCGCTGGCGCGGCTGCCGGAGGCCAAACAATACTACCACATCACCGAAAACACGGCCAACATCCCGGAAATCGGAGCCCTTGAGGATAAGGACCTGCCCTCCCTGCTGGACCAGGACGACGCGCGCCAGGTTCTACATGTGACCTACGGGCAGATTTTGCGGGACAGCCAGTTTGGAAATCCGATTTTCGAGGCCCTGGATCGGTATGAGGATGCGTATTACGCGGCCCTCGAAAAGCATATCGGGCGGCATATCAGCGGGGATTGATCAGTTTCGCAATTAACCCCAGAGCTGCGACGGCATCTGCTTTGGGTGCTTTAGGAAAATATAATCAGCTTGATCTGATCCAGTTTCTCCTTCGAGCTGGTAATGCCCGCCTTCGCCTGGACATGCAGCGCAAAGATCAACTGCTGCAGGTCATCGGCAGTCAGCGCGTCACTGCCGAGCGGCAATTGGGGAACAGGGTCGGGCAGATCAGCTGTCTCTTCTGCCGAAATCTCATCTTCCTCGGCAACATCAGCAGGCGTTTCTTCCGGCGCAGGCTTCTCACAGCGGGTATACTTGCGCTTCTCCGGCTTAACCTCGGGCAACTCTATCTCTGCGACAAGCTTCTGGTAGCCATATCTCAGCAACAGCCCGAGTATCCACGGCATCAGCGCGGCCCAAAGGCTAGGGGTTCATCGCCTCCTTATACGCCTCATAATCCGCCAACAGCATGTCTATTACTTCATCTATTCTACTTCTGCGCTGGTCTGAATGCTCCACAAATGCGCAGACGAAGTTTTTATACCTTATTGTTACCTTAGAACCATATCTGCCTTCGGGTAAAAGCCCAAATAAAATATCACGGCTTACATCTCTGCACGTTTTTGTGAAATAATACTCATATTCGGAGCTTTGGCTCTTGGTCGTGATCCATTGCCCTAGATGATTCTTCTTTTGAATACCTAGCTTATTATTATAGCTCATTTTTGCTGCTTGCGCATCAGAGAAGCATTCGAGAGTGATTATGACATATCCGTATGGCTCTGCGAATGCGACTATTTTTTGCATGTACAGATTTCCTTTGACTGTCATGATTTGCTCGTCTGGACAAAACCATTCCTCATACGGCTGTGTTGTATCGAGGTCGATAACTAGTGCCTCTAATTTCTCTCTGTTGACAATAAGCCTGTATTGGTATCCATTGACCCAGATGTTTATAGCCAGTAGAATAAGGCAACAGCCAAGCAAGAATGCCGCACCGATTATTATGCTACAAATCCCCTCTTTGCATTTTAAATTGTGGATAAAGAACGCAGCCAGCGCTATTTCAAGTAAAATAAGCAACAGAAACAATATTACGGCTATCATCCAATTCTCCTTCTGTGTTACTTGTAAAGGCTAGACTTAGGTGCCTAGCGCATTTCGATTATACCACTTTATAAACAGTTTTACAACAGCTATGGTTATTTTTTCCGCAGCAAGGAGCTGTGAAGGAGAGTAATCGTTGTCTATCTCACCCATGGGATGCATATGGTAAGACCAAATCACAGTGTTATGAGGACTTAAAATGTTCAATGGAGAAGTTTTCCATTTGGTATCAACCTCATGATTCGCTTTGGCGAGAATGTCAGCATAGGTATCTGCTTGATCTTCCATGCCGTTTTCTGCAAAAACTTTTTGTGCCCAACCATACGTAGCATCATAATGTATTTTTGAATCATACCGCCCCGTCGAATCAGTATAATTCACTGGGTCACCGCCGCAGTAGGCGTACATATTGCTCGCTGTCAGCGGATTCCCCGCAATAAATAACGAATCCGCATTCAACCATCTCTGCCACTCCGGGTTATAATATCTCGTCTGGCAGAAGTAATACCCCGTTTCGTTGTCATAGTAATATCCTCGGTAGCGAATCGGGTTAATCTCCCCAATATTAACCCCGCCGCTGCTGTATTGCGGGCCGGAACCGCTTCCCGTGCCGCCACCAGTGCCGGATTTCATTATAGCACTGCTCTTGGGCTGTGTCAAGGAATTGTTGGCATTGGCCCACGACAAACGCATGAACATATTCCGCCGCCACAGACGTGGCTAGCCCGGTTTTTTTGCATCACATCAACAGAACACGCTCGAGATGTTTTTCGGGGTTCGTGCCGATAGCAAAACGTTTTT
>WRDW01000027.1 GCA_009779995.1 Oscillospiraceae bacterium | reverse complement strand
GCAGGGCTCGTTCTCGTAGCGCATCGGGATAAAAGCTCTCCAGTTTCAAAAAATAAATACCCAGTATGGGTATTATACATGCCCGGGGCAGAAATGTAAAGGGGTTTGCGGGAAATTTTCAGGCATTTGCGCAAATCCCCTTGACAACTGCACATAGCCGGTGTATAATACAGAAGCAAGGGGTTGCCGTTGCAGGCGGTTCCCCTCCTTAATTTGAGATTAGCCTAAGCCGCTCTGCTTTTGGATGGGGAGAGCGGCTTAGTGCTTTTTGCTGTCAAACAGCTTTAGCACCAATGTAGCGAATGCAATGAGCATCAGCATCAGACCGATAAAGTCTTGCAGCGTAATATTCTCCATCACATACCCTCCTTTCATTAGGATTTCGTCTAAGACTACATCCCTGGAGGGCTTGGCGGCCGGGTTTCCCCACCGGCGGCCACCTACGCACGAACCGCCCACATTCGGAGCGCAAGCGCCCCTATGCAACACGGCCATTATATCACACAATATCTGGAATTACAACCTTTTTCTGTAAATTTGCGCCTGCATCATGGAGCGCATTGAAAACTCCTCCTAAAAATTAAACCATTCGCAATCTTCATATTTCTGAGGAATTTTTTCTTTTGGTCCAATCTCCAACGTTTCGACCAAGATTGATGGCTGATCAGGAAATATCCATTTGTTCAAGTATTTTACAAAGTCTTCCTCGTTAAAACGAAAGCCAATACAAGCGCCAAGATCGACACGATACTCAGCGGCGTCTGGGCTTTCACGCAGCCAACGCTCGCAAAAATCAAGGCAATACATTTCCAGATTATCGGCCACGATGTCCGGCACAGAATAGACAGAGGGATAACCATCCGCGCTCAGTAAAACGTGTTTCATTTTTAGCCTCCTCACTCCAGCCCAAAATTGCGTATAACCCCCTCGCGGTTGCGCCAGCCCTCCTTTACCTTCACCCAGCACTGCAAATTCACCTTGCAATCGAAGAAGGCCTCCAGCTCCGCCCGGGCCGCGCTGGCGATTTTTTTCAGCATCGCGCCGCCCTTGCCGATGACCATGCCCTTGTGGCTCTCGCGCTCGCAGAAGATGGTGGCCTCGATGTCCAGCAGGTCGGCGCCGTCCTTCTGGCGGGTGGAGAATTTTTCGATCACGACGGCGACGCCGTGGGGGATCTCGTCTTCGAGATTGCGCAGCAGCTGCTCGCGCAGCAGCTCGGCGGCGAGCACGCGCTCGCACTGGTCGGTGAGGGTGTCCTCGGGGAAGTAGAAGCCCTCGGATAGCGCCAGCGCGCCGAAGAGGGCCGCCAGCTCCTCCCGCAGGGCGGGCATGTTGTCGCCGGTCTTCACCGAGCAGGGGATGACGGCGGCGAAATCGCAGGCCCCGCTGAAGAGCAAAATGCGCTCCATCAGGTCCTCTTTGCTGCGCAGGAGATCGATCTTGTTCAGGAGCAAAATCACGGGCGTGCGCTGCTTCCTGAAGCTGGCAAGGAGCTCCTCTTCCTGGGGGCGAAGGCCCTTGCCCGCGGCCTCGGCGACGAGCAGGCAGGCGTCCACGCCGTCCATGCCCTCCTTCACGGCCCGGGCCATGTGCTCCCCGAGCTTGGTGCGCGGGCGGTGCAGGCCGGGGGTATCGGTGAAGACAAGCTGGCGCTCGCCCTCGGTGAGCACGCCCATGATGCGCGTGCGGGTGGTCTGCGGCTTTTCGCTGACGATGGCGACCTTTTCGCCCAGCAGGGCGTTGAGGACGGAGGATTTGCCCACGTTCGGGCAGCCGACGATGGCGATGAAAGCTGTTTTTTTCATGAGAGCTCCGAATTTTCGTTAAAATGACTTGACAAAACGCAATACCTGCGCTATAATAAGCATAGAAGATGGCCTGCCCGGAAGCGGCTGCGCCCTTTCCTAATGATGAATTAGAAGCAACCGCCCAAGTTTTCGAGGCTTGAGGGCGGTTACTTCTTTATGTGCCCGGCCAGATGGCCGAGAAATTGCAGGGCCGCTTGCGCGACCGCGATGGCAAACGGAATATCCGCCGCCAGCGCCGCGTATGTTTCCACCGCTGCCTGCCTTAGTGATGGGTACAGAAATAACCGCCTAAGCTTGTTGGACTTTTGTATGTGCTAGAATTTTTTATTTTCATATTGACATTTGCCGCACAATAGACTATAATGAGTGTAGCGCTACCGTATAGACGGTTAGCCCCCTTCAGTTAAGCTAAAGAATTAGCCGCTCAGTCGGAAAAGCTGGGGCGGCTATTTCGTTTGTATGCGTAAGGCCTTGCTTTAAAAGCTTAGGCAAGGCCTTTGCAACCTGTTGCGACGATCAGTATTACTACCAAAAGCACTAAAAATTCCATCCACACACCTCCCTTCCCCGTGACCGGGTTGGGGCAGGATTTAACCGCCTACCGCATAGGCAACGCTACGCCTGTATTGTAACAGAGATTTGCCTCGCTGTCAATAGCTGGAATCAAAATACTTGTTCGACAAACGAGTTCAGCCCTTCCTGCTCCAGTCCGGGAAGACCCACAGCCCCGTGGCCGTGAGGCTCCCCGCCAGGGCCAGAAGCATCAGGGGCTTCGCTCTGTAATATTCAATCATCGCCCGGAAGGCCCCGGGCTGCCACAGCAGGGCGGCCCCCACCGCCACCGCGCCTATGGAGCACACCAGCACCGCCGCCGCGCCCACGTCCTTCGCCTTGGCGGCCAGGGGATGCCTGCCCGGGCTCACCAAATCCACCAGGGCCTCCAGCGAGGTGTTCATCGCCTCGGCGAAGAGCACCGCCGCCACCGCCAGGATCAGCGCGGCCCAGGCCCCGCGCGTGAGCGTGAACCAGTCATATATGATCAGGTAGCCGAACATATACGCCGCCAGGGCCGTGTGAAAGCGGAAGTTGCGCTCGCGCAGGCAGTGGCGCAGGCCCTTGAGGGCATATTTGAATGAGCGGGCGAAGGCTGGCATGGGTGGGCTCCTTAAAATAAAGGTCTCGGAAATACATTTCTGCATTTCTGCATTTCTGCATTCTAATTTCTCATTTATTTCAGCTCAACGATCGTGACCCCCGTTTCCCCCTCGCCGTAGACGCCCAGGCGGTAGGCCTTCACGAACTGCGAGCTCTTCAGGTATTTCTGCACGGCGGCGCGCAGGGCCCCGGTGCCCTTGCCGTGCACGATCGTGAACTCGTGTATCCCGGTGCGCAGCGCCTGGTCCATGTATCTGTCGAGCTCCATCAGGCACTCCTCCACGGTCTGCCCGCGCAGGTCAAGGCGGGTCTCGGCGGCGGTGTTGGGCTGCACCGGGTCGTCGCCCGATTTCTTGCGTTTCTTTAATTGTGCATTGTCAATTGTGCATTGTGCGTTGCCCAGCAATCGCAGATTGCCCAACGCCACCTTCATCGTGACGCTCCCTGCCTGCACCTTCACCTGTCCCTTGCCGTCGGGCAGCTCCAGCACCTCGGCCTGGATTTTCATATTCGCGATGCGCACGGTATCGCCTATGCCCAGCTCGCGCGGCAGGACATACTCCTCGTCGTCGTCCTCGATGGGCAGTTCCCCCCGGGAGACCTCGTCCAGGCCGTCCAGGCCCTTCTTCATGGCGGCGCGGGCGCGCCGGGCCAGGGCCTGCACGTCGCTCTCGCTGTCCTTTTCTTTCTTGAGGCGCTCCAGCTCGCCCAGCAGCGCGTAGGCCTCCCGGCGGGTACTCTCGCTGATCTGCCGTCCCGTGGCCCGCGCGTCCTCCAGGGCCTTTTCCTGCTTTTGAATTGACTGCTCTTTGATTTTTTCTGCTTCCTGCAACGCATTTTCAGCTTTCAAGCGCAGCTGCTCCATCTCCTCCCTGGCTTGGTCGGCCAGATTCTGCTTGCGCTCCAGCTGGCCGATGACGTCCTCGAAGCGCGTGCCCTCTGTGCTCACCAGTGCCCTGGCCCGGTTGACGACCTCCTCGGGCATCCCCAGTCTTTCTGAAATCGCAAAGGCATTTGATCTTCCGGGCACGCCGATCAAAAGCTTGTAGGTGGGCCGCAGGGTCTGCACGTCGAACTCGCAGGAGGCGTTCTCCACGCCGGGGGCCTGCAGGGCGTAGGCCTTCAGTTCGGCGTAGTGCGTCGTCGCGGCGAGTTTTACGCCTTTTGCTCGCAGGGCCTCTATGATCGCCATGGCCAGGGCCGCGCCCTCCACGGGGTCGGTGCCCGCGCCCAGCTCGTCGATGAGTGCCAAACTGTGATTGTCGGCATTTTCCAGGATAGAAATTAAATTTTTCATATGGCTGCTGAAGGTGGAGAGCGACTGTTCGATCGACTGCTCGTCGCCTATGTCGGCCAGCACTTGATTGAATACAGACACCCGGCTCCGATCCGCCGCGGGGAGCATCAGGCCGCACATGGCCATCAGGCACAGCAGGCCCACGGTCTTGAGGCTCACGGTCTTGCCGCCGGTGTTGGGCCCGGTGACGATCAGCGCGTCGAAGTCCACGCCCAGCGAGATGTCGATGGGCACGACCTGGTCTTTGTTGATCAACGGATGCCTGGCCCTGCGCAGCTCGATCTCGCCACGGTTGTTGAGCGCCGGCGCGCCGGCCTTCATGTCGTAGGCCACGAGGGCCTTGGCGAAGATCACGTTGAGCTCCGCCGCGCACTCGAAGCTGTACGCCACGGGCTCATAGAAGCTTCCCGCTAAAATTGAGAGCTCGGAGAGGATGCGCTCGATTTCGTCGCGCTCCTTGCTCTGGAGCACTTTGATCTCATTGTTGGCCTCCACCACGGCCATGGGCTCCACGAACACCGTGGCGCCGCTCGCAGAAGCATCGTGTACCAGGCCGGGGATCTCGCCTCGATACTCGGCCTTCACCGGCACCACGAAGCGCCCGCCGCGCATGGTGACGATGCTCTCCTGCAAAAATTTCGAGTAGGCCTGCGAGCGGGTCAGGCCCTCCAGGCGGGCGCGCACGTTGCTCTCCTGCACGCGGATTTTGCGGCGGATGTCCGCCAGCGCGGGCGAGGCGTGGTCGGCCACGCGGTCCTCCGAGAGCACCACGTTGCCTATGGCCTCCTCCAGGTATTTGTTCGGGGAGATGCCGCCGAACAGGGCGTCCAGGCAGCACTCCACGCCGGAATTGCCCTCCCGCCACGCGGCGACGCCCCGCAGCACCCGCAGCACCTGGGCGAGAGCCAAGAATTCACGTAAAGTGAGGATGCCCCCCGCCTGGCCTCTTTTCAATGCGTTGTTGACGTTCGCCAGCCCGCCGAACGCGGGCCCGCCGAAGCGCGCGAGGAGCATGTGGGCGTCCCGGGTCTGGTTCAGCAGGGCCTGCGCCAGCTGCAAATTCGGCTCCGGCTCGATGGAAAGGGCCAGTTCCCGTGCGTCGTCGCAGGCGCACTTCTCGGCCACCATGGCGAGGACTTTATCGAGTTCAAGGGTTTTGTAGTGTTTGTTCATAGGGAACTCCTATTATATGCATTGGTGATCTCAATCGCCCTGTCGTTGAAGTCCATGCTGTCCGCGCAATCCACGCTGAGGATAGGGATCTGCGGCAGCCAGTCATGCATTTTATCCGGCAGCCTGCGGTTGAACCCGTGCGCCATCGCCAGCACTGACCATTCTGCCGCGGCGCGCATAACCGCGGGCCAGGCCAGCGCGGGCAAGACCAGCAGATATGTTTTTTTCTTCATTTTAGCCCCTCCCAATACGCCAGCTCGTCAAATATTCGTCCAACCTGGTGCTGCAGATAGGTCTGCGACGCGAACGACAGCGCCCGCAGGCCCTCCTCCGGCAGGGTAAAGCGAAACGCGCGCTCCAGCGGGGCCTCGCAGATGAAGCGCATGGCCTCCCGCACCGGGGGCTCCAGCAGCACGCGCCTTGCACCGGCGTCCGGAACGATCACGCCATGCACGCAGTCCAGATAGGGCCCGTCGCCGGTCAAATCCGGCTTGTACCCGGCAAGGCATATCAATCTAAGCTCCACCACGGCCTTGAGCAGCCACTGGGGGCGCAGGCCCGCGTTCAGGAAGTGCAGGGCGTTCATCATCAGGCGCAGGTGCTCCGGGGCTGGCTCCTCCTGCGGAGCGAGCGCCGCGCACAGCGCGCCGAAGTAGCCCGCCAGCGCCAGGCGGGAGAGCTCCGAGGCCAGGCCCGCGTGGAACACCCCCGCGGCCCGCGCGTGCGTGACGACATAAGTATCCCGCCGCCGCGTGAGCTCCAGCTCGCCGTGGGCGAAGGGCTGGCACGCGCCGTGCAGCGGGCTTTTGGGCTTTTTCGCGCCGTTGGCGAAGGCCCGGACCACGCCCAATTGCTCAGTAAGCGCCGTAATCAGGCGGTCGTCTTCTTTGATTTCGTCGGCGCGCAGCACCAGCGCGGCTGTTTGCATAGGAAATGCTCCCCCCGGAAACCCCGGTGGCGGCGTCGGCCCGGTTTTCCGCCGCCCGGTAGCGCAGGTAGTCCTCCACCCGCCCCGAGGCCGCGAAGTCCGCCCACGCCTGGGACGGGACATTTTCGTTGCGGTTGGCCATTGTGCGTACCCCCATGCTCATGTTTTTACATTCATAGCATGGCATAGCGGGTAAGAAATTAGTAATGGGAAAGTACGGAAAATTTCGCGCGGGCATTGTTGAAAAACCACTTGTATTGCCATTATTTGTGTGCTATACTATTCGCAGAGTTGCACCCTGTGTGTCAAGCAACCGCAGGGGACGCCAGCCGGTGAAAATTCGCGGCGGTTGCCGGTGTGGGTTTCACTTAGGCCCCGAAGGCCAGCCCAGCCGCCGTAGCCTTTCCTGCCATATACACAAAACCTGCGTTTACTTCGAGTGTCTATGGAAAGGGGGGCGAAGCCATGTGGGAAATCGTTGGTGCGGTCTTGCAGGCCATATCAATAATAATAGCACTGGTTGAACTGTTCCTTTACTTACGGGATCGCCGTAAGTAAAAGCGGACTAGCCGCTCTCTCTCGCAAAGTCAGCGGCTAGTCCGTGAAACTCTGGCGGGAAAGGATCACCGTCTCGCAACGCAACCCTCCCTGACAACTCCATTATACACCGGCCGTGTGGTTTTGTCAATAGGGAGGGCCTTGTTTTTCGCATTTTTTTACTTTGTAAGCCATCTATGAGACAGGCGGCAGCCAGCTTCTTATCCAGCCGAACAGCTCGCCAATCAACAGCGTAGGAAGAATAGTTATTGCAAAAATAAAAGCCACAAAAAGAACGCCAACAACGCCACTGTTCGATAAACGTATCATTATACGTGAGTTCCATAGCGTACTCAAAAACCCGTCGGCCAAGCTTTTCGCGGTAACGCTGGCGTACTGCTGAGGGAGCTGGAAAGGGTCTCCGTCTTTGTCATAAGCGGTTATGTTGCAGTAATAGCTCGCGCGGCCCCATCTGAAGAAGTATCCGGGATCGCCGCGGGCGACAAGAATGCTGGGCTTTGTGGTGACTGTCCCAGGGCCAAATTGGGGTTCTTGATTGCCTACGAACCATTCATACTCCACCGTCCAGCCTTTGGGGACGTACACTTCCACGCTGAGAATAAAACTGCGGCCAGAGCGGATAGTGAGGTCTTTCGGTGAGGTGATGACATATGGAAGGTCGTCGGCTGTCTTTTCTGCTACAATAACCCTGGCGTTGTCGCTGTTAAGCGTTTGATAAGCGCCTGCAAAAGTCACTTCGCAGAAAAAAGTATAATCTATGCCCTCCTCATAAAACCAGTATATGGTGTACCAGGGATCGCCGGGAGAAAGCAGCAAGGTTGGTTCTGTTGCGCCGTCCAAGATGTATTTGTCGTTTGTAAAACCATACTCTTGGAACCATCTGTGCCTGATGTACCACTGATACTCCGCCGTCCAGCCCTCCGGAAGATACACTTCGACGCTCAGCGTAATAGCAGCGCCATAGGGCAGGTTTTGATTTTGCGGCTGGGTGATGATGTAGGGGACATCGAGTTCTTCCTCCGCCATGGCGGAGACGCCCAGGCCAAGGGCAATGACGAGCGCCAGCAGCAGGGCGAGCGGTTTCTTCGCGTGTTTCATGATGATCTCCTTTGATGTTTTTTTGGATACCATCGGTTAGACGGAGAAACCGGGGATTCGTTACAAAATTTTTCAAAAAAATTTTTTATGCCTGTCACACGTCCAGCAGTCCCTCCAGCATCACGACTTCAATACGCCGCGCATCTATATCGACAGCCTTCACCACGTCGTCGATCACGGGGATGAGTATCTCTCTCCCCTCCGGCGTTTGGATGTGCCACACGTCGTTCGCCCCGGTTTCGGTCACATCGCTGATTGTGCCGTAGCGCACACTTGGATCATGCGCATCGAAGACTTCGCAGCCCAGCAGCTCGGCGACGAAATAGCGCCCCTCCTCCAGCCGGGCGTCGGCGCGGCGGAAGAAGAGCGTGCGGCGGCAAAAGGCCTGCGCGGCTTCGATGGAATCCACGCCCTCCAGCTGCAGCAGGGCGAGGTTTTTGTGCGCCCGCGCCGAAAGCACCCGCACGGGCTGTTTGCCCTCCGGGTCCCAATAGAGCACATCAAAGGCAGTGAAAAATTCCGGGGAATCGCAGGCGGGGTTCACCCGCACTTCCCCGTGAATACCATGCGTGCCGGTAATGGTGCCGATCTCGAGGAAATCAGTCATCATAGCTCTCGTCAACAGACGCGAAGCGCCCGCCTCCAGCGCAGCTGGTCATTCGTCGATTTCCACGGAGATCTTCTCCCCCGCGCGGATGGCGGCGGATTTCATGATGGTGCGTATGGCCTTGGCGATGCGCCCCTGCTTGCCGATGACGCGGCCCATATCCCCCTGGGCCACGCGCAGGTGGTAGAACGTGATGCCCTCGGCGTCCGGCTCGTCCACGGTGACGGTCACGGCGTCGGGGTCGTCCACCAGGCCCTTGGCTAAGGCGAGTAATAGTTCTTTCATTGGTTTCTCCTTAGTACACACCCCCGGCCCTTGACGTTTCCCGTAGGAAATGTTGGCCTCATCCCCCTCTGAAGAGGGGGGCTATGGGGTGGCTCAACGCAAGTTATGGGTGTGTCGATTCAAGCCCCCCTCTTTAGAGGGGGAAGGCCCCGCGGGGCCGGGGGGTGTTCTACACCACGCCCTGCTTCCTCAGAATGTCCTTCACGGTGTCGGTGGGCTGCGCGCCGTTTTTGATCCACTGGCGGGCCTTCTCGCCGTCCAGGGTGATCGCGGGCGGGTTGGTGAGCGGGTTGAGGGTGCCTATCTCCTCGATGAAGCGCCCGTCGCGCGGGTAGCGGGAATCCGCCACCACGATGCGGTAGAAGGGTGCTTTTTTCGCGCCCATGCGGCGCAGGCGAATCTTGACTGCCATGTGATTTGTTCCTCCGAAATGTGTTATTGTTTTTCGATATTACACTATTGATTCTCGATCGTTTCGATTATCGTTTATCGATAATTTCACCTGAACTGCTCCATCATCCCGCGCATCGCGCCCCTGCCGGGTTTGCCGTTGCCGCCCACCTGCTTCATCATCTTCTGCATCTGGCGGAACTGCGCCAGCAGGCGGTTGACGTCCTCCACCTGCTGCCCGGCCCCGGCGGCGATGCGCCGCTTGCGGCTGGGATTGATGATGTCCGGCTTTCGCCTCTCCTGGGGGGTCATGCTGAGAATCAGTGCCTGCACCCTGTCGAACTGGCGCTCGTCTATGTCCACGTCGCGCACCTGTTTCCCGAGGCCGGGGATCATGCCCAGGATGTCCTTCACGCTGCCCATTTTGCGCAGCTGCCGGAACTGCTCCAATAAATCGTTCATGTCGAACTTGTTTTTGAGCAGTTTCTCCTCCATCTCGGCGGCCTTTTTTTCGTCCAGCATGGTCTCGGCCTTCTCGATGAGGGAGAGCACGTCGCCCATGCCGAGGATGCGCTGGGCCATGCGCTCGGGGTGGAAGACGTCGAGGTCGCCGAGCTTCTCCCCCGTGCCCACGAACTTGATGGGCTTGCCGGTGACGGCCCGCGCCGAGAGCGCCGCGCCGCCCCTGGTGTCGCTGTCGGTCTTGGTGAGCACCAGGCCGTCGATGCCCAGGGCCTCGTTGAAGCTTGTTGCCACGTTCACGGCGTCCTGGCCGGTCATGGCGTCCACCACGAGGAGGATCTCGTGGGGCCGCACGGCCCCCTTGATGTCCTTGAGCTCCTGCATGAGCGCCTCGTCTATGTGCAGCCGCCCGGCTGTGTCGAGAAACACATAGTCATAGCCCTGGTCCCGGGCAAGTTTTAGCGCTTCGCTTGCGATTGTGACGGGGCTGGTATCCGTGCCCATCTCGAACACGGGCACGCCGGCTTTTTCGCCGACGACCTGCAGCTGTTGAATGGCCGCGGGCCTGTAGATGTCGCAGGCGGCGAGCAATGGCCTGTGGCCCTGGTTTTTGAGCATCAGCGCGATTTTGGCGCTGTGGGTGGTCTTGCCGGAGCCCTGCAGGCCGCACATCATCACAACTGTAGGCCCATGGGACGCCTGGGTCAATCTGCTGCGGGTGCCGCCCATGAGGGCGACCAGCTCCTCGTGGACGATTTTGACGACCATCTGGGCCGGGGTGAGGCTCTCCATCACCGCCGCGCCTATGGCCCGCTCCGTCACCTGCGAGGTGAAATCCCTGGCGACTTTGAAGCTTACGTCCGCCTCCAGCAGCGCCATGCGGACCTCCCGCATCGCGTCGCGCACGTCTTTTTCGGTCAAGCTGCCCTTGCTGCGCAAGCGCTTGAACGCGGCCTCCAGCCGGTCGGACAGGCCTTCAAATGCCAATGGGTTCACCTCCTCGTACTTGTTACGCCAAGCGGTCAGCCGCTCCGCGGATGCCATCCTCACCCCGCCCGAGGCGGGGAGCTCCTTCCACGGGAAGGAGCCTTGGGGATTAAGCGGAACACGCCATCGTTTCCACGTCACAGTGCTTGCATAGCCTGCTTACGGCTAATCCCCCCGGCTCCTTCCCGTGGAAGGAGCTGTCCGCCTCGGGCGGACTGAGGATAGCTTCGCGGAGCGACGTTCCTCGTGCGGCTTTCGCTACCTCACCACTTTCGCACCGAACGGCAGTATCGCCAGCTTCGCGAACTTGAAGGCCTGCAGGCCGATGGGGATGCCCACGATGGTCACGCACCAGACCAGACCAACGGCCAGCGCCCCGAGGGCCAGCTCCCAGCCCAGGAGCAAAATCCACAGGAGGTTGAGCAGGAAGTTGGCCGCGCCGCCGCGGTCATATTCCACGTGCCGCCCGAAGGGCCACAGCACGAAGCCCGCGAGCTTAAAGCATTGGATGCCGAAGGGGATGCCGACGACGGTGAGGCAGCACAGCAGCCCGGCCACCATCCAGGCCAGGGCCAGCTCCAGCCCCCCGAAAATCACCCACAGTAGATTCGCTATGGTTTTCATGATATGCCTCTTCTGTAGGGGCGGCATTCTTGCCGCCCGGGTTATGGCCCTCTGCATAGCGGGCGGCAACTACTTTTGCGCAATTAAGGCTCGCAAAAGTGCCGCCCCTACAGATTACGCATTGAATCAGCCCTTCGCGAATACGGGCGCAAGGAATATCGGCGTTACGGCGTAGCGGGCCGTGCTGTAGCTGTAGAAGGTGCTGGGCAGCAGGTAGTAGGTCTGCCCGGCGGTGAGCAGCGCGCGGACGCTGAAATCCAGGCTGGAGTAGTTGAGGAAGTACCGGTCGTCGCTCTCGGCCACCAGCGTGCCTTCGGCGTCGAAGAGCTTGCCGTAGGGGTCGCTGCTGTCGAGGAACAGGTAGAAGGGGTAGGGCGCGATCCGGTACAAAGCGTTGGCCAGGCGCGAGTTGCCGCTGAGGGAGGAGCGGAAGGAATACCAGCCGGTCACGCGCGGGGTGAAGGAGTAGAGCGTGATGTTGCTGCTGTTGTCATACAGGGACGAGGCGTCCACCATGGTCGGCAGCCCGGGCCGGAGCGCCGCGATCTGCGAGGGGCCGACCTTTTCGAGCAGCGGTACGCCCGTGAGGGCGATGGGGATCCTGGCGTTGGTATAGCTCTCGTCGCCTGCCCGCACGCTCACTTCCAGGTAGAAGGTGTTCGCGCCGATTTTCGCGCGGCCGTCCGGATCGGCCAGCCAGATGTTGTAGGAATCCGCCTCCCTGGCCTCTATCATGCGGTAGTAGGCGTCGAAGTCGAAGTCCCACACGTCATACAGGTCGTCGTACCAGCTGTTGATGTCGTCGTAGCGCAGGGTTTTCTCCACGCCGCCCAGCTTGAAGGCAAGCTCCAAGCCCGCGAGGTCGGGTTCGATGATGCCGGGGACGAAGGTGGGGTCGGTTGGCATTTTGCTGATGGTGATGGTGGCGCCGAATTTGCTTGCCGCCGCCGAGGCGCCGATGGCGCCGCTGAACAGCAGGCAGGCCGCGAGGATGGCCGCGAGGATGCGATGGGTCGTTTTTTTCATGACTGGAAATCCCCTTTCTTGTTAATGCTTAATTCTTAATGCTGAATGCTTAATTAGTTTATGTAGCAGCCTGTTCTTCTAATTTAGCATTAAGCACTAAGCATTAAGCATTAAGCATTCAGCATTAAGCATTGATGAGCCTTTGCGCCGTGGCGGAGATGCGCGCCGCCGCCTCGTTGATCTCCCGGGAGAGCCCGCAGCGCTTGTTCTGCTCGTGCACCTCGTTGGCGCAGGCGATGATGTCCTCCAGGGCCAGTTTCATATCGCCGAAGCGCCGGGCGAGCCCCAGGCACCCCTCCATCTCCACCAGCTGCTTCTCGGCGCGCTTGATGGCGTCGCGCACGCCCTGGCGCGAGATGCCCTCGTTGCCCGCGATCTCGGCCAGGGAGAGGTCCTCGTTGTAGTAGTACTCCAAAAATTCGCGCTGCTTTTCCGTGAGCAGCTCCGCGTAGAAATCCAGCAGCAGCGCGATGGAATAGTCCTTCGCCATGGCCTTCTCTCACTCCCCCCACACACTTTTATGACACCCCACATGCCTCTGCCTGTAAAGCGTTTTTCTTTACACCCAAGGCGCAAGAAGGATTATACCCGATAACGCGCCGTTTGTCAACCCCTTTTTTGCGCAATTTTTCGGGCGGCGCGGTGGAAAACCCGGTGGAGAACGCGCGTTATCCACTTTTTTCATGCGCAGCCCGGCAAAGAGTCCCGATATATAGCGCGCGTTTGCCCGGCAGTTCCCGCCGGGCGGTGAAAAACCGGGTGGATATGTTCTTGATAAGTTTTTTTCGCTTGCCTTTTTTGGTCCGGGAGGGTATACTCAATCCGTCGCTCCGCGATGCCATCCTCAGCCACCCGAGGCTGACAGTGATTGTAAAAGCAAAGCCTGCAGGGAACGGCCTCCTTCCCCTGCGTTATGCGTTTCCGCAAATACCAATACGCAATTTACCAGTCACCTCGCTGCATTTTTCCCGCACTTCCCGCCCTTTTCTGTGAAAATTGAGGAAATAATGAAACTTTGCGTCACGGCTCTTGCAATCCGGCATAGAATGTGCTAAAATATGGCCTATCTATAAATTAGAGAAGAGTGATACGCATGGCAGACAGCAGCTACAACCCGTTCACCAACGCGCAGGAACAGTTCGGCAAGGTGGCCGATATGCTCGGGCTCGAAGGAGGCGCGCGCGATTTGCTCTCCGCGCCCATGAAGGAGTTCCATTTCACCATCCCCGTGAAGATGGACGACGGCAGCGTGAAGGTGTTCAAGGCCTTCCGCATCAAGCACAGCGACGCCCGGGGCCCCGCCAAGGGCGGCATACGCTTCCATCCCCACGAGACCGCCGACACCGTGCGGGCCCTCGCGATGTGGATGACCTGGAAGACCGCCGTGGTGGACATCCCCCTGGGCGGCGGCAAGGGCGGCGTGATCTGCGACCCGCGCGAGATGTCCCAGGGGGAGCAGGAGCGGCTGTGCCGGGGCTACATCCGGCAGCTGTATTCCCAAGTGGGCCCGGATGTGGACGTCCCCGCCCCCGACGTGATGACGAACGGCCAGCACATGATCTGGATGATGGACGAATACGAGGCCCTCATGGGCGCCCGCAGCCCCGGCGTGATCACCGGCAAGCCCGTGGGCATGGGCGGCTCCCTGGGGCGCACGGAGGCCACGGGCTACGGGGTGGTCTATACCCTGCGCGACCTCCTCGCGGCCGAGGGCGTGGACATCAAGTCAACCACAGCAAGCGTGCAGGGTTTCGGCAACGTGGCGGAGTACGCCGCGAAGCTCTACACGCAGCTCGGCGGCAAAGTGGTGTGCATCTCCTGCTGGGACAACGCCGACAAGACCGCCTACACCTTCCGAAATAAAGCAGGCCTTGATATCGAGGCGCTGGTGACGATCAAAGACAAGTTCGGCAGCATCGACAAAGAGAAGGCCGCGGCCCTGGGCTGCGAGATCCTCCCGGGCGGCGCGTGGCTGGCCGAGGACGTGGATATCCTCATCCCCGCCGCCCTGGAAAACCAAATCACGCCCGCCAACTTCGGCGGCGTCTCCAAGCGGGTGCGCTTCATCGCCGAGGGCGCCAACGGCCCCGTGACCCCTGACTGCGACCCCCTGATCGACGCGGCGGGCATACGGCTCATCCCCGATTTCCTCTGCAACGCGGGCGGCGTCACGTGCAGCTACTTCGAGCAGGTGCAGGGCAACATGAACTACTTCTGGCCCCGCGAGGAGGTCCTCGATAAGCTGGAGGCCGCCATGGGCAAGGCCTTCGCGGCGGTATACGCCCTGGCGAAGGAAAAAAATGTCTCCTTGCGCGACGCGGCCTATATGATCGCCATCAACCGCGTGGCCGAGGCGGTGCGGTGGAGGGGCTGGGCGTAAGGCTATGATAAAGATCGCCGCTGCGCGAAATCAGTTTTCGCGGAGCGGAGATCGTATATTTTCGCGGCCCTTGTGCATTTTGCCCTGCAAAATTCGCACAGCAAAATCGCCCCGGAAAAGCCCCTCGCAGGCGCGCAACGCCAGGTGGGAGACGCGGTTGCTCCGCGTCTCTACTTCTTAAACTTCTGCGCCTGCGCCACCGCGAGGCGGTCGCAGCGCTCGTTTTCGGGATGATTGCTGTGGCCGCGCACCCATTGGACCGTCAGGGTGTGGCGGTCGGCCTGCTCGAGCAGGGCGGCCCAGAGGTCCGCGTTGAGGGCGGGCTTCTTGTCGCTCTTCACCCAGTTATTGCGTTGCCAAGCCCTGGCCCAGCCCTTGTTCAGGCCGTTGGCGACATACTCCGAATCGGTGGTCACCGTGACACGGCACGGCTCCTTCAGGGCACGCAAACCCTCCAGCAGGGCGGTGAGCTCCATGCGGTTGTTGGTGGTATCCGCCGCGCCGCCGGAAAGCTCGCGCTCATGGCCGCCGTAGCGCAGAATCGTGCCCCAGCCGCCCGGCCCGGGGTTCCCGGAGCAGGCGCCGTCGCAATATAGCTGGATTTGTTTCATGGGGGCCTTTCGTCATGCGAAACAGCGGGCGGCAAAGCGGCAGGGGAATCAAGGCAAGGGCGGGCGGCGGACGTCCTGGGCAGGCACAATTTTAAAGTTGTATTGCTTTGCAATTTGGAGAAACTGCTCACGCTTTCGGCGGTCGTACTCCTCCTTGCCGAGCTCCTGCATCTCCTGGTAGAGCTTCGCGCGGATGTCGTCGATCCACTTCTCGTCGTCTCTAATCGTCCTCATATTCTATCACCTCCATTGGCAGGGAAATCGTAACGGCGGGATAGCCGTTTAAGCGGTTGACCAATTCGGTATTTTCTTTGGTAGAGAGCCGGTTGATGTGTGTGAGGTTAAAGCTGATTATCACATCCATGCCATTCACTGCGGCACACGCAATATGGAAACGGTCGTAGCTATGAATTTCGGATATAATTCTGTGCACCGCATATTGTGCCGCCAAATCTTCCGTTTGCGTGGATTTTTCCAAGACGGCGACTTGGTGTTTCATGATCGTGTCGAGCATTTCCTGCTGTTTTGGTTCCGGGGCCTTCGCCAATTCATCAATCACGTATTGGTTCATCAATCACGTATTGGGAAGTATAAGCTTCGAACAGACCTGCGGCGATTTGGTCGAACAGCAGGTGCGTATCGCCATAGTAGTCCCGTCCCGGCTCGAAGAACCGATTGAACACCGTTGTTTCCAGGTAAAGCTTCAGCTTCCGCATGGCATAACCCCCCCTCTCTAATCTTAGTATACACTGCTTCGCGAAAAAAAGCAATCCCCAATCATGACACAGCCCCCGATTTCACCCGGAACGGGGGAATTGCTGCCCGGACAGGGGTTTTTCTACGTATCCTACAAATAGCGCGCCTGAAATTACCAGAATACGACAATATTTGCTTTGTTTTTTTCTTCAAAAGAATAAAAGCGATCATGTCATAGTTCATATTGTACAAAACGTAGATTCCCAGAAACTTGACAAAGCAATTTTTGGACAATATAATATACGGGTTGGCTTTTCGGCTGTTTTGTTTGCTTAAACGATTTCGGAGGTAAATATGCGTACGCTTCGGAAGAAATCCAAGCCGCACCGAAAACAGGTCTTCGCCGCCGCTGCCGCGCTGACAGCCCTGCTGCTCTTCTCGGTCACCGTCACCGTGTACGCGGTCAGCTCCCGCACGGTGCTCATCCTCGACGACGGCGCGCAGACCTCCCTGACGACGACAAAATCGGATGTCTACGATATTCTCCGCATCGCGAACGTCACCATAGGCAACGACGACTATATCGACCTGACCAACTACGCCAGCGAGGGCGACTGCGTGATCCGCATCTACCGCGCCAAGCGGGTGTGGCTCGTGGACGAGAACGGGCCGCGCCAGATGACCGGCGCGGGCTGGGTGGGCCGCCTGCTGGAGCAGCAGGGGGTAACCCTCGGCGAGCGGGACAAGCTCAGCCACGACCCCAACGAGCGCCTGGAGGCGGGCATGGAGGTGGTGGTCAGCCGCGCGTTTGACGTGGCGCTGCGGGACTACGGCAGGGAGTACAGCCTGACCCTCACCGAGGGCACGGTGGCCCACGCCCTGGCGCTGTGCGGCCTTGCGCTGGAGGGCGAGGACTTCGTGGAGCCGGGGCTCACGCAGGCGCTCGCGCCCGGCGTGACCATCAAGATCAGCCGCGTGGCGTGGAAGGAACGCCGCGCGACCCTGGCCATCGACTTCGAGCGCGAGACGAAGAAGTCGGGCACGATGGACCTCGGGATGGAAAAAATAGAGCAAAAGGGCGAAAAGGGCGAAAAAGAGACAGTCTTTTCGGACAAATACATCAACGGGGCGCGGGTGGATTCCGTCGTGCTAAGCGAGACCATCCTCAGGCAGCCGGTGAAGGAGATCAAGACCATAGGCACGCGGGTGCAGAGGCTCGCCGCCGGGGCGACGCCTATCTCCACCCTCACGCCGCCGGATACCCTGGAGATCGTGGACGGCGTGCCCACGCGCTACCTCGCCTCGTACACCGGCGTGGCGAAGGCCTATCACGGCGACCCGGGCGTGGCCAGCGGCCTGGGCAAGCCCGTACCGGGCTATGTGGCCGTGGACCCGAAGCAGTTCCCCTACGGCACGAAGCTTTGGATCGTCTCCAACGACGGCAGGTACGTCTACGGCTACTCCATCGCGGCGGACACCGGCGGCTTCGTGGCGATGAACGCCTGCATGATCGACCTCTACATGCCCAGCGAGGCGATGTGCGAGCAGTGGGGGGCCAGGGGGGTCACCGTCTACGTGCTCGACGAGCCAAGGATGCAGACGCCCTACGGGGGGTAAATGAAATAAGAAAAAGCAATGCAGAATGCAGAAATGGGGACGCGCCTTATTTCTGCATTCTTGTTTTTGCTCGCCGCGTTTTCGTTCGCCGGTTTCTTTCGCCGCAATTTTTCCCTTGCATTTCAGGGCAACCCATGCTATAATGGGAAAAATGGCGAAAGGGGTATACTAGTGAAAAAATTTTTTGCGCTCTTGCTGGCGATGTTGATGGCTTTCGGCATCTCTGAGGCCGGAATGTCCGTATCGGCGGCGGAGGAAGCTTCGGAACCTATTATAATCGGACTTGGCGAACTCATTCCCATGAAGCAACTGTTGGAGGACAGAGGCTATACCGACACACGGCATGAAAATGTTTCCGGCAATGGCATCGTTGACAGGGTGAAACTAAAAAACAACGACATTTACTTTCTGCGCGGTCTGAAGGTCGGGCAAATCTCAACTTCTCTGTATTATAACCCTATAGATTTAGAAAGCAGCTACAGCGTTCCTTTCAAATTCATTGTCGTTGATAACCCCAACCATACAGCAGCAGAAATCACTGTTACAGATGGCGATCATATATACATGGAAGAGTTTCTTGCCGGTATCGGCTATACCTCTGCCGATGTGTTTTTTTATGAATTTGCGGGCCGCAGGAAAGGTGGTCTTGTATTTTCTGAATATACGTATGACAAATGGAACGTTCTTGTCCAGGGCTCGGATTCAACGGATGCATCTATTTATCTTAGCATGAAGGACGGCAAGAGTTTTTGGTTTGATGTCACCATACTGGAAAAGGAGAAAGGAGAAAAGCCCTATGTCTTTGGGCAAAATGTATATAATTGGATATCTGGCGTCGTCTACGCAATTGCCTTCTTCCCCTATTTCAGCTTGCTGATTCCGATGTACGCCTTGCCGATTATACTCCTTTTGCCGCTCTATTTGCCGATTACGATTGTAATGCTTCCTGCGTGTGGAATCCTTTGGGTCATTGGCAAAATTTTCGGCTACTGATTGACCGCAATTCATAATCCCCCCCTCCCCGGGCAAACTAGCCCGGGGAGTGATTTTTTTATGAAGACAGACAAAAATCAATACGAAACCATGGTGCACAAGGCCTCGCCGGACAGCCCGCACGCGAAGAATTTCCTGCTGGCGTTCCTCGTCGGCGGGGCGATTTGCGCGTTCGGGCAGGGGCTGTATCTGGCTTACGAAAAATTGGGCTTCGCAGAGGAGCAGGTGAAGATCATGGTGCCCTGCACGCTGATTTTCCTCACAGCGCTGGCCACGGCCTTCGGGGTGTTCGACAAACTGGGCAAGCACGCGGGCGCGGGCACGGGCGTGCCCATCACGGGCTTCGCCAACGCCATCGCCGCCCCGGCGATGGAGACCCGCTGCGAGGGGCTGATCCTGGGCGTGGGGGCGAACCTGTTCAAGCTGGCCGGGCCCGTGCTGGCCTACGGCAGCGCGGTGAGCACGATCTACGGGTTGATCTATTTCTTCTTTGGGAGGGGATGAGCGCATGGCAATCAGGCTTGGCAGGGGCACAGCCGAATTGGCTTCCCGGCCCGCCATTTTGGGGCAGGCTGCCGTGGGCGGGCAGACGGAGCAGGAGGGCCCGCTGGGGCATGTCTTCGCGCAGGTGTTCGCCGAGGCGCATTTGGGCGAGAAGTGCTGGGAGATGGCCGAAACCCGCCTGCAGCAGGCCTCCATGAGCCACGCCCTGGAGCGCGCGCACTGCGCGCCGGAGGGCATCGACCTGCACCTGGGCGGGGATTTGCTCAACCAGTGCAGCGCCACGAGCTTCGCCCTGCGGGAGCTCGGCATCCCCCTGGCGGGGATTTACAGCGCGTGCGCGTCCTTCGCGCAGGCACTGGCGATGGGGGCCCTGGCGTTGGAGAGCGGGGCCTTTGGCAAGGTGAGCGCCTGCGCGAGCTCACATTTTTGCGCCGCCGAAAAGCAGTTCCGGTTCCCCCTGGAGTTCGGCGGGCAGGCGCCCCCTACGGCGCAGCGAACCGCCACGGCCGCAGGGGCGGCGATTCTGGGAACAGGTGTCGGGCCGCGCATATCCCGGGTGATTTTCGGCAAGGTGACGGATCTCGGCGTCAAAAACGCCAACGAGATGGGCGCGGCCATGGCCCCTGCCGCCTGGGACACCCTCAAACGATTTTTGCAAGACACTGAAAGCAAACCGGGCGACTTCGATATGATCCTCACCGGGGATTTGGGGGGGATAGGCTCGGCGCTGCTGCAGGAGCTGGCGCGCACGGAGGCCGGGCTGGACATCGCGAGCGTTCATCAAGACTGCGGCCTGCTGCTCTATGACACCGAAGAGCAGGACGCGGGCGTGGGCGGCTCCGGCGTGGGCTGCTCGGCGGCGGTGCTGTGCGGGGAGATTTTTCCCAAGCTGCAATCGGGCGAGCTGCGGCGGGTGCTGTTCCTGGGCACGGGGGCGCTGCTCTCGGCGGTCTCGCCCTTGCAGGGGGAGAGCATACCGGCGGTCGCGCACGGGGTGGAGTTGACAGCTGACAGTTGACAGTTTTTTTGAGGAGGTTTTCTGTGAACGAGAAGAGCATAGGGCAGGCGCTGAAGGGGTTTCGGGCGGCGGCGCGTGTGGCGCGGGTGTTCCAGGCGGGGCAGGTCATCGCGCTGGGCTGCGCGGCGGCCTCGCTGGTGGTGGGCGGGGTGCGGGCCGTGCGGCGGATCAGGGGGACACCTTCTGTGTGAACAACCCGGCAAATGGTCAATTTAATGTGTCCGGCTTGGCATATGCTTCCAATCGGAGCGTAAACGTTTCTCAGGGCAGTAAAGCCCAAGTGACAAATGTAACTTCTTCGGAAACATTCGCTGTGATTGCAATGTATGACAGCGAAATCGAAGTTTATGGCAATGTAACGCAAACCGATGCGGCCATGATCGGCGCGCGTGCTTATGTAAACAGCAAAGTCACCATTGAGGGAACGATAACGATTCCGGCAGGCGGGACGTATATCAGTGTCGGGGCCGCGGATAAAACGCAGGCGGATTATGAGGCCACTACAAGCAAGGCGGGGTATTTCACCTACACGGACGGCTTCTGCACTGTTTGGGTGAAGGACCCGAGCTACGTACCGCCCAAAACCATCTTTTCCACTCGCTACGAGGCGACATTCCTCAACTGGATTTTGTTCTTCCTGGGCTTCGGCTTCATCTGGATGTGGTTCTGAGTTTTTGCTTCTTTTCGCATAGTGGAGGCGCAGGGCTGCTGCGCCTCTATATTTTTTTGCGAAAACCCGAAAAACAGCCCGTCCAGCGCTTGCATTGCGCTTGAAAATATGTTATAATAAAAAATAACTCATTTTTATTCGGGAATGAAAGCGGGTGTACATATGAAGCTGGGCGAGATGCTGGGCTTCCGGTTCAAGGAGACCCCCTCGGACTGCCAGATTGCCAGCCACATCCTCACGCTGCGCGGCGGCTACATCAAGAACGTGGGCAACGGCATTTTCAGCCTCTACCCGCCGGGCAAGCGCATCGCGATGAAAATCGAGAAGATACTGCGCGAGGAGATGGACGCCATCGGCGGGCAGGAGATCCTGCTGCCCGTGGCCATGCCCGCCAGCCTCTGGAAGGAATCCGGGCGCTGGGACGCCGTGGGCAGCGAGCTGATGCGAATGAAAGACCGCTCCGGGGCGGACATGGTGCTGGGCATGACCCATGAGGAGGCCGTGGTGCACCTGTGCCGCGACGCCGCCCAGAGCTACCAGAACTACCCCTTCATGGTGTACCAGATTCAAACAAAATTCAGAGACGAACCCAGGGCCCGGGGGGGACTGATCCGGGTTCGCGAATTTACGATGAAAGACGGGTATTCTTTTCATGCTTCATTCGAAGACCTGGGGGAATATTACAAAAAATGCCATCAGGCCTACGTGAATATCTTCCGGCGCTGCGGGATCGGGAACCGGGTGGTGAGCGTGAAGGCCGACAGCGGCATGATGGGCGGCAAGATCGCCGAGGAGTTCATGCTGCTGGCGGACATAGGCGAAGATTCGCTCGCGATTTGCACTGCGTGCGATTTCAGGTCAAACATGGAGGCCGCCGAATGCGTCGTCGAGAACGCGCCATACGAAGATAGCCCCCTCGTAAAAATCCCCACGCCGGGGATAAAGACCATCGAAGACCTTGCGCAGTTTTGCGATATAACGGCAGAACAGACCTGCAAGGCCGTGCTCTACCAGAGAAACGCCACGGACGAGTTCGTCGTGATCTTTATACGGGGGGATTTGGAGGTCAACGAGACCAAGCTCTCCAACCTGCTGGGCGGGGAGGCCCATCCCGCCGCGGACGCGAATGAAAGCTTCCCCTGCGGGTTCATCGGCCCGGTGGGTTTGAATTTGCCCAAGGGCGCTGTCGTCATTTATGACAGGTCATTGCAAAACGCGGGCAATCTCGTCACCGGGGCCTGCGAGGAGGGGTATCACTACAAGGGCTTTACCCCTGCGCGCGATGTGCCGTGGATAGCGTACAGCGAAATCGCGAAAATCCCCGAGGGCGGCCTCTGTCCGCAGTGCGGCAAAGCCGCCATCCGGCTCAAGCGCGGCGTGGAGGTGGGGCACATCTTCCAGCTGGGCACGAAATATACGCAGGCCATGGGGATGACCTACCTGGACCGGGACGGCACGGAACAGGTTCCCGTGATGGGCTGCTACGGCATAGGCGTGGGGCGGCTGATCGCCTGCGTGTGCGAGGCCAACCGCGACGACTACGGGCCCATCTGGCCCATGTCCGTCGCGCCCTGGCAGGTGCACATCTGCGCGATACGCGCGGAGAATGAAGAGGTCAATCAAACTTCGAACGAGCTTTATACTTCCCTGCAAAAAGCCGGAATTGAAGTTCTTTTTGACGACAGAAAAGTCAGCCCGGGCTTTATGTTCAGCGACGCCGACCTGCTGGGCGTGCCCCTGCGGGCGATCGTGAGCCCGAAGACCCTCGCGCGCGGCGTGGTGGAACTGAAGACGCGCGATAAGTCTATTCAAAAAGATATTGCCCTGGATGGCGCATTGGATGAGATTGTTGCACTGGTGAAGGAAATGATGGAGGGAACCGCATGAACGAGCAATACAGAACCCACACCTGCGGGGAATTAAGAGAAGAGCACATCGGCCAAACGGCGAAGCTTTCCGGCTGGGTGGCGACCATACGCAGCCACGGCGGCGTGATCTTCGTGGATCTGCGCGACCACTACGGCCTGACGCAGCTGGTGCTGCACGACGAAAGCCTGCTCAAGGGCGTCACCAGGGAGACTGTGATTTGCGCCGAGGGCGTGGTGGTCAAACGCGATGAGGAGACGGTGAACCCCAAGCTCGCCACGGGCATGGTGGAGCTTCACGCCGGGAGCCTGACGGTGCTCAGCGCGCCGCCCGCCTTTTTGCCCATCGAGGTGGGCAATTCGGACAGCGTGCGCGAGGAGATGCGGCTGAAATACCGCTACTTAGACCTGCGCGGGCCGCGGATGCAGCACAATCTAAAATTCCGGGCGGCGTTCATCAGGGCCCTGCGGGAGAACATGGAGAAGCTGGGCTTCCTGGAAGTCCACACGCCTATATTGACGGCCTCCTCGCCGGAAGGCGCGCGGGATTACCTGGTGCCCTCGCGCAAGTTCAAGGGGAAGTTCTACGCCCTGCCACAGGCCCCGCAGATGTTCAAGCAGATGCTCATGCTCTCGGGCATCGATCGATATTATCAGATCGCCCCCTGCTTCCGGGACGAGGACGCGCGCTACGACCGCTCGCCGGGGGAGTTCTACCAGCTGGACTTCGAGATGGCCTTCGCCACCCAGGAGGACGTGATGGAGGTCACCGAGACGGTGCTGTTCAACGTGTTCACGCAATTCGCGTCTGAAGACATTACATACATCTCAAAGCCGCCCTTCCGGCGCATCCCCTACCGGGAGGCCATGCTGCGCTACGGCAGCGACAAGCCCGACCTGCGCAATCCCCTGCTCATTGAAGACCTGAGTGAATTTTTTGCTGATGTTGAATTCAAGCCCTTCCGGGGGAGGCCCGTACGGGGGATCAACGCGCCGGGCGGCGCGCTACAGCCCAGGGCCTTCTTCGAACAGATGCTGAAATTTGCCGAGAGCATAGGGATGCAGGGGTTGGGGTATATCTCCCGCAAGCCCGACCCCGTGAACAGTGCATGGATGTTTGCCGGGCCCATCGGAAAGTACCTGTCAGAAGAAAAAAAATTCGAGTTGGTTGACATATTTGATATGCAGGTTGACGATACTGTGTTCTTCATCTGCGACAGGCCCGGCATGTGCGACAAACTGGCCGGGCAGATCCGCACGGAGCTGGGGAACCGGCTGGGCCTGGTAGACAAGACGCGCTTCGAGTTCTGTTATATCACAGATATGCCCATGTTCGAGATCGACGAAAATACAAAAAAGCTGGGTTTTTCGCACAACCCCTTCTCCATGCCCCAGGGCGGCATGGAGGCCCTCATGACCCAGGCCCCCCTGGACATTCTGGCGTATCAATATGACATTGTACTCAACGGCGTGGAACTCAGCTCCGGCGCGGTGAGGAATCACGTGCCCGAGATCATGGTGAAGGCCTTCGAGATCGCCGGGTATTCCGAAGAAGATTTGAAGGCGCGCTTCGGCGCGATGTACACCGCCTTCCAGCACGGCGCGCCGCCCCACGCGGGCATGGCCCCGGGCGTGGAGCGCATGGTGATGCTCCTGTTGGGCGAGGCGAACATCCGCGAGGTGACGGCCTTCCCCCTCAACGGCAGCGCCCAGGACACGATGATGGGCGCGCCGGGCGGGGTGAGCGAGCAGCAGCTGCGGGATGTGCATATTAGGGTTAGGTGAAAAAAGATACGCAATGTCTGTAGGGGCGGCATTTTTGCCGCCCGATTTTTGTATCGTGCTTGAAGCGCGGCAAGATTGCCGCCTCTACCCTACAGAATCTCCGGCTCCTTCTCGTGCAGCTTTTCCAGCCGTTTGACGATTTCGAGCAATTCGTCCAGCCGGTCTGTCTTGCGATCAGCCGCATGGCCGATGTCAGCGCCCCAGGCCGCGCCGCCGCCGCCCTCGCCCTCATCGCAGAAGCAGGGCATCCAGAGGTCGCCGCTAAAACAGCCCCTCTTCCGCCGCGTGCCACTTCAGGGGGACGCGCTCCACGCTGCGCACGGTGATGGCGTAGGCCGCGCCGCCCGCCGGGAAGGCCTCCTGCGTGCCCTCGGGGAGGGCGCCCTGGCGGAAGCCCGTGCGCTTGTTCCAGCGCAGCAGGGCGCTGTCGAAGCGCAGATAGACGCTCCCGCGGTCGCAGACGAGCTGCTGGGGGCGGCGCGCAAAGCCCTGCTCAAGCGCCAGGGCGCCGCGCTGATCGTAGACGCGCAGCAGGGCGCGGTTGTCCCAGTCCTCCAGGAGCACGGCGCACCAGCCGCGCTCATCCAGGGAGAAGGCCTGCAGGGCGCGGCCCTCGTACGGATAGGGCTCGGGCGCACCCGCGCCGCTTTTGATGAGGTAGGCGGCCCTGTCCCCCACGGCCAGCCAGCTGTTCCCGCGCTGCGCCGCGCCGTAGAGCCATGCGTCCGGCAGACGCAGGTCTGTGACGGGGTCGTCCTTGTCGTAGTCAAACGCGACAAAGCGCGCGTAAATGCCCGCCTGGTCCGTGCCGATGAGGCAGGCGGCCAGGCCGCGCCCGTTCTTCGCGGGCTGCAGCGCGGCGGGGTACTCCCTCTCGCAGCGCCAGCCGAAGGCCTTGGCCCCCCGGGTGTCCCAGGCGGCGAGCTCCGAGGCCGCGCCCTCGGCCCGGCAGGCGGCGGCGGTATCCCCCCGGCGGTTGAGCCCGGCGCAGAACAGCGCCCGGGGCAGCTCCTGCTCGTGGAGCGGGCCGGTCTTGCCCAGCAATGCCAGCTTGCCGGAGGCGCGGTCGAACTGCAGCAGGCGCGGCCCGCAGGCGCGGATGGCGGGATCGGTGTAGGCCTGCTTCAGGTGCAGGCCGCGGTAGCCCGCGGGATTGCGTATCTCTAGGGCGGTGGGCCACAGCAGGGTCAGGCTGTCACCGACCGGGGCCGCCTGCAGCACGCTGCCGCTGCCGGTCTCGATGGGCCAGCCCTCGCCGCGCCGGCCGACGGTCTTCCGGAAGTCCGTGACGGCCGAGAGCCGCACGGGCCCCAGCGCCGCCCATCCGGCCACCACGGCGGCGGCCAGCAGGGCCAGGATCGCGGCGCTGCGCGCCAGGCGGCGCAGGGAGGCCTGCCGCCGCTTTTCACGGGAGCTCTCTTTGGCGGCGGCCTGTTTTTGTTTGTCTTTGCGCAGGGAACGGGTTTCGCGGTATGGCATGATGTTCTCCAATGCTTAATTCTGAATGCTGAATGGGATTGTATCCGTAGCTGACGTTGACGTCCGCATGAAGTGCCGCCTGCGGCGGCAGTGCTCCGCACCACCCCCGCTTCGCGTCCCCCCAAGGGGAGACCCTTGGCAGACCGGGCATTATGCTCTCGTTTTAAATAAATCTGAATGCCTTGGCCTGCGCTGCGCGATTATTTGGATATGCCCTATGTTGCCGTCCCCGGCGAACCTATTCGCATCAAAGAAATCCTCGTCAACAGATACCCAGAGCAGCTCGTTTTCGTCGCCGTGGACGGGGATGTCGCTGCGCAGTTGGCCGGCGTAGACCTCCAGTAAACACTCTGGGTTGTAGTAGGTGAAATCCATGAGATGGGTCAGGGCAACATCGCACGCAGCGATGCCGGTCTCCTCGGCCAGCTCGCGGTAGGCTGCGGCGAGATGATCCTCGCCGGGCTTGATCTTGCCGCCGACCAGGTTCAGCAGGCCACGATAGGGCTCCTTACGGCGGCGGCACATGAGCACCCGGCCGCCTTTGGTATCGAGCAGGTAAATCACGTTATATCGCGTCAATATTCCGCCTCCCAGAGCATCAGCCCTTCCGCCGGGGCGGTGAAACCCGCGCGGGTGCGGTCCCGGGCGGCGAGGATGGCGGGGATGCTCCCCTGCCCCAGGCGGCCCTTGGCGATATCAAGCAGGGTGCCGACCATGATGCGCGCCATGTTGTAGAGAAAGCCGTCGGCGCGGACATAAAAGTAGACCTCCTCGCCCTCGCACAGCACGTCAAAACGGGAAACCGTTCTCACGCTGGTTTTGGCCGAACCGCCCGCCGCGCGAAAGCTCGTGAAATCATGCGCGCCGAGGAAAGCGGCGACCTCATGGGCGAGGAGGGCTTCGTCCAGGGGGACGGGCTCCAATAGGGCGCGGCGCAGCAGGAAGGGGTCCCGCACGCGCGCGTTGTGTATGTGATACCTGTATGTTTTCGCTTTGCAGTCGTAGCGCGCGTGGAAATCCGGGGCGGCCGGGCGGCAGTCCAGCACGGCGATCTGCTCGGGCAGGTAGAAATTCAGCGCGGCGGGCAGGCGCTCGCTGGGGATGCGCGTCTCGCTATGAAAATTGCAGACGAACTGCCGGGCGTGCACCCCGGCGTCCGTGCGCGAACAGCCCGTGACGCGCGGGGTCTCCCCCGTGGCGGAAAATATGGCGCGCTCCAGCGCGGCCTGCACCGTGGGGACGCCCGGCTGTGTCTGCCAGCCGCAGAAGGCGCTGCCGTCGAAGCGCAGGGTTAAGACAAAATTTTGCATGGGTATATGATAGCACAGGAAAAAGGGGAATGCAAGGATTTTGTTCTCTTGTGAGTTTGCAACCGACATCGACGTCCACAAAGAGTGCCGCCTGCGGCGGCAGTGCCCACGGCCCCTATGGCCTTTGTGGCCGTAGCACCACCCCCTCGGTGCTGCGCACCGGCCCCCCAAGGGGAGCATCCTGACGAAGCGGAAATGATATTTACAGACGAGAACCATTTTTCCGGGGAAAGATTGGATTCACGTGTTTCGCCCTCTTGACGAACATGCATTTTTTGGCTATAATATTAAATATAGAGCAAGGGAGGTGAGACGGTGGCCGACAAAATCCAGCAGGTGACCCGCAACCGGAAGGCCTGGCACGACTACTTCGTGCTGGAGGAGTACGAGGCGGGCATTGAGCTGTGCGGCACGGAGGTGAAGTCCCTGCGGCAGGGGCGCGTGAACCTCAAGGACAGCTGGTGCGGGATCAAGAACGGCGAGATTTTCGTCCACGGGATGCACATCAGCCCCTACGAGAAGGGCAATATCTTCAACCGGGAGCCCGCGCGGCCCCGGCGCCTGCTCATGCACAAGCGCGAGATCATGCGCCTGCTCGGCGAGAGCGGCCAGCAGGGCCTGGCGATCATCCCGCTGTCGCTGTACTTCAAAAATGGCCGCGCCAAGCTGCAAATCGGCCTGTGCAAGGGCAAGAAGCTCTACGACAAGCGCGAGGACGCCGCCCGCCGAGACGCCAAACGCGACGCGGAGCGGGCGATGCGGGAAAAATTATAAACCCCCGAGCGGCAAGAATGCCGCCCCTACTACCATGTCCGCGCTAATACTTGACAATTGGATAAAGGTGTTTGAGTTTAGTTCGAGCGTCTTGGGTAGAGAACTGCCAGTCGACACCGCGTTGTGTAGCG
>WRDW01000026.1 GCA_009779995.1 Oscillospiraceae bacterium | reverse complement strand
CTGGCATACCAACCGCAACGCTACACAACGCGGTGTCGACTGGCAGTTCTCTACCCAAGACGCTCGAACTAAACTCAAACACCTTTATCCAATTGTCAAGTATTAGCGCGGACAGGGTAGTAGAGACGCACGGCTGCGTCTCTATTGCTTAGAAGAACCTACATCTCCCGCAGCGCGTCCCGCACGGC
Organism: Oscillospiraceae bacterium; assembly: GCA_009779995.1. Classification (GTDB taxonomy): domain Bacteria; phylum Bacillota; class Clostridia; order Oscillospirales; family Acutalibacteraceae; genus WRMQ01. The sequence goes on along the minus strand of WRDW01000026.1, from coordinate 28,368 downwards.
GTAATAACTCGGCTTCTCCTTCTGCTGCGGGTCCACCAGGCCCCAGCGGGTCTCCTGGGGGCAGTCCGCCTGCCCGCAGTAGCCGCAGCGCTCGCCGTCCTTCCAGTTGTAGATGAACGCCCCCAGCACGAAGGGCAGCTTCGCCAGCCGGGGGAAGATATCGCGATAAAAATCCGCCTGGCCCTCGGGGGTGTGCGGGTAGTCTTTAATCACCACGCCCTTGGGGAACTCGCAGTAAAAATGGTTGCGGAACATGGAATCGAAGAGGTAGTCGAAAATGTCGCCGGTGGCGCAGCGCATGGCGAAGCCATGCATTTTCGGATCGAGTTTTTCCAGGTTCTCCAGGAACAGCTCCCGGTTCGCACGGGCCTCGGCCTCGCTGCTCACCCCGTAGCGCTGGAGCACGGCCTGTTTTTCCTCGGGGGATTTCGGCGCGCCGCCAGAGATATACCCGAACTCCGCCAGGATGATCGGCTTGCCGGTCAGGCTCCACAGGTAGCGCAGCAGGGCGTCGAAGACCCACATCCAGTTGCCCGCGGCCACAAAGCAGCCGATGTAAATATCAATTCCAACATAGTCGCAGTATTTGTGCCAGGGCCGCATGAGGCTGTGCAGGTCGGTCTGCGGCCCGGAGGAGTTGTAGCCCAGCAGGGCGTTCCCCCGGTGGGGGTGCATGGCCGCCAGCTGAATGCCGATGAAGCGCACGGCCTCCTGCATGTTCAGCGGCTTCATGAACTGCGGCAGGCCCATCTCGTTGGTGATCTGCCAGGCCTCGGCGATGTCCCGCAGGTCATTGAGGAGAAACACGGCGATCTCACGTACCCGGCCCTCGTTCTCCGGCAGGCGCGGGTCGATGCCGTATTTGATGAACTCGTGCGGGTAGGGCGTCACCGCCATGATACGCAGGCCGTTCTCCCTGTATTTTCGCACTTTCTCTTTCCAGTCCAGGTACTCCTGCCGGATATTGCCCTCCCTGTCGAAGGGGAAGGCGATGTCCGCGCGGTTCCATTCCAGCCCCGCGCCTTTCACCTGCTCGTAGTTCTCGCTGGGGTGGCATATGCCCTTGATGAAGCCGCAGCCCAGCTTGCGGCGGCATTCCTCCGCTTCAGAGGAGCCGGTCCTCTTCACATACCCCGCCGCCAAATGAAACGGCACATACTTCAGCGTAGCGATCAGCTGGTCTTTTACATTTTGTTCCATCAGTCAATCTCCTTCATCGCGTCTTTTACGGCAAAATAGGAGGGCTTCTCCCGGCCCTCCAGGTCCACCAGGCCCCAGCGGGTCTCGGTGGGGCAATCGGCCTGCTTGCAGTAGCCGCACTCCCTGCCGTCGGGCCAGTGGTAGATGAACGCCCCCAGCAGAAAGGGCAGTCCCGCCAGCCGGGGCAATAAATCCCGGTAGAACTCCGCCTGGCCCACGGGGGTGTGCGGGTATTTCTTGATGACGGTCCTCTTGGGCAGCTCGCTGTAGAAGTGATTCTTGTAGTCGGACTTGAACAGGTAGTCAGCGTAGCCGCCGGAGGCGTTCTTGGTCACACGCTCCCACATCTTCGGGTTGATCGCCTTGATATTCTCCATGAAGAAGTCAATCTTCTCCCGGGCCTCCTGTTCGCTGCCCGCGCCGTAGCGTTGGAGCCGTTCGCGCTTCTCCTCCGGCGTTTTGGGCGCGCCGCCGCTGATATAGCCGAACTCCATGAGGATAACCGGCTTGCCCGTCAGGCTCCACAGGTAGCGCAGCAGCACCTCGAACATGCACAGCCAGCTGCCCGGGCCCACGAAACAGCCGATGTAGATGTCTATGCCCACGTAGTCGCAGTATTGCAGCCAGGGCCGCATGAGGACATGCAGGTCCGCCTGGGGCCCGGCGCTGTTGTAGCCGGTGATCGCGCCCCCGCGCAGGGGGGCCATGGCCTCCAGCTGCACGCCGATGAAGCGCGCGGCCTGTGGCATGGTCAAAGGCTTGGTGAAGTGGGGGATGCCCATCTCGTTGGTAATCTGGTAGCCCTCGGCGATGCCCCGCAGGTCTCTGATCATGAATTTGGCGATCTCGATCACCCGGGCCTCGCCCTCGGGCGTGCGGGGATCAATGCCGTGCTCTATGTAGGTGCGCGGGTAGGGCGTCACGGCGAAGATGCGTATGCCGCCTTCTTTATAACGCCGCATCTCCTCCTTCCAGGCGAGGTATTCCTGCCGGATATTGCCCTGTGTGTCAAAGGGGAAGGGGATGTCCGCGCGGTTCCACTCCAGGCCCGCGCCCTTGATCTGCTCGTAGTTTTCGCTGGGGTGGCAGATGCCCTTGATAAAGCCGCCCAGCCTGCGGCGGATCCACTGCGCCTCGTGGGAGCTGTCCTTTTTCACATATCCGGCGGCAATGTGGAACGGCGCGGCCTTCAGCGTGGCGAGAATCTGGTCCTTCACGAAGGCTTCCATCGGCGTATCCCCCTTATTGAATATTTGCCAGTGCCTCCCGCACGGCAAAGTAGCTTGGCTTCTCCTGATGCTGCTGGTCCACCAGGCCCCAGCGGGTCTCCGTGGGGCAGTCGCTCTGGCCGCAGGCGTAGCACGTTTCGCTGTCCTTCCAGGCATAGATGATCGCACCGGCGAGGAAGGGGATTTTGGCCAGCCGGGGCAGGGCCTCCCGGTAGAACTTCGCCTGGCCCTCGGCGGTGTGCGGGCAGCCCGGCACCGCCACGCCCCCCGGCAGCTCGCTGTAGAGGTGGTTTTTCGTGTCGATCTGGAGCAGGTAGTCCGCGCGCTTCTCCGGGCTGGAGGCGTTTTCCATGGTGCGCTTGTAGAGCCCCGGGGCCACGGTCTTCATGTTCTCCAGCACCAGGTCGATTTTCTCGCGTATCTCCTTTTCGCTGCTCACGCCGTAGCGCTGCAAAATCGCGCGCTTTTCCTCCGGGCTCTTGGGCGCGCCGCCGGAGATGTACCCGAACTCCATCAATATGATCGGCTTGCCCGTCATGCTCCACAGGTAGCGCAGCATCATATCCAGGGTGGACATGCTGTTGCCCACGGGCGCGAAGCAGCCGATGTAGATGTCGATGCCCACATAGTCGCAGTATTTGTGCCAGGGGCGCATCAGCGAATGCAAATCGCCCTGGGGCCCGGCGCTGTTGTAGCCGATGACGACGTCCCCGCGCAGCGGGTGCATGGCCGCCAGCTGCACGCCGATGAAGCGCGCGGCCTCCCTCATCGTCAGGGGATTTGTGAAGTGGGGGATGCCCATCTCGTTGGTCACCTGCACCCCGCCGATGATGTCCTTCAGGTCGGTGATCAGGAACTCGGCGATCTCACGCACGCGGGCCTCGCATTCGGGCAGGCGCGGGTCGATGCCGTGCTCGATGAAGGTCTTCGGGTAGGGCGTCACGGCGAATATCTTGATGCCGTTTTTGCGGTAGCGCAGCATCTTCGCCTTCCAGTTGATATAGTCCTCCCGGATATTGCCCTCCCTGTCGAAGGGGAAGGCGATGTCCGCGCGGTTCCACTCAATCCCCGCGCCCTTAATTTGCTCGAATTCCTCGCTGGGGTGGCAGATGCCCTTGATGAAGCCCCCGGTTTTGCGCAGCACCTCGTCCACCTCGGGGGAGCTGCCCTGCTTCACATAGCCCGCGGCCATGTGGAAGGGCACATACTTGAGCACGGCAATAATCTGGTCTCTGATGAAGGGTTCCATGGCGTCGTCCTTTCAGGGTGTGCTATCATTTGTAGGGGACGGCCTCCGGACGTCCCCGGTCCCGAAAAACTTGGTCTTGCTCTATGCGGCCGGGGACGTCACGGAGGCCGTCCACTACAGACTTGCTTTTTGTTAAGCCGGCTTAGCATTCGTTTCCGCCATCATTTCCATCATGGCGGCCATTTCGTCGGACATCGTATCCGTTTTGGCGATCAGGGCGCGGCGCTCATTGAGGGCCTCGTAGATCTCCGCCTTCTTCTGGCCCACCAGGTCGTAGAAGAACAGGGGTATCATCCGCACCACGTCGGGGAGGATGTTGGCGACGTTATACAGGAAGTATACCCTGGAATACATGGTGCTGTATTCGCGCACCACATCCTGGACCCAGCGCTTGTTGCTGGCGATGTTGGGGTCGTAGCCCGACCATCGGAACACCCAGATGGTCACCAGGGTTTTCAGCGGCTCTATGAGCTTGTCGACATAGGAGGTCAGGATGCCGAAGGAGCCGTCTGGCCGCTCGCCGGTCATGTATTCCGTGTAGTCGTCGATCTCGCGGTTGAGCTCCCCCTCCAGCACGGTGGAGGGGGCGTCGTTGGAGACGATCAGCCCATCAAAGATGGAAAAGACGAGCCCAGCCTTCCACCAGGAGCCGATGACATTGGGAGAAAGCCCCACGAAGGCCGGCACCGAGCCCAGGATCATGTCCCACAGGCGCATGAAAATGATGGTCTTGCGGAAATCGCCCCCGAAGAGCTTTTTGAAGGGCTCCACCAGCCCCAGGCTCACGATCTGCATCAGCTGCCGGGGGATGTACCAGGCCCAGGTGCGGGGCACGCCGCCGAAGATCTCCAGCTGCGTCACCACGTCCCAGCTGTAGCCCCCCTTGCTCCACCAGCTGGTGACGAAGCCCGCCACATAGTTGCGCAGGGCGTATTTGTTCTTGAGGATATAAAACAGTATCTTCGTGGTGGGCGCGGGCTTGGGCTGCAGCATGATGCGCTCGCGGCAGTTCCAGGCCATCAGCACGCCGCCCCCGGTGCCGATGAAGGCGGAGATGATGCCGAAGCCGGAGAAGATCACGCCCTGCGAGACCTTGATGTAGCCCGACCGCGCGAAGTCCAGGAAGGGCATGAAGATGGCGGCCAGCAGGTCGCCGCCCCACTTGTAGGCGTAGGTCTGCCACAGGCCCACGGCCATGCGGTCCTGCGGATTTGGGGACATCAAATTGACATAGTTGTCCGTCGGGATCTTGTAGATCAGCGAGAACGTGTCGCGTATCAGCTGCATGGCGAAGATGAACAGGATCTTGCGCGGGTCGTCGGTGATGTCGTTGTCGAAGAACAGCCGCCCGCTGAACAGCAGCGCCGTGGCGCCGAAATACATGGCCGGGGCGAACACGGTGTAGAGCCGGGCCTTGCCCCAGCGGGTGCGCGTCTTGTCGTAGGCGATGCCCATCACCGGGCGGATGAGCGTGTTGAAGACGCTCAGCAGGGAGGAGATGACCGTGACGTAAATCACGTCGATGCGCAGCACGCTCACGAAGAAATACATGCGGTAGCCCTGGTTGATCATATCGCTGATCTGCCGCCCCGCCCGCGCGATGGCCGGCACGCCTATCTCCAGGGGCGAAAGCTGCGGGGTGTGGTACATGCGCGCGGCGATGCGCTGGAACCGGCTCAGGCTTGCGGGGTCGATCGTCGCGGCGGAGTTCTCCTCCGCGCCGAACACGGTCTCCCGGAAGGATTTTCTTGCCATGTCACTGCCCCCATCACTTTATTCAGGGATTAAGCGCCGGTTTCCGCCATCATCTCCAGCATGGCCGCCATCTCCTCGGACATGGTATCGCCCTTGGCCACCATGGCGCGGCGCTCGTTGAGCGCGGCGTACATTTCCTCCCGCCTTTTGCCTGTCAGGTCGTACATAGCCAAAACAATGATCCTGGCGGCAAAGTTGAAAATATTGCCGAACTGATACAGGAAGTATGCCCTGGAATACATGGTGCTGTTTTCGCGCACGATGCTTTGGTTCCAGCGCCTGTTGGCGCCGATGTTGGGGTCGTAGCCGGACCAGCGGAAAACCGCGATGGTCATCAGGGCATTGATCGGGTCCATCAGTTTATAGGTCAGGTTCGTCAGCAGGCCGATGGAGCCGTCGGGCCGCTCGCCGGTAACGTATTCCGTATAGTCGCTGATCTCGCGGCTTATCTCGCCCTCCATCACGTTGGCGGGCGCGTCATTGGAGACGCGCAGCACCTCGAAGAAGCAGTGCATCACGCCCAGCTTCCACCAGGAGCCGATGATACTCGGCATGAAGCCCAGGAAGGCCGGCGCCAGGGCGAAGAGCGTATCCCAGGAGCGCATGAAGATGACGGTCTTCTTGTAGCTGCCGCCGAACAGCTTTTTGAAGGGCTCCACCAGGGCCAGGCTGATGAAATTGGTGATGTGCTTGGGGATGCCGAACAGCGTGGCGGGCAGGAAGCCGCCCATGATCTCCATCTGGGTCACGATGTCCCAGCTGTAGCCGCCCTTGCTGAACCAGGCGGTCGCGAAGCTCGCGATATACTCGCGCAGGGCGTATTTGTTCTTCAGGATAAAAAACATCGCTTTGTAAGGCGCGGCGGGCTTGGGCTGCAGGATGATGCGCTCGCGGCAGTTGATCGCCATGAGCACGTTGCCGCCCACGCCGAAGAACATGGAGACGATCCCGAAGCCGGCGAAGACGCTGCCCAGCGGGACGGGGAGTATGCCCGAGCGCGCCATATCCAGCACGGGGATGATCATGAAGGAGATGAAGTCCCCGCTCCAGCGCTTGGAGTACTCCGACCACAGCCCCACGGACATACGGTCGCTGGGGTTGGGGCTCATCAGCGAGGTGTAGTTGTCCGTGGGAATCTTGTAGATCAGGGATACCGTGTCCCGCATCAGCATCGTCAGGAACACGAACACGATTTTCCGCGGGTCGTCCGTGATGTCGTTGTCGAAGAACAGCCGCCCGCTGAACAGCAGCGCCGTGCCCGCGTAATAGAACACGGGGGCGAGCATGGTGTAGGGCCGGGCCTTGCCCCAGCGGGTGCGCGTCCTGTCGTAGGCGATGCCCATCAGCGGGCGGACCAGGGAGTTGTAGATGCCCAGGACAGTCTGGATCAGCGTGATGTAGAGCATATCAATGCGCAGCACGGTGATGAAGTAATATGTGCGGTAGCTGTTGTTGATCTGCTCGCTGATCTGCCTGCCCACCTGCGCCCAGGCCGGCATGCCCCGCTCCAGCGCTGTAAGCTGCGGGGTGTGGAACATGCGCGTCGCGATTTCCTGGAAGCGGCTGAGTTTTTCGGGATCCATCGTCGCGGCCGAGTTCTCCTCCGCGCCGAAAATGGTGTCTTTGACCGATTTTCGTGCCATTTTCCTGCCTCCCATGCTAAAATTGATAAATAACAAGCCCATTGTACCATGCCGCGCGGAAATAGTCAATAAGGATGGACGCGCTTTTTCTGCAAATATATCCATTCCCGTTTGAAGCCGGCACAGGCGCCGCGCCGCGCGCCCGTATGGGGATCTTTTTGCGGATCAGCCCGCGGGCCGCCCCGTAAAATCCGGGCTGTTGCCCGCCTGCACCTCCCTGCCGCCGCCGGGCAGGAAAAACGAGACTGAATCCTCACGGAAACGGCACACCAGCCGGTCGCGGTGGGGCGTCTCGAGGTATACCCAGTCGATCTCCAGGGTGTCGGGGTCCGTCCAGTGGAAGCAGGACGAACATAGTATAGCATGGTTTGCGGAGCGTGGCAAGTGATTTTCCAAAACAAAATCCGCCCCAAAGGGCGGCTTTTTTCTTGGATAGATGGTTAAGAGATCATCACTTCCGCCTCCACCCCCATCCCCCGCAGCGCCTCGAAGTAGGCCAGCGGTACGGCGGCCGCATCGGGTGAGCAGTTGAAGGTCATGCGCAGGCTGTCCTTATAGCCTATGGCCACACCGTTCAGGCCGTTGGTCACGGTGGCTCCCATGTGCACGGACATGTCGAGCACCTCCTCTCCCATGCCCGGCGGCAGCTTGACATAGCCCAGGTTGGTGATATTCGCGGTATGCTTGCGCTCGCCGCAGAGCACCGCGCCGATCTTGGTCACCGGCCTCTTGATGAACAGCGGCGCGATATTCGCGATGCCCGATTTTGCCAGGTTCACGTTCAGGTTGATCAGCGCCTGCAGCTTTTCCCTGCCCCATTCAGTTGCAAACTGCGGTTTCATCACGGCGATCGTCTCCTCCAGGCTGCGCGGGGAGGCACCGTTCAGCTCTACGTTCAAATTAGCCAGCATCACGAAGTTGTGGAGAGTTTTGCTGGGGAAGACGTTGCGCAGATTGGCCGCCGAATTGACGATGACAGGAAGCTCGCTGGCACGGTTTGCGCGCTTGTGCTCCAGCAGCAGGTATCCGCACAGGCAGAGCATGAACTCGGTCATGCCGCAATCGTATCGCCGCGCGGCGGCCTTCAGGTCGGCGATTTTGCAGGAGCCGGAGATGACAGCCATTTGGTTGTCCTGGAAGCCGGGCCTGTATTGGTAAGCGTCTGGCTCCTTCCGGCTGGCAGGCTTATCGTTGCTGCGGTTTTTACAGTAGGCGTCCTCCAGCTCCTCCAGGTCCGGCTTTTCGTGGATGTCATATATCTCCCGGCTCTCGGCGATCTCCCTGCCGCACAGCTCCAAGTAGTGCGCAATCAGCGTTTTGAAATAGCCCAAGGCGCAGATGCCGTCGGTGACGCCGTGGAATATCTCGAATGAAATTCTATTTTTGTCATCATATAAAACCCGGAACATGGGTCTATCGCTCTTGAAAATCGGGAAGGGGCGGCAGGGCTGCCCGTCGTCCTTTTCAACGACATCAAAATTGTAGGCCGGTTTCGTGTAATACCAAAAGAAGCCCCTGTGGAGCTGTGTGTAGAGGGTCGGAAACCGGGATGCCAGGTTCAGGACCGCCTGACTGAGCTTGTCGGGCCGGATCGCGGATTGCATGGTGAAGCGGATGCGGTAGGTGTCGTTGAAGTGCCTGTTTGCCAGCACCGGGTAGACAAAGGAGGCGATGTCCATTTTATAAAGCAGGCTCTTCCCCTTCTTCACCGCCATGCCGCTTTGCAGCAGGTGTTCCCGGAGCTCGGCGGGCATGGCCGCTTCAGCCGCCGGATTCATTTTTTTGTTGTTGACTGTGAATACGCTTTTTGTGTTCACCTCGAACTCCTTCATCAGCAGGACGATGAAGAATTCCTCCAGGAAGGTGACAATCATCAGGATGCAGACAATCTCCAACAGCCCCTGCGGCACACGCTGGAACGCCATGCAGATGGGCACGGCGAGAAAAAACGGCAGGCCGATGCATTTGTTGAAGAAGGTGTGGACGCTGTTCCATTCTTTGAATTTTAATTTGATAAAAACCAGGTTGATAATCTTGACGAGAATTATGGCCCCAATGAGAACGATAATTCGCGGCGAGATGGCCGGCCTTACCCAGGGGGTGATGAAAATGCCCGTGAGAATCGCGAGGATCAGCGTGGTATCGGCTATGGTGTCGAGCTTGGCGCCTATGGCCGATTCCCAGTGGTAGCGGCGCGCCAGCAGGCCGTCGAAGAGGTCTGTCAGGCCGCTCAGGGAATAGATGAGGATGAACCAAAAGGGGCGCTGCGTCAGGAAGACAAGTGAAACAGAAAGCGGAATACGGGCGATGGATAGGATGTTCGGTATCTGCTTTTTCATGGGTTCGCGCTTCTTTCTCTCTTAATTATGTCATCCAATATAGCGTAGCCCCGCAACATGAAACTACGATGAGCGGAGCATTAGAATTTGATTAAAAAGCACCTGCGCGCCTCACGGTTTCACAATCGCAACTTCGTCAAACACAACCCCTTCGGGCTGCTCGTCCGAAAGCTCCACGCCCTGAATCGCGATCTTGTCATCACGCACTGAAATAAGCGCGTACACCGGCCGGGGCGATTCGTGGATCTTGTTCCAGATCGGGCGGTGGTCCCCGCCGCAGTCCTGCCCGTGCCCGGAGGTGCCGCACTGCACATAGGTCACGCCCTGGCTCGCGTCGATTACAGCGCCGGCCGGCTGCGTGATATGGTCGCGTACCGTCGCCCTATGATACACGTGGTCGTGCCCGGAGAGCACCAGGTCGAAGCCCAGCCGCTGTGCCAGGCCGCTCAGCTTTTTCTCATATTCTTCTGTATTGATCCAGCAGGTGTAGGGCCCGCTGTGCAGGAACAAAATCCGCCATTTTTTACTCGAACGGCCAAGCACGTCGAGCAGCCATGATACAGTCGCTTGTTCGCTCTCCATATCCCCCAGGGCGATGAAGAGCGCCGCGCCGATTTCGCAGGCGTAGGTCATTCCGGGCCGCGTCCCGGGCGGGCCGTTATCGGGGCTGTGGAAGACCATGCGGTAGTGCGCGCCGTCGCCGTCCATGGTGTCGTGGTTGCCAACAACGGGGAGCACCGGGTGTTCCGGCAGCAGCCCGCGCGAATCCCCGTGCAGCGCCAGCCAGTCCCCGTAAGCCCCGCCGGAGCCCACGTAGTCGCCCGCGTGCAGGAAGAAATCCGGGGCAGGGGAGCGCCGAAGCGCCGACGCCATGGCGTCGCCGCATTTGTTGTGCGTGTCGCCCAGCACGGCGAATGTGACGGCAGGGCCATCTTTTGGGGTTTGGAAGGCGTACACCGGGCTCCAGCCCAACGGATTACCCACGCGATAGAGATAGCGTTGCCCCGGCGCAAGTTCACGCAGCACGGCCCGGAAGGCGCTCAGTTCCGTATACTGCCCATGCAGCACTGTATAAAATGGCGACGCCTCGGCGGGAACCAACGGGCCGTCATCAAGAGCATCTAACTGCTCGGCGTATTGAACGCAACCGGCGTCTGTCCCAATCCCGCATTGCCAGGTCACGCCGATTTCAGCAGGCGCGCGCAATGTCAACACAACGTTGGCAGGCAGCGCCTGCGCGAAGTCCCGCGAGAGATTCGCTTTCCGCGTGTAGCTATACTCATCGCCACGCGAGGCGAAGGCTTCAATTCCGGTACCCGGTTCTCTGTCAGTCAGGCCGGGGCAGGGGAGTATGCCGTTCGCATCGGTCACGCCCTCCAGATAAACGCCGTCGCAGCAGATTTTCGCGCCCGGCATCGGGCGGCCCTGCAAATCTCGCACAAGGAACTGCGCGTCAAAGCCCCTGCAAAAATGCCGCATGACGAGCTCCAGCCCCGCCGCCAGCTCGATTTGCAGGTCAGGCAGGCAAAAGCTGAATCGTTCGCCATTTTTTGTGTAGTGCCCCGCAACGCAGCGCACGCCCGCGCGCTCCGGCCCCGGCAGGCCGTGTTTCACCCGCAGCTGCCGAGGCCCGAGGGGCTCCAGAGCGCCATGGCAATCCCAATCGACATGCGGCGCTTCGCAGCCGCCGTCAACGCCGGTGACGTCCAGGTCTATGACTTGGCCCAGGCGGGCGCTTGAAGGCATTTCCCAGGCAATGCCTTCCCCGCTGCGAAAAAATGCTGACTTTCGCCCGGCATTGCCTTCTCTGTCATATACGGCAATCCCGGCCCTGTGCCAGCCGCCGCAGAGCGCAAAGTCAAGCAGGCATGACAGCGCGAAGCCCCGGCCCTCCGGCACGAGCGTGATGTGCTTTCTGTGCCGGTGGCCGTCGATATAAAGCTCTGTGCGGGAGCAGTCTATCCCGGAGGCGGGAAAATGATTTTCGCTGTCGTCGGGGTCATAGACATAGGCGGTGAGGCTGCCGTCTGCGAATGAAATATCATCAATCACGGGCGGCACAACGTCATAATCGATGCCGCCGTAAAGGGCCGTCACGCCGCCGAGCCAGACGCTGCCGTGCATGGTCTTGCTGCCCGAGAGCAGCCGCAGGGGGTAGGAGACGTACAATGGAAGCCGCAGGCCGGGCGGAACCGCGCCGGTGACGAAGCGCCAGCCCATCCAGTCCTGGTCGCCGTAGGCGATGTCCTCCATAACGCCGTTCGCGTCAACAATGCCGCCGTTGATCCAGGCGGTGCTGCCGTCGCCATAGAGCCAGATTCCCAAATGCGTGGGGTATTCGCCCTCCGGGATGACCAACGTATCGGGGCAATCGGCCAACGCCTGCCGCAGCTCCAGGTGATTTTCGGCTGTTGAAACTGTGTGGCAATACGACCGGCGGCTGCCGCACTGCGTGGTCTCGAAGCGAAAATCGTAGTCCAGCCGCAACGCGCTGCGCCCCTGCCTTTGAACGCTTTCAGGCTGTTCGGATGGAGGCAGAACGGCCACGGAAGTATATGTCTTCTCGCTGAAAGCCGCCCAGCGGCGGCCCTGGTCAAAGCGCTCCAACAGCAGGGGAGGCCTGCGCATAGGCGTTCTCCTATCCGGCCAAATCGCGAATGAACCGATAGTTCATCGCGGCGCTTTCGGCGGGCGTTTTGTCGGTCTCGTCCTGCTCGGCGGTGATCCAGAATTCGCCCGGCCTGTCCTTCACAAAGCCGAACACGGCCCGGAAGTCCGTGATGCCCGTGCCGAGCTCGGTGAAGGCGCGCGGCGTGCCGTCGTGTTTAAAGTCTTTGAAATGCAGGGCCTCCACCCTATCGCCGTGTTTCTCCATGAACGCCACGGGGTCCGCGCCCGCGACCTTGATCCAGCCGATGTCCGGCACCAGCTTCATGAGATCAGCGTCGATGTTATCCAGCAGCAGGTTTAGGCCGTGAAAATCATTCGCGATCTCCCAGTCATGGTTGTGGTAGCAGAGCACCAGGCCCGCCTCGGCGCACTGCGCGCCGATCTCGCTGTAGAGCTGCGCCTCGTGGAGGTAGTCCTCATCGGCCTTGCCCTCCCGGTAGTCCCCGCTGAGGTAGATATACCGGCAGCCGAGCTGCCGGGCGAGCTCTATCGTCTCGCCGATCTCCTCCAGCTGGGAATCCACGGAGTCCCTGTCCAGGAAATCGCCGCCCACGTGGATGGCGGGGAGCGCCAGGCCGGCACTCTCCAGCAGCGCGGCGTAGAAATCGGGCTCGTCGGGGTCGAGGAACCTGCCGCCCAGCTCCGCGCCGTCGTAGCCTATTTCCGCCATGCTCCCCAGGATGTTCTCGATGTCGTCGAAGAGGTTCATGTTGCCGTAGACGATGCCCTGGCACGCGATTTTGATCATGCGAATTCTCCTGACTAAAATATTTCTTGATGATATGCGGCGTCCCGGCGGCGTCCCTGCCGTATGCGCCGTGAAAGACAGCTATTCCACCGCCGCCATGCATTCGGCAACGGTCGGTCTCAGCGCGTAAATCTCCTCCAGCGTCACTGGCCTGCCCAGCGCGCCGGAACGCACCGCCGCCAGGGAGGCCGCCAGGCATACGATGCCGTGTTCCTCCGAGACCTGCGCCGTGCCGCTGCCCTCGATTTCGGCGAGAAAGTGGCTCATGACCCCGCGCTCGGCGTCGATCAGGTCGTCCTCGTCCTCCGGCAGGCAGGCGCCCTCCTCCTCCTCGTAGTCCTCCAGCAATACCGCGATGGGGTCTTCATAGCATACGCTCTCGGGGCCGTAGAGGCCGTCCGAGCCCATGATGGCGCAGAACAGGTCGCTGTTGAGCCCCTCGGGGAAGCCCCAGTTGAGCGTGATGCTGCCCAGCGCCCCGTTCTCGTATTCCACGATCATGAAGCAGGCGTCCGGCGCCACGGTCTCTATGGAGGCCAAGACCTCACGGTCCGCCGCGTTGCCGCGCCACTGGCAGCTCACGCGCACGGGGTCGCAGCCGTAGTACAGCCGCATCAGGTCGAACAGGTGGCAGGACATATCCACCAGCGGGCCGCCGTTGCCGAAGGCGGCGTCGTGCATGGCAATCTTCGGGCGCACCTCGCGCAGATCCGAGAAGCTGATCATCAGGTTTTTGCCGAACAGGCCCTGCTCTATGGCGCGCTGGGCGCTGCGGAAGTAGCGGAAGTTGCGGTACTGCATCCCCACGGCGAGCACCTTCCCCGTCTCCTCGCGGCATTCCTTCAGGGCGTAGGCCTTGGCCAGGGAGAGGTCCATGGGCTTCTCGGTGAGCACGTGGCAGCCGTGGCGCATGGCGAACATCGCCATATCGCAGTGGTAATACGCCGGCGTGGCGATAATCGCCACATCGGGCTTGCTGTCCAAAATCGCCTTCTCCCACGAGGCCTCTTTGTTCTGAAACCCATAGTCCTCGCAGGCCTCGTCCATGCGCTCGGGCAGGATGTCGCACACCGTGTCCCACAGGAACACGTCGCCGAAGTGTTTCTTGATCATGCGCATGTAGCAGTTCCCGCGGTCCCCCGCGCCGATGACCGTCAGCTTGTATTTGCCGTTCATTTACAGGCCTCCCTTTGATGAAGTTTTATCGTGACTAGCGTATCACAAAGCGGTGGGTTTGTCAATGAATTTTGTGTATTTCGCGTCAGCCTTCGCGTCAGCCTTCGTTGACGCTCGCATGGAGTGCCGCCTGCGGCGGCAGTGCTCCGCACTGCTCCCTCACCGCTGCGGCGGAGCTCCCTCACGAGGGAGCCGGGGGATTTTTCCGCCACTCCCTGCAAGCTTTCGGCTACAAACCCCTGGCTCCTCGCAAGGGAGCAGTGCTACGGCCACAAAGGCCATAGGGGCCGTGGGCACTGTCGCGAAGCGCCGTCTTTGTGGACGTCGATGTCGCTTGCGGTTGCTATAAATGCAGAGACGTATGACCCGAAATTTAAAGCTTGCTTTTGCATTTCCAATCAGGTATAATTTACATGCAAAATCAAAAAGGGGGCGCCATATGAAAGAAAAAAAGCAGCATGAGGGGATCACCGGCCTGGAGACCGCGACCTATGCCATGAGCGGGCTGGGCCGGCAGGCCACGCTGGCCTGCGTCGACATCTTTTTTCTCTCGTTTTTGAACATCTACATGGGGCTCAACGTGGTGGTGGTCACCGCCGCGATCGTGCTCATCCGCATCCTGGACGCCCTGGTCAACCCGCTGCTGGCGTCGATCATCAACAACAGCCGCCGGGGCCGCTGGGGGCGCTACCGCCCCTGGATGCTCGCCGGGGCCGTATCCAACTGCGCCGCGCTGCTGGGGATGTTCTACCCCGTCGGCGTGCAGTCGGAAATCCTGCGCCACGCCTATTACATCGCCATGTTCCTGCTGTGGGGCCTCACGTTCACGCTGCTGGAGGTGCCCGTATGGGCGATGGTCCCCACCATCGCCAATTCCACCGATGACCGCAACAAGGTCACCTCCATGAGCCGGCTGGTGGGCAGCTTCGGCGGCTTCATCGTCATCTCCCTGGGCACCTCGCTGATCATCCCGAAGGTGGCGGCCAGCAACGGCATCGGCATGGCGCACTTCGCGCTGGCGGCGGCGGCGGCGGCCATGGTGATCCTCTTCGTCTCCATCACGGTGCTCTTCACCAGGGAGCGCTACGACCTGCCCGCGGACAGGATCACCGTGCGGGAAATCTTCGGCATGTTCCGGGAAAACGACCAGCTCGGGGCCTTCGCGATGAGTTACCTGCCCTTCATCGCGGGGGTCACCACCGCCACGTTCCAGCAGATTTACCTGTTCATATACTATGGCGACATGGGGGGCCTCGGCTGGCTGAACCAGGGGCTGGGGTATACCATCTTCTCCGTGCTCAGCGGCATGGGGATGGGCTTCTCCATGATCTTCTACCAGCTGCTGGTGAAAAAAATCCCCCGGCAGAAGGTCTACGGCGCGAGCTTCTTCCTGGCCTCCTTCGGCATGGCGGCGGTGTACTTCATCTTCTTCGCGCTGCGCCTGCAATACGGCAATTTGAGCGCGGAAAGCGCCATCTGGATCAACGTGGCGCTGGTGGCCGCGGCGGCCTTCACATTGAGCACCTCCGCCGCCCTGAGCCAGATCGGCTCCTCGGTGATGGTGGCGGACATCACCGACTACGGCGAGTGGAAGACAGGCCGCCGCAGCGACAGCGTGATCTTTTCGGTGCAGACCCTGCTGACCAAGCTCGCCAGCGCGGCGGCGGTGCTGATCATCGGCCTGGGCGTCAAGGCGGCGCGCCTGCCCGCCATCCGGGAGATTTTCAACCAGGAGCTTGGCGAATTCGAGTATCAGTTCCTGGACGAAGCGGGCGCCGTTCTCTCCTCCGGCGCGCTGGACGTCTTCCGCGCGTTCATGTTCCTGGTGCCCATCCCCCTGTGCCTCATCGGCTACTTCATTTACAGGAAGAAGTTCTGGCTCTACGGCGAGCGCTACGAGCAAATCAAAGCGGAAGTGGACGCGCGCAGAGAGAGCGAGTGAATCTCTGGCGTTGGCTTCGGGCGGCAAGAATGCCGCCCCTACAGCTTTCGGTCATCCACGGATTGATCTTTCCCGCAGCCTGTAGGGGTGGCATTCTTGCCACCCGAGCCTAAACAGCAATTCGTTATCGCTCCACCATCACAACCGCCGAATCCCTCTCCAGCCGCAGGGTGAAGTGCGTCCTGCCGCCCCTTTGCTCGGTCTCAAGCTCGCGATATGCATCGGCCATCGGGTCATAGCAGGTTAAATCATACAGGCCCCTGACGGAGACGTCCAAAGCCTTGGGCCGGTCTTTTGTGTTCGCGAAATAAAAGATATTTTTGCCGTCGATCACTTTGTGCAAAAAACTCACAAGCCCCCTGTTTTCGACGTATCTCTTCGGGACCTTCCCGGGGTCCATGCGCCGGTTGGAGAAGGGCTTTAACTTTATTTTGTCTGTCTCCGGCGGGATAATTACGTCCCGGTCGGCCAAGACGCCAAGCATATGCCTATCAAAAGTCTCATCAACATTTACAAAGCGCGATACGCCCGGCATCGCGCATATTTGCGCGGCCAACATCTTGACCTCGGCGTCCTTCCCGGCCTCAGATGAAAATGCCCCGAAATCCCCGATGATCGCCGCCTTGCCGCCGGAAAGGACGAAAGCATGAATCTTCTCCAGCGAGGCGGGCGAGATCACCGCCGCGTCGGCGATCACCATCAGGCGATACGCCTCATGATTGGTCTTGTTGTTCAGGCTTAGCTGGCCGTCATGTGCTTCGCATCGCGACGCCAGCACGTCGGGGTGCATATAGGTGTAGTCGATGTGCAGCTTGCGGTACAGGTGCTCCCCAATGTCAGAATATCGGGCCTTGAACCCGGTCATGCGGCCGTTTAAAGCCAAGCGCAGGTCAAACTTGAATCCGGCGTAGAGCGTCTCGATGGGGTAATACAGGCACACGTCACAGACGTGCCGCCCACCCGTCAGCATCTCAGACAGCCGCGTTGACAGGTCGTTTATTTTTGAGACATGGGGGGCGAACTTCTCGCTGCGATAGGATAATTCCGGCGGCGCGTTGACCGTCGCCGGGCTGTTGTCGTACCAGGTGCCGTGGGGGACGATGAAATTCACGCCTTTCCCAAACAGATCAAGCACTTCTTTATACAGAATATCCGGCGCCATGTCCTCGCTCATGCCCCCCCATACCTCGCACATCACCTGCGCCTTGTCGTAGAGGTACGCCGACGACGAGATAATCTTGTAGGCCTTCGCGCCGCGCTCGTAATTCCAGATTTCGTCCACGCCGGGGATGTGCTGGTGCTCGAACACGCGCAGCAGGTCGCCGTTGGTGCCCGCCGGGGTGCGGATCTCCTCCTGGTCCATGTGGCCGGTGAGCTCGATCCTGTGCGCCTGGCACCAGCGCGCCATCTGCCCTATGTAGTTCTCCCGGAACATCATGGAGCGCGTGGCGTAGAGCATGTTCCTGGCCGCGTGGGTATCCGGGCCGATGTCCATGAACAGCGCGGGGTAGAGCAAAACCGGGTTGACGCCGAACGCTTTCTCTATCGCCTCGGGCATGGTCTCGGTGAAGGCCCGGCCATTTCTGATATGCTGCATACAGGGCTCGTCGTAGAAGGCGGCTTTGATCGTGTTCCCAAAGTATTCTTTGAAGCGGTCGTAGTAGACCTGGTGGTTGCCTGCCAGTTGGGCCGCGACGGCCTCTTCACTCAGGTAGTCCAGCATCTTTTTCCGGGATTTCGCGAGGGTGAACACGAGCAGCAGTTCACCTGGCTTCTGCCCGCCCCTATACCGGCCATTGCTGAACTTGTCGCTGACATCAATGCGCGTTTTCGTGAATGGGTCATACAGCACAGCGCCCAGCAGCTTGGATTTGCCCGGCACTTTGTATACCCTGGACGCAAGCCATGGCAGCGCGGCCATTTTGATGGCCGCGCTCTGGTATTTCTCGTCCAGTCGGTGGCCGTTTTTGCCCGAGGGGTATCTGTCCTCGTCCCAGAGCACCGCGCGCAGGCCGAGCTCCTTCATGATCTCCAGGGCCTGGCCGTAGCGCTCCAGATGCGCGGCGGTCATGTAGCCGGGAAAGCCCCACAGGCAGATCATCAGCCCGCCGTAGTGGTCAATCTCTTTGAAATTTTGCAGCTCTTCCCGCATCTTTTCGGCTGTGATGTTCTTGTATTCGGTGTTCCACACCCATTTTGGGATTGGCCTATGCTCCATGGCGGTCTCCTTTCTTTGTGAACCTCTCCATTCAATAGTCGCCGCGCAGGGGGAAATTCCTCAGCTGCATTCCAACAAAAAAACGGCAGAAAGGGATGTATATATAAGGGGATAAGCGGTATAGAGGAAAGAGAAAGGGCCTTGAAACCCTTACCAAGGTATTTCAAGGCTTCTCTTCGCCTGGCACGCCTGGCGCGATTCGAACGCGCGGCCTTCCGCTTAGGAGGCGGACGCTCTATCCTGCTGAGCTACAGGCGCATCTCATTTCAGCAATTTTTCAAATTCATAGCGGTATATCTCATACCCAAGCTTGCCGTGCATGGCGATGGAGGCGGCGTTCTCCCGCCCCGTGCCGGAGCGCATCAGGTTTATCCCGGCGGCCCGGGCCTTCTCCTCGGCGTAGGCAAACAGTTGCGAGGCTACACCCTGCCCGCGAAACGCCTCCTCCACATAAATATCCTGCAACTCCAGGCAGGCAATCTTGGCCTCTTTGTTCTCCCAGAAGAAAGCCCAGAGGTATGCCACGATTTCATCGGTTTCGTCTTCGATAATCTCCGTGATGGCGCGCGGGTCTTTCGCGCTTTCTTGCAGGTGCTGCCAAAACTCGCTAATCTGCGCCGGCATGGCGAACCAGTTTTGCCTGTACTCCTCATAGGGGATGGCCCTTGCCCACGGGCTGTCGCAGGCGTAGTTGATCCTGCAATGGCATTCCAGCACATACGCCCGGTCGCGCTCGAAGTCAATAGAGCGATGAATGAGTTCTATCAAATAAGCTTACCTCTCGACTGTAATCCCCTGGCTCCCTCCGTGAGGGAGCTCCGCCGCAGCGGTGAGGGAGTATCGCGGAGCGACGTACTTCACTTCGCCGCCTCCCACCGGGCCCGCACCAGCTCCGCCGCCGCGGTGAACACCGTCGCGCCCAGCTCGCGCAGGTCGGGGTTGTCCTCCTGGCCGCAGCGGCGGGCGAAGGCCTCGCCCACGGACACCGACTGCGCCGCCTCCCGCGCCGCCAGCAGGTACTGCGTGAAGGCGCTGCCGTCGGAAATCGTATCCCAAAAATCTTTAGAGTGGTTGATGAGGTAGTTGTTCATGGCCGTCACGGCGGCTTCAGAGAGCAGCTGCGGCAGCTGCGCCCGCAGGGCGTGCTGGCCCGAGAACACCATCAATACGTGCAGCTGCTGCTCGCGCGCGGGCGTGAGCGCGAAGCCGAAGCTCTGCGTGAGGGCAGTCAGCTCCGGGCTCTGCGCCGAAAGGGAAGCGAGCTCCCGCCCCAGGCCCTTGGCCGCGCCGAGGTTCCCGCTCTCGCGCAGGGCCTCGGTCTGTTCGGCAAGCCTGTCCAGGTCCTCCGGGGGCGGATTTTCGGCCGCCTCGGGGGCGAATATTTTGATGTCGTCGTGTTGTTCCATAAGTGCCCTCAAGCCCTCCCTATGACGCGGCGGCGGCCTGCCGCTTCGCGCGGTTCATGCGCGATTTGTAGCTGAGCAGGGAGCTCACCTGGGCGTCGTTCACCTGCTCGTGCCCCACGGTCACGCAGCCCACGCCGTACATCCCCCGGAAGTCGCTGCCCCCGGTCACCAGCATGTTCTCGGCCTTCGCCATGGCCAGCAGCTGCTTCTGCTCCTCCCGGGAATTCGCGCTGTGGAACACCTCCACCCCGTCGAGCCCCGCGCGCACCAGGTCTTCCAGCAGCTCCGTCGCGCCGTTTTCGGCCGGGTGGGCCAGCACGGCGATGCCGCCGGACTGGTGTATGGCCTCCAGCACCTCCAGGGGGGCGGGGAAGCGCGCCTCGCGCAGGATATTGCGCGGGCTCTCCGGCGTGAAGAGCTCGTGGTAGACGTCGCTGTAAATCCGGTCGGTCAGGCCGCTCTCCATCAGCGCGCGCATCATGTGCTGGGGGTAGATGCAGGTGGCGCCCCGGGCGCACTCATGCACCAGCGTGGGCTCCACGGGGAAGCGCTGGACGAACTTGAGCAACATGTACTGCGCGGCCTTCTTGCGTTCCAGCAGGTTGGCGTGGCAAAGGCCCTCCAGGCGGTCGGGGCTGTCGCTGAGGTAACACAGCATGTGGATCTCCCGGCCGGACTGCTCGTCCGTGCAGGAGATTTCGAGGCCCGGGATGACCGTCACCCCGTGCCGCTCCCCGATCACCTTCCCCCGGATGGTGCCCGCCTGGCAGTCCAGGTCGGTGATCGCGATGGTGGCGATGCCGCGCTTCTTGGCCAGCATGATCAGGTCGTCTATCCCCATAGACCCCAGTGAAAGCCTGGTGTGGCAGTGCAGGTCCCCCGCCAAGCAAACGCCCCCTTTTTACCGAACTAAAGCTCCTCCATATTACCCTAACAAATATTATAGAGCATACCGCCGAAAAAAGCAAGGGTTTTTGCGGCAACAATTGAGAATTATTAAATTTTTCCAGGGGGTGCTTGGGGTTCGGCTGGCAAAAATGCCACCCCTACAGGATATGCTGCCTACATACCTGCAAATGATCTTGCCAACTGTAGGGGCGGCATTCATGCCGCACGCTGCTATCGCAGTCTCAGCAGAACCTCTCCTCGTGCAGCACCGAGGCCCTGCCGAAGTCCGTCACGCGCAGCCATGCGTCGATGTAGTTCGCGCGCAGGTTCTGGTACTTGAGGTAGTAGGCGTGCTCCCAAACGTCGACGTTCAGCAGGGGGACGCACCCGCAGGGCAGGGGCGTATCCTGGTTGGCGGTGGCCATGATGGCCAAACGCCCCGTGCGGCTGGCCGCCAGCCATGCGTAGCCCGAGCCGAACACCTCCGTGGCCTTGGCCTTCAGCTGGGCCTTGAACAGCTCGGTGCTGCCGTAGGTGCAGTCGATCGCCCGGGCGAGGGTCCCGCAGGGCGGGCTGCCCCCCGGGGTGAGCCCCTCGAAGTACATTGCGTGGTTGTAGGCCCCGCCGGCGTAGCGCCGGATGGGCGTGCGCAGGTTGGCGGGCAGGCGGTCGCAGCAGCGCAGTAGCTCCTCCAGGTTGCAGCACTGCAATCGCGGGCACTCCGCCAGCGTGGCGTTCAAGTTGTCCACGTACTCCTTGAAATGCCGCGTGTAGTGGATCTCCATGGTGGCCGCGTCGATGTTCGGCTCCAGGGCGTTGTAGGCGAAGGGCAGCGCCCCGAGCTGGAAGGGATAGCAGGGGCTGAGCAGGCTTGTCATATGAATCCTCCTGACTGTAGGGGTGGCATTCTTGCCACTCGAAAAAAATAGAACGCTTTTCGGGCGGCATTCATGCCATTTTAAAATTTGCGCTCTTCACGGGTGGCAGGATGCCGTCCCCTACGATTCTATGCGTAAGGCTTGCATTTTATTTCCACCTGTGCTATGATAGTTCCATGGGAAAGCTGTACGTCGTGGGAACCCCGATCGGCAACCTGGGCGATATGTCCCCCAGGGGAATAGAAACGCTTCGCTGCGTGGATTTCATCGCGGCGGAGGACACCCGCGTGACCCGCAAGCTGCTGCATCATTTTGAAATCGCCACCCCCATGGTGAGCTATCACGAGCACAACCGCAGGGAGAGCGGCGCGTCCATTCTCAAGCGCTTGCAGGGGGAGGAATCCTGCGCCCTGGTGACCGACGCCGGGATGCCCGCCATCTCCGATCCCGGCGAGGACCTGGTGCGCGCCTGCCACGAATCCGGCGTCCCCGTGGAGAGCGTGCCCGGCCCCGCCGCCTGCGTCACGGCGCTGGCCCTCTCGGGCCTGCCCGGCGGGCGCTTCACCTTCGAGGGCTTCCTGAGCACCAACAAACGCGGCCGCCGGGAGCACCTGGCTTCCCTGGCGGGTGAGCAGCGCACCATGCTCTTCTACGAGGCCCCGCACAAGCTGCCGCACACCCTGCGGGACTTCGCCGAGCATTTCGGCGAACGCCCCCTGGCAATCGTCCGCGAGCTCACCAAGCTGCACGAGCAGGTTATCCACACCACCTGCGAGGAGGCCGCGGAGAAATACGCGGACGAAAAGCTCAAAGGCGAGATCGTGCTCGTCCTGGCGGGCGCGGCCCCGATAAAGCCCGAAAAAATGCTCTTTGAAGACGCCATCGCCATAGCAAGAGAGAACATCACCCAAGGCCTGGGCGCCAGCGAAGCCGCCAGGCTCGCGGCGAAAGAGACGGGGCATCGCAAAAGCGAAATTTATGCCGCGTTGATGAAAGAATAAATCCACCCGGTGGGGGACGGCGCAAACACAACCGTGTGGAATCGATGTCGCTTCCCACCTAATCCCCAAGGCTCCTCCCCGCGGGAGGAGCTGTCGCCTCGGGCGACTGAGGAAGGGTTCCGCGGAGCGGCTGACCGCTTTCGGCGGCAGAGGCATAGCAGTGGGTTCCTTTTATAACTGAAATAAAGAAGGGAAATAAAAAATGCTAGGCACCATCCGCCAATCCATCCAGGAGTTCCCGGCCCTGTACATCGTCACAGCCGCCGCCGCGCTGCTTTGCCTGTTTCTGTGGGTCATGGCCATGCGCTCCTCCAGGAAGCGCAACAGGGCGCGGGACGCCCTCATCGCCGCGCTGGAGCGCGAAAAAGAGCTGCGCGCGCAGTTTAAAACCGTCACGCAGCAGCAGCTGATCGATACCCCGCCCGGGCGGCTCGTCGAGGGCCTGTGCTGCGGCATACAGGCGAAACTGGAGAAAGAGCCCGACATGCAGGCCGCCTACGGCGCGCTCACGCAGCCCCGGCGGCTGGTCTACGTCCTGGGCTACGTGCTCCAGGACGGCCGCGAAGCCCTCAGCGAGTTTTTCAGGAGAAACGGGCAGCCCCTCACCCGGGCGGCGCTGGAGGCCGCGTGGTGTCTGGTGGGCGGGGAATATGCGGAGATTTTCCAGCGGGAATACGACGCCTACGATGAGGACAACGAGCAGGTCTCCCTGGTGCGGGAGGAGATCAAACGGGACGACGCCCGCTTCGCCGCGCTGGCCTTGGAACAGGGGGAGGCGCTGCTGGCCCCCGCGAAGGAATTCATCCTCGCGAATTCGGGCCATTTCACGGGCTTCGCGGGCGAAAAGTGAAAAAGTTTTGCGCATCGCCGCGATATGCCGGATTTTCCTTGACAGGCGCGCCAAAGTGCGGTAAAATTAGGTGAGAACCCGGAGGAACGCAGCCTTTTTTGTCAGTTTATTTTTTATATTTATTATTCATTGTTTCAGAGAGGAAAGGATGGAAGAAGTATGGCGAAGAAAAACCGCGCCGGGGAACCCATAGTGGACGAGCAGCAGCTGCGCCGCGAGGCACAGGATGAGCAGCAGCGGCAGGAGGAGGCCGACAAGGCCCGCAAGCGCGAGGAAATCCTCGCGCGGGCAAAGCAGCAGGAGAGCAGCGAAAAGAGCATCATGGACGTCTTGGTGGAGCACGATACGCAGCCGCGCGCCCTGGAGGGCGTCGCAGCGGGCGGCCTGGAGGTGGGCGTTTGGTATCTGCGCTACATGGTGGTGGAGCGCCTGGGGCGGCAGATCCTGCTGGGCGGGGAATACACCCAGGAGGAGCTGCAGAAGTGGCTGATCCCCTACGCACTGGGCGACGAAAAGAGCTACGTGCGCCGCGCCGCTATCAAACACCTCACGGACATCGCCGCGCTGGGCAAGGCCTCCTCCATGGATGGCGAGCCTATCGTGCGCCGAAAGGCCGTGGAGCAGCTGATCAAATTCATCGACAAAGCGGAAGCCCTGGAAGCCTTGGCGGCAGTGGCTTTGCACGATCCCGAGCCCGAGCTGCGCCACATGTCCGTGCTGCAAATCGTGAACCAGCAGGCCATCGCCCAGGTGGCCAAAAACGACGTGGAGCCCGTGATCCGCCAGGCGGCGGCGCGCAAGCTCACCGGCCAGGCGGACCTGGCCTGGCTGGCTATCAACGACCCGAACCTCATGGTGCGCTCCACCGCCGCCGAGCTCATGACCGACGTGACAGCCCTGGTGAAGGCCGCGGGCGAGCTGGCGGCCATCAAGTCGGCCCCCGCCGAGGTGTCGGAGGAGGCCGAATAATCACTTTCGTCATTTTGACGAAGCCATTTCCAATTATCGAGAAACGATAATTCGCGATTTCGCAAGGTGTGCGGCAAACCCCCTGTTTGGCAGGGGACTTGCAACTCGGTATGCCAATGGCAGGAAACGACTGCGAGCCAACCAAATAGTGCGAGCAGCACCCGCGACTGACGGACGGGCGCTCCCTACCGCTGGAACACCACCGGCGGGTGGAATAGCCGTTGAGGTGCAGGCCGCGCCGGGAGAAATCGGAATCACGCGCCGAGATAGGAATGCCGCAAAACGGGCAAGCCGTCCTTTTGCAAAAAATCGATGCAAAAGTCCTGGATGGCTGTGCTTTCGTTGACGGCGCTGAAAGCGACGGTCATAGCGTTACGGCAGCCGACGGCGGTGCAGGTTATTCGGCTGCCGGACATTTCGCCCATGATAAACGCATAGCTCTCTACGTGCGCGGCCAGCGAGGGGGGGAGGGGGATGTAGCCCAAATTCGAGAGGGTGGAGGTGTGCGGCCACCGCCGCTCGGCAACGGGGAATACGAGGGCGGCCCCGGCCCGCTTCAAAAAGCCGGGGATGATTTTCACGACAGGAATATCCAGGTAGCGGACGCTCTGGTTCAAGAACGCTGCCTGCTTTTCGTCGGTCAGCTTCTCCTCCATCTCCCCGCGCACCAGGGCAAGCACGTCCCGGAAGCTGTAATCCCGCCGGTCCATCGCCACGTCGATATGGGCCAGCCCCACAAAATTGCGCAGGGTGCCCGTATCCCAAAAATGGCGCAGGTTCGTTGAGACGGCAAGCCGCACCGGCCTTTTCCGGTCCGGCTTTTTTTCATACAAGTGCAGGAAGGCGCAGGCATACACGGCGCACAGGTAGCACGTGACGGTGCAGCCGCCGTACTTTTCGGCGAGCAGGTTTTTCAGCGCGCCGATGGGAATTTCGGCCCTCGTCACCCGGAGGACGTCCGGCCTGCGCTCCATCAGGCATTGGTAGGCCGGCGGATCGACCACGGGGCCGGATTTTTGCTTCGTTTTTTGATAGGCCGCCCGGTAATAGTCCTCCAGCTCGCACGCGGCGGGCCGGTCGCGGCAATCCAAAACAATGGAGCTTTTCTCAATCGCATGGCCTTGCAGCTCCAGGTATCTTGCAGCCAGGGAGTTGAGATAGACGGCGGCGCCGTTGGCGTCACAGGTCAGGTGGGTGCACTCGACCGCGATGCTGCGCCCGCTGTAGAGCACCCGCAGGATGGGCTTCTCCCCTTTTATATGGAAAGGGCGGCAGGGGACGCCCTCGTCCCTGCGCACGATGTCACAGTCGACGGCATCCTCCAGCTTTCCCCAGATGAAGCCCGGGCGCAGCCGCGTATACATGATGGGAAAGCGCTCGATCAGGTCGCGCACGGCCTGCTGCAGCGTTGCCGGATTGACCTCCTGCGTCAAAGCCACCATGAGCCGGAACACCAGGGGGCTCGACTTGGATACCGGCATATAGGGCAGGGGCAGGGCCATGCTGTCGAGGGCATAGGTCTTTGCGGTCGCGCTCATAGGACCTCCTTTTTTACGGGCAGGCCGTCGCGCTCCCAAAACGCGAGGCAGAAATCCTGGATGTCCGTGCTCCCGTTGGAGGCCGAAATTGTCACCGCCATGGTGTTGTTGATGCCCACGGCGGAGCAGACGACCCGGTTCACCGCGAAGCGGCCCAGGATGATCGCGTAGCGCGCAATGTGCCCTGCCAAAGAGGGGGGCAAGGGGATGTAACCGATATTTGTGATGCCGGAGGTGATGGGCCACCGCGTGACAATCAGGGGAAGCCCCAGGGTAAACGCAAGCCGTTTCACGAAGCCGGGGATGACGCCCAGCAGCTTCAGGTAGCGGACATTCTGGTGGATGAAGGCCTTCATCTTGTCCTTGGTCAGCTTTTCTTTCATCTCTCGGCAGATGAGCTCTATCACATCATCGATGCTGTAACCCCCCTGCTCCGGCATGACGTCGAAGACGATGCCCACCGAAAAGTTGCGCAGCGTGTCCGTGTCCCAGAAGTGACGCAGGTTGCCGGGCACCTCCATCGCCACCGGTTTGCGCGAGCCGCTTTTTTTGCGGGCGTCCAGAAAGCCGAGGGTGTAGACGGCGGCCAGGTATTCCGTGATGGTGCAGCCGCCGTATTTTTCCTTCAGCAGCACCTTCATGGCGTCGATGGGCATTTCTATCACAGTGGCCCGCAGGCAGCCCTTCTCGCGCTTCCCGGGGCCCTGGAACGCCGGGGGGCCTACCTGGCGGATTTTCTCCTCCGGCCTGCCATAGTCCCCGCGGAAGGCGTCCGCGAGCTCCGATTGTGCCGGCTTGTCCCGGCAGTCCCGGACAAAACGATTTTTTTCTATTGTGTGGCCCAGCAATTCCAAATATCTTGCGGCCAGGGAGAACATGTACACCGTGGCGCTGTGGCCGTCGATGGTGAAATGCGTACATTCCACCGCCAGCTCGTTCCCCCGGTATATCACCCGCAGGAGCGGCGCGCCGCCCCTGTAATCGAAGGGGCGGCACAGGCGGCCGTCGTCCTTTTCCACAGCGACGCAATCCGTCGCATCCTCCAGGAAATCCCAAATGAAGCCCCTGCGCAGCCTGGTATACATGATGGGGAAGCGCGCGGCAAGATCGCGGACGGCCTGTTCCAGAACAGCCGGATCAAGCTCCTCCCTGAATGTCAGCAGGAAGCGGTATACGGGCGGCATCCGCTCGCTTATGGTGTAGGGCAGCACGAGCGCCGTGCTGTCCAGCGCATACGTCGTTTTGAAAGGCATACAGTCCCCCTTTGCTAAAAATCCCTGACAGTGACGCGCACGGGCAACCCGTCGCGCTCCCAAAACGCGATACAAAAATCCCGCACCGCGCACTCATCCACAGAAGAAAAAGTTACGGTCATGACATTGTTGACGCCCACCGCCGCGCAGACAATTCTGGGCAGGTCAAATCCCCCCAGGGCAAACGTGCAGCTCTGGACATGCTCCGCAAGGGAGGGCGGCAGGCGGATGTAGCCGAGATTCGATATGGAGGAGGTATAGGGCCATACAGCCTTCCCCAGGAGAGGGGAGCCGGCGCGGACGGCCAGCCGTTTCACGAAGCCGGGAACGGCGCCCAGCATGTCCAGATAGCTGACGGTCTGGCTGATGAACGCGCGCATCTTCTCTTGGGTCACGTTTTCCCGCATCTCCCGGCGGACATGCTCCAGGATATCCTGAAAGCCGCAATCCGCCTGCGCCGGCAATAAAGTGACCGACGCGGCGGCCGCGAAGTTGCGCAGCGTATCCATTGGCCAGAAGTGCCTCAGATCGATGGGGATAGAGAAGCGAATCGGCCGCCTTTGCTTCGGGATTATCTTATACAGCTGTAAAAACGCGCAGGCGTAAACCGCTATCAGGTATTCGGAGACGGTGCAGCCGCCGTATTTCTCCTTCAGCAGCCGCTTCGTGGCGTCGATGGGCATCTGCACTTGCGTGATCTGACGCCGACCGTCCCTTCGCCGCGCCAGGTATTTATAAGCCATGCCCTCAAGGGGGACTTTCTTGTCTTTTGGCTTTTCATACACGGCCCGATAGCCGTCCGCAAGCTCCGCTTCCGTTGGCTCGTCCCGGCAATCCAGCACGATACGGCTTTTTTCGATGGCATAGCCCCGCAGCTCGAGATACCTTGCGGCGAGGGAGTTCAGATAGGCCATGGCGGCGGTGGCGTCCGCGCTGAAATGGCTGCACTCGACAGCCAGCTCGTTCCCGTGATACAGCACCCGGAGCAAGGGCTCTTCTCTGTCCTTATATTGGAAGGGGCGGCATGGCTCCCCGTCCTCCATGGCGATGCCGCGGCCGGGCGTATGCTCCAGGCGGTCCCAGAAAAAGCCCTTGCGCAGTTTGACGTACAGCGCCGGAAAGCGCGGGACCAGGTCCCGGACGGCCTGACCGAGGATGTCGGCGTCGATCTCCTCGGTCAGGGCCGCCGCAACCCGGTACACGGGAGGCATCGTCTTGGAAGCCGCGTAGGGCAGCATAAGCGCCGTACAGTCCAGCGCGTAGATGTTTGGGCAAGGCGTACCCATCCTAAACATTAGGCCTCCTCGGAAACTTTCAAAACAGTGCTTGCAGAAAGGGAGTGGATGTGATATAATCGTAGTGGGTTGAAAAAATGAACCATTATGAGAAAACGCAGCGCTTGAAGGACGCGGACTT